>NZ_JBEPAL010000039.1:0-84801 GCF_040298625.1 Streptomyces sp. NPDC001532
CGCGCGCGGACACGGTGATGCCCGTGCGGGCGGTGAGCAGTTCCCCGGGCAGTGTCCGCCGGGACACGCCCTGACGTATCGTCAGGAAGTCCGTGGCGCCGCGCACCCCGCGCCGCCGTCGCCGCACCCGCAACGGAGCCCCGGCGCAGCCGGCGGCGACCGTCGAGGCGGTGGCTCCCGCCGCCGAGGCCGCGGTGACCACGGCCGAGGGTCCGGGCACGCTGGACGCGCCGGAGGCCCCGGCACAGCCGCGCCGCCGCCGTACCCGCCGGTCCGCCGAGACCGCGCCGGCCGTCGAGCAGACGGCCGCCGTGACGGCACCGGAGCCTGCCGAGGCCCCGGCCCCCGTCGAGACCGTCGTCGAGGCCGCCGTCGTCGAGGCGCCGGAGGCCAAGCCGCGCCGCACCCGCAAGACCGCCGCCCCGGCGGAGACCGCGGTCGACACGGCCGAGGCCACCGAAACCAAGCCGAGGACCCGTCGTACCCGTAAGGCCGCCGAGCCGGTGGAGGCCGCGGAGGTCGCCGCTGTGGACACGGCACAGACGGCCGAGACGGTCGAGACGGTCGAGGCCAAGCCGAGGACCCGTCGTACCCGTAAGGCCGCCGAGCCGGTGGAGGCCGCCGAGGTCACCGCCGTGGACACGGCCGAGGGCGCGGAGGCGAAGCCGAAGGCCCGCCGTACCCGGAAGACCGCCGAGGCCCCCGCCACCACGGAGGCCCCGGAGGCCGAGGCCAAGCCGCGCCGCACCCGCAAGACCGCGGCGAGCGCGACCGCCCCGGCGGCCACGGCGGAAGCCGCGGTCGACACCGCCGAGGGCACCGAGGCCAAGCCGAAGGCCCGCCGTACCCGGAAGACCGCCGAGGCCCCCGCCATCACGGACGCCCCGGAGGCCGAGGCCAAGCCGAAGCGCACCCGCAAGACCGCGGCGAGCGCGACGGCCGAGATCCCGGCACAGGCCGCCGACGAGCCGGAGGCCAAGCCGCGCCGCACCCGTAAGGCGACGGTCCCGGCCGCCGCCACCGCGGAGGCGACGGAGGCCAAGCCGAGGGTCCGCCGCACCCGCAAGGCCACGGCCGCCGCGGAGCCCGCGGACAGCTGACCGCACCTGCCGTACGAGGGCCCGGCCCACCACATGTGGGCCGGGCCGTCGGCGTTCCCGCCCCCATGCACCCCACGCACCGGGCCCCCAGCGCACCCCCACACCTCCCCGAACGCCCCCGCACGCCCCCACCCACCCCGGGCCCCACCGCCCCACCGCCCCGCCCCGCTACCCTCCCCCCGTGACCACCCCCACCCCCCTCGCCCCTCCCCCGGGCGCCCGTTCCTATCCCCTGCGGACCGCCCGCGGTGACTTCGCCGTGGTGGACGTGCCCGTGGCTCCCGGTGTGGCGCAGCGCGGTGTCGCGCTGCTGCTGCCGGGGTTCACCGGCAGCAAGGAGGACTTCCATCTGATGCACGAGCCGCTGGCCGTGCGCGGGTACCGGACGATCGCCGTGGACGGGCGCGGGCAGTACGAGTCGAAGGGGCCGTCGGACGACGAATCGGCTTACCAACAGGCCGAGTTGGCGCAGGACGTCCTGGCTCAGACCGAGGCCCTCGGCACGCCGGTGCATCTCCTCGGCCACTCGCTCGGCGGGCAGATCGCCCGCGCTGCCGTCCTCCGCGACCGCTCCCCCTTCGTGTCGCTCACCCTGGTCTCCTCGGGCCCGGCCGAGATCTCGGAGTCGCAGCGGCAGCGGGTGCGATTGCTGCGGGACGCGCTGGCGGTGATGACGATGGCCGAGGTGTGGGAGGCGATCCTGGCCATGGGCGCACCGGAGGACGTCGGCGGTCCGGCGCGTGGTCTGGGCGGTCCGGAGCAGCTGCGCCGCCGCTGGCTGGGCCACTCACCCGCCCAGCTGACGGCCACGGGCGGGCAGTTGTGCGCCGAGCCGGACCGGGTCGGCGAGCTTGCGGCCGTACGGCTGCCGTGCCATGTGCTGTCCGGTGTCCGGGACGGCACCTGGCCGGTGCCGCTGCTGGACGGGATGGCGCTGCGGCTGGGCGCGCATCGCACGGTCGTGACGGGTGCGGAGCACTCCCCGAACCTGGACCGCCCGCTGCCGACGGCCCGCGCGGTGGCCGACTTCTGGGACCGGCACCCGGCCGGCCAGTGAGCCGCAGCGACTCCCGCCACTACCGCCACCACCAGTCACCAGCCACCAGTCCCACCGCAGCCTGCCCTCGTGGCCGCCCCGGCCGCGGCACGCCCGCTAGTACTGCGTCTGGAGGTGCACCCAGAAGCCGTCGCGCAGCGCCCGCCGCAGGTCCGCCTGCCCGCGCAGGGAGTACTGGAGGATGCCCTCCGCCTCGACCAGCAGGTCCTGGTCGACCGAGCCGGGCAGGTAGGGGTGTCCGGGCAGCAGCTCGACCAGGGCCTCACGGCCTCGCGCGGCCAGCCACTTCGCGGCGATCTGGGCGCCGACGAAGCGCACGTCCTCCCGGGTGGGGCGGGCGGCGCCGGCGGTGTCGAAGGCGGCGGCGGTGCGCCGGGAGACGTACGGCTTGAAGAAGTCCAGGTCGAGGGTGCGCTGGCTGTCGACCTCCCAGAGCAGCGGCTCCGCCTGGTTGCGGCCCTCGGGTGCCTCGATGCCCCACAGGTGCACCCGCGCGCCGTAGCCCTGCGCCGCCTCGACGGCGGAGACCAGGTCCTCGTCGCCGCCGAGCAGGGCGGCGTCGCTGATCGCCCGGTGCCGGGCCAGGGACTCCAGGTCGGTCCGGATCAGGGAGTCGACGCCCTTCTGCTGGTTGTTGGCGTTGAGGTTGCCGAGCCGGACCTTGACGTCGGGCAGCTCGGCGATGGTCTGCTGCTCGGCGGTGTGGATCCGGCGTCGGGCGCCGTCGTACCAGTAGACGCGCAGCAGCCGGCTGTCGGCGAAGACGGTGCGGGCCCGGTCGATGAGGGCGTCGATCAGCCCTTCGGCGTCCAGGTCGAAGGCCCGCCGGTCCTCGGTGCCGGCGACCAGGCGTCCCGCCGCCGCGTAGAGGTACCCGGCGTCGACGAAGATCGCGTGGGTCGAGGGCGTCTTCGCCACCTCGGCGAGCATGCGCTGGAGCAGCTCGTTCGTTCGGTCGAGGCGGGCGGCCAGGGCCGCCAGGTCGTCGTTCATCGCCTCCATTGTCCCGGTCGTCACGCTGCGAACACAACCGGTCCCGGTCGGTCCCGGAATGATCACCCACTTGCTTACGCGTCAGTAATTAGTCGTTCGAAAAATTTCTTTAGCGTAGGGAATGTTTGTAACAGACATCGCGTTGCATAGGTACGGAACACGGGGCACTGTCGCCCCATGCGCCCTCCACCAGTAGTTCTCCTCAGGGAGGATGACCAGACGAAGGGAGAAGCCATGCGCTTCGAGATTCTGCGACTCGACGACGTCGACGGCACGCCCGTGGACACCACCGTCGTGGACGCCGCCTCCGTCAACCGGATCGTTCAGCAGGCCGCCGCGATCGGCCAGCGCCTGTGGATCCGCCCGGCCGACACCCCGGCCTCATAACGCGGACCTCGCACACACGCTTCGAAGCCCCCGCCCCGGCAGCGCCGGACGGGGGCTTCCTCATACTCGACTCGCCCTGCTCAACTCGCCTGGATCACCTGGGTGACACCGTTGATGATCTGCTGCACGGCGATCGCGGACAGCATCATGCCCGCGAGCCTGGTCACCAGGACCACACCGCCGTCCTTGATGACCCGGATGATCAGCAGCGAGTAACGCATCACCAGCCACAGCACGACATGGATGGCGAGGATCGCCGACCACACCGACACCTGCATGCCGACGCTGTCGGCCTTCTGCACGGCGAGGATGACGGAGACGATCGCACCCGGACCCGCCAGCAGCGGCATGCCCAGCGGCACCAGGGCGACGTTGACGTCCTTGGTCTGCTTGGGCTCGTCGGTCTTGCCGGTGAGCAGGTCGAGCGCGATGAGCAGGAGCAGCAGTCCACCGGCGATCATCAGGGCCGGCACGGACACATGCAGGTAGTCGAGGATCTGGTGGCCGAGGAGACCGAAGACGGTGATCACACCGCCGGCGACACAGACGGCCTGGAAGGCCATCCGCTTCTGCACCTTGGCGGGCCGCCCGGCCGTCAGGGCGAGGAAGATCGGGGTGATCCCAGGGGGATCCATGATGACAAAAAGAGTGAGGAACAGGGAGCCGAAGACGGCGATGTCGAACATGGGGGAGCTACGAGCCTTGCGCTGAAAGAAGGAAGTACGGGCGTGAGCGGGGAACGGGGAGCGGGACGCTCCCTCAGATCGCTCCGCCGGTCCCCGGCACCGGGAACGCCCCGGTCGCCCGCCGGGTGATCTCCCCGTAGACCTCGGGGTCGGTGGTGTACTCGCCGAGCACACAGGTCTTGCGGCTGCCGTGGTAGTCGCTGGAGCCGGTGACCAGCAGTCCCAGCTCCTTCGCCAGGCCGCGCAGCCGCGCCCGGGTGTCCGGGTCGTGGTCCATGTGGTCGACCTCGATGCCGTCGAGGCCGGCGGCGGCCATCTCGGCGATCGCGGACTCCGGGACCGTACGACCGCGCTTGGCGGCCGCGGGATGGGCGAACACCGCGACGCCGCCCGCGCCCTTGATCAGCCGGATGGCCTCGAAGGGGTCGGTCTCGTGCTTCTCGACGAAGGCCCGGCCGCCGTCGGCCAGCCACTCCTGGGTGAACGCGTCGCCCACGGTCGGTACGACGCCCAGTTCGACCAGCGCGGAGGCGACGTGCGGCCGCCCCACGGAACCGTCCCCGGCGATCCGCGCCACCTGCTCCCAGGTGACCGGCACGCCCAGCTGGTTCAGCCGGGAGACCATGCCCTTGGCCCGGGGCACCCGGTCGTCGCGCACCAGCTCACGCTCGGCGAGCAGTGCGGGCTCCTCGGGATCGAAGAGGTAGGCCAGCATGTGCATGCTGACGCCGTCGATCCGGCAGGACAGCTCGGCGCCGGTGACCAGGGTCAGCCCCTCGGGCAGCGCGGCGATCGCCTCGGCGTACCCGCGGGTGGTGTCGTGGTCCGTCAGCGCGACGACGTCCAGCTTGGCCGCGGCGGCGTTGCGCACCAGCTCAGCGGGGGTGTCCGTGCCGTCGGAAGCGGTGGAGTGGCTGTGCAGGTCTATGCGCACGACGCGGACTCCAGGCGGTGACGGTACGGAAGGGGACACCCAAGGATAGCCTCAACCGACACCCCGATGTCACACCCGCTCCCGGCATGCGCCCTTTACACCCGGGTAACGCCACCGCCCCCTGAAGGCCACCGACGGCCACCTCAGGACACCTACGGACACCTACGGACACCGGCAACCCGCCAGGATGTCGGCGGCCCCTCAGCGCCGCACCGGCCCCTCACCGCCGCACCGCCCTCAGCTCCGCACCGTCACGGCGAGAGCAGGCGCGGCGACAGCGCCCCGCAGGGCACCAGCTCCATCTCCGCCCCCGCGTCCCGCAGATCCGTCAGCACCAGCTCGTCGTACATCAGCAGCCCCGACTGCTCGGGCCAGACCACGGCCCACAGCCACAGCCCCCGCGCCTCGCCCGCGAACACCGCGCGGTCGTCGGGGGTGCCGGAGACGTGCCAGAGCGGGGTGGGACGGCCGGCGGCGAGGACCTTCGCCTGCGGCGGCTTCTCGACGTTCACATACGGCCCCGGGTCCGGCCCGTCGACACCGGCGTACCGCGCGCCGAGTCCGACGCCGAGCTCCTCGGCCACCAGCACGAGTTCACCGACCCCGCCGAGCGGACTGGGCCCCGAGCAGGCCAGCGCGGTGGCGCGGCCGCCACTGCGGTCGTCACCCGCGCAGAGCACACCCGTGTAGAGCCAGCCGATCGGCAGCGGCCACGGCATCCAGACCGGCACCTGCGCCCGACGCACCGCGACGGCGAGGGCGTCGACGCTGGGCGGGACCACGGGCTGCAGCGGATAGACCGCGCCATGGACATCGCACTGCCAGGAGTCGGCAAAGAGACCGGGCGCCCTGACCCGGCCACCGCACTTCGGGCAACTGGGTTCGCCCCTCATAGAGCCCCACGGTCCTACCCCCGCTCCGTCACGTCAAGGACGATCACCCGTCCGGACGGAACGCCGCACGCGGAAACATAGATGTATGTTGCATTTATTAGTCGCTCTAACTTACCGTGTGCATACACCAACCATCTCCTCGTCGGACGTCGTCCGGATCCGGAGCGACCATGGACCCCATCGACGCGGGAGCGGGCAGCCTCCTGCGGCAGCCGAAGGCCGTCTGGGCCACCGCCGGCGCATCCGTCGTCGCCTTCATGGGCATCGGACTCGTCGACCCGATCCTGCCGTCCATCGCCGAGGGCCTCGACGCCACCGCCGGCCAGGTCTCCCTGCTCTTCACCTCGTACTTCCTGATCACCGCCGTCGCGATGCTGCTCACCGGATACGTCTCCAGCCGGATCGGCGGCCGCAGGACCCTGCTGCTCGGCCTCGCGCTGGTCGTGGTCTTCGCCGGCCTGTCCGGCACCTCCGGCTCGGTGGGCGAACTCGTCGGCTTCCGGGCCGGCTGGGGCCTCGGCAACGCGCTCTTCGTCTCGACGGCCCTCGCGGTCATCGTCGGCGCGGCGGCCGGCGGCAGCGCGGCGGCGATCCTGCTGTACGAGTCCGCGCTCGGCCTCGGCATGGCGTGCGGCCCGCTGCTCGGCGCCCTGCTCGGCGACGCCAGCTGGCGCTACCCGTTCTTCGGCACCGCGTTCCTGATGGCGGTCGGCTTCCTGTGCATCACCGCGTTCCTGAAGGAACAGCCGAAGCCGGCCCGCAGGACCGCGCTGCTCGACCCGATCCGGGCGCTCGGCCACGGCGGCCTCGCCACGGCGGCCGTCTCGGCGTTCTTCTACAACTACACGTTCTTCACCGTGCTGGCCTTCACCCCCTTCGTGCTGGACATGACGCCGTACAAGTCGGGTGCCGTGTTCTTCGCCTGGGGTGTGCTGCTCGCGGTCTTCTCGGTGATCGTGGCGCCCCGGATGCAAAAGCGCCTCGGTTCGCTGAAGGTGCTCGGCGGCTCCCTGGTGCTGCTCGCCGCCGACGTCCTCGTGCTCGGCTACGGCGACCACACCACGGCCGTCGTCTGCACGATCCTGTCGGGCGCCTTCATCGGAGTGAACAACACCGTCTACACCGAGCTGGCGCTCGGCGTGTCGAACGCGCCGCGCCCGGTGGCGAGCGCGGGCTACAACTTCGTCCGCTGGTTCGCGGCGGCGGCCGCTCCCTACTTCGCACCGAAGATCGAGGAGTGGACCGACGTCCACATCCCGTTCGTGGTCGCCGCGGTCACGGCGGTGGCGGGCGCGGCGGTGGTCGCCGTACGGCGCAAGGCCCTCGGCCACGAGGCGGAGGAGCTTCAGCCGCGGCACGCCACGGAGGACGGGGTCGGGGTCTTCGCCGACTGAACCCTCGTCACCCGAGGCCCACGGGGCGGAGGTTGGTGAGATCCGTCACCCGAGCGGGACGGAGGTGCGCAGCGGATCCCGCAGGTCCGTCCCGTGCGTGAGCCAGCGCTCCTGGAGGGCCTGGGCGCCGTGCACCCGCTTCCAGGCGGCCTCGTTGGGCGTCATCGGCAACAGCGGCAGGAACCGCACCGGGTCCATCGGCGCGTCCAGCTCCAGGTCCTCGACCAGGCCGCCCGGCTCGGCGACCAGCACCGAGGTGAACGTGGCGCCGGGCCACAGCGGCTCGCCCACGTCCAGCGAGGCGCCCGGGGCCACGACCACGCCCTCGACCTGCGGGGACGCGGCGAGCACGGCGAGCGGGCGGAGCACCTTGCCGGTGTCGGCCAGCCCGGC
This sequence comes from Streptomyces sp. NPDC001532, assembly GCF_040298625.1. Classification (NCBI taxonomy): domain Bacteria; kingdom Bacillati; phylum Actinomycetota; class Actinomycetes; order Kitasatosporales; family Streptomycetaceae; genus Streptomyces; species Streptomyces sp. NPDC001532. Next base: position 7,838 of record NZ_JBEPAL010000039.1, read on the forward strand.
GCGCACGGACAGCACCAGCTCGACGCGGGGTCCCTTGACCGGGTCGGCGAGCATCGCGGTGGGGTCCGTCATGGGCTGGGCGGACATGCCGAGGGTGGCGTAGCGGACGATGGCTCCTTCGGGGCCGGAGGCCTGGAAGCGCAGCACCTCGATGCGGTCCGTGCCGAGGAAGGTGACGGCGGCGCGGGCGTCGGGCTCGCCGAGCGCGGTACGCAACCGGGCCTCGACCAAAGGAAGAACATCAGCCATGCGGCGAGCATAGAACTCGTCAGGTACGGGCAAAGCAGCGCCTTGACACTTCGACCGGCTGATACTCTTGGCCGGTGGTCGGGCAGCACGCAGAAGCGTCGCGGTCTAAGTCCCGACGCCACGGGAACCCTTAAGAGGGTTGGGATCGTCCCTCACCAGGGACCGGCCGGAGGAGGTGGGGCTGTCATGGATCGAAGTCGACCGTGCAGTACCACCGGTTCTTCCGGCTACTGACGCAGCTCTGGCTCTAGCTGGCGGCCGCCTCTCGCGTGCGCGTCTTCATCCGGAAGAGCACTTCGTTTCGCCTCATCTGATTTGTCTGATCTGTCTGGTCTGCATCAGCAGCTGACTCAGTGACGAAGCTCGCCACCGCAACGGTGCGGTGCTCCCCGCTTTGTGGACGTGCCAAACATCCGCAGTCAGGACGTCCCCATTCCGGGTAGTTCCACCCGTTGCCGGCGGTCATTCGTTGCCCGTTGCGAAGGAGCCTGCCCATGTCGATGATTCGCGACCTGCGCGCCGCCGTGCGTCCGTCCCGTCCCGCGCTGCGCAAGGACACCGGCACCTACGACACCACCCGTGACCCGGCGACCGCCTCCGCCGTCGTCGACTGCGCCGTCTACCGCGACGGCGCCCGGGTGCCGACCGCCCGGCCGCTGACGCCGCAGGAGGCGATGCGCCAGGTGCGCCGCGACGGCGGCTTCGTCTGGATCGGGCTGCACGAGCCGACCGAGGCCGAATTCGCCGGGATCGCCAGCGAGTTCGGGCTGCACCCGCTGGCCGTGGAGGACGCGGTCCAGGCCCACCAGCGGCCCAAGCTGGAGCGCTACGACGACTCCCTCTTCACCGTCTTCAAGACCATCCACTACGTCGAGCACGACGAACTCACCGCCAACAGCGAGGTCGTCGAGACCGGCGAGGTCATGTGCTTCACCGGCCAGGACTTCTTCATCACCGTCCGGCACGGCGGCCAGGGCTCGCTGCGCGGACTGCGGCACCGCCTCCAGGACGACCCCGAACTGCTGGCGAAGGGCCCCTCGGCCGTGCTGCACGCCATCGCCGACCATGTCGTCGACGGTTACCTCGCGGTCGCCCACGCCGTGCAGGACGACATCGACGAGGTGGAGACCGAGGTGTTCTCGCCGGGCCGCAAGGGCACCCCGCGCGGCACCGACGCCGGCCGGATCTACCAACTCAAGCGCGAGGTGCTGGAGTTCAAGCGGGCCGTGGCGCCGCTGGTGCGGCCGCTGCAACTGCTCAGCGAGCGGCCCATGCGGCTGATCGACCCGGACATCCAGAAGTACTTCCGGGACGTCGCCGACCACCTGGTCCGCGTGCAGGAGCAGGTCATGGGCTTCGACGAACTGCTGAACTCCATCCTCCAGGCCAACCTCGCGCAGGCGTCCGTGGCCCAGAACGAGGACATGCGCAAGATCACCTCCTGGGCGGCGATCATCGCCGTGCCGACCATGGTGTGCGGGGTGTACGGCATGAACTTCGACCACATGCCCGAACTGCGCTGGCGGTTCGGCTACCCGATGGTCCTCGGCATCACCGCGGTGATCTGTCTCGGCATCCACCGCACCCTGAAGCGCAACGGCTGGCTCTGAGCCGCCTCCGGGCGCCCTGGGCCGTCCGGAGCGGCCCCACCTGCTCCGGTCCGGCCTGGATAGGCTGGGCCCATGACAACCGAGCTGCTCGACCGGGCCCTCGTCGAGGAGGCCACCAAGAAGTCCGGCCTCGTCTGGGTCAAGGGGCCCGGCGTCCCCGCCCGTGCGCTCTGGCACGCCTGGCAGGACGGCGCCGCCTGTGTGGTCGGCGACGGACCGGGCGAGCAGCCGCTGCCCGGACTGGCCGACGGCGTCACGGCCGAGGTGACGGTGCGCAGCAAGGACAAGGGCGGCCGGGTGGTCGTATGGACCGCCACGGTGGCCGAACTGGCGCCGGGCTCCGAGGCGTGGGAGGCCGCGGTCGCCGAGCTGAAGGGCAAGCGGCTGAACGCGCCCGACGGCGAGGCGATGCCGGAGCGCTGGCGCCGTGAGTGCCGGGTGCTGCGGCTGGAGCCGACCGGCACGACCCTGCCGCTGCCGGCGGAGTCCCTCGCCGAGGCCCCGCTGCCCAGCCCGGCGACCACCCGCCGCCCGATCCCGGCGGCCCTGCCGCGGCTGCTGCTGAAGCGACGCAAGCGCAAGTGACCACAGCCGCGGATCGGCCACCGCGGCCTCGGACGCGCCGCTACGACGTCGGCAGCTGCTTGCCGTAGTCCACCGTCTCGCTCTTCTTCGGCTCGGACAGGGCGAAGTCCTCGCCCCAGGACGAGAAGGTCAGCGTGCCCGCGCCGCCGCCGCGGACCAGGCGCAGCGGGTACGGCTTGCCCTCCAGGGAGACGTCGAGGGTGCCGCCGGAACCCTTGTCGCCGGAGATGCGGATGGTGCGTATGCCCGCCTGCTCGTGGTGGCCGTCGGTCGCCAGCGTGCCGTGCAGGGTGAGCAGGCCGTCGAGCAGTACGTCCTTGTCGGTGAAGCCGCTGAACCGCTGGTAGGAGGGGTCGCCCTCGGGCACCTTGACGTACTTGTCGTCGAGCTTGTCCGCGGCGGCCGCGTCGCCCTCGCCGCCCTCGGGGTTCCAGAACGCCGTGTCCGCCTTCAGATACAGCTCCTCGCCGACCCGCAGCAGCTGGAACGCCGCGCCGTCGGCGGTGACCGAGCCGGTGCCGCCGTCGGCCTTCAGCCGCATGTCGAGCTTGTAAGTGCGCCCGCTGGTGACCACGGTCCCGGACAGCCGTACCGCCGCGGCGGACTCCGCGGCCGCCCGGGTCTTCGTCTGGATCTTCTCGGGGGCCAGCCTGCCCACGCCGTTGGTGCCCGCGTCCGGGTCCTCGCCACCGCATCCCGTCAGCCCCACGCCTGTCACCACCAGCGCGCACAGCGCGCTCATCAGCGTGGCCCGGCGGGTACGGCCCTGGGGGATCGCAGTCACAGGTGGGGCTGCCTTTCTGACGGGGGTCCGGTCGGCGTACCGCAGAGTACCGGGGCCCGCGGGGGGCGGCTGAGCCAGACCGTCCGGACCGCTCACCAGGGCGTATCCGACCGGGACGGGCTAGCCTGAAGGCCACCCGAACGGGCAACCCGGACAACACACGCGCTCCGGAATCGAAAGGTGCGGAACATGGCAGCGGGCGCCCCCCGGATCTTCGTCTCGCACCTCGCCGGCGTCGCCGTCTTCGACCCCACCGGCGACCAGGTCGGGCGGGTGCGCGACCTCGTCGTGATGCTGCGCGTCGCCCGGCGTCCTCCCCGGGTGCTCGGACTGGTCGTGGAACTGGCCACCCGCCGCCGGATCTTCCTGCCCATGACCCGGGTGACCGGCATCGAGTCCGGCCAGGTCATCACCACCGGTGTGCTCAACGTCCGCCGCTTCGAGCAGCGGCCCACCGAACGGCTGGTCTTCGGCGAGCTGCTGGACCGGCGCGTCACGCTGGTGGAGAGCGACGAGGAGGTGACCGTACTCGACCTGTCGGTGCAGCAGCTCCCGGCCCGCCGCGACTGGGAGATCGACCGGGTGTTCGTACGGAAGGGCCGCAAGGGCAGTGCCTTCCGCCGGGCCAAGGGCGAGACGCTGACCGTCGAGTGGTCGGCGGTCACCGGTTTCTCGATGGAGGAGCACGGGCAGGGCGCCGAGAACCTGCTGGCCACCTTCGAGCAGCTGCGCCCCGCCGACCTGGCCAACGTGCTGCACCACCTCTCCCCCAAGCGGCGCGCCGAGGTCGCCGCCGCGCTGGACGACGACCGGCTGGCCGACGTCCTGGAGGAGCTGCCGGAGGACGACCAGATCGAGATCCTCGGCAAGCTGAAGGAGGAGCGCGCCGCCGACGTCCTGGAGGCGATGGACCCGGACGACGCGGCCGACCTGCTGTCGGAGCTGCCGACCGAGGAACAGGAGCGGCTGCTGAGCCTGATGGAGCCCGCCGACGCGGCCGACATGCGGCGGCTGATGTCGTACGAGGAGCACACCGCCGGCGGTCTGATGACGACCGAGCCGATCGTGCTGCGCCCGGACGCCACCGTCGCCGACGCCCTCGCCCGCGTCCGCAACCCCGACCTCTCCCCCGCCCTCGCCGCCCAGGTCTACGTCTGCCGCCCGCCCGACGAGACACCGACCGGCAAGTACCTGGGCACCGTGCACTTCCAGCGGCTGCTGCGCGACCCGCCGTACACGCTGGTCAGCTCGCTCGTCGACGACGCCCTCCAGGCGCTCGCGCCGGACGCCGCGCTGCCGGTGGTCGCCGGGTTCTTCGCGACGTACGACATGGTCGCGGCGCCCGTGGTGGACGAGTCGGGCTCGCTGCTCGGCGCGGTCACCGTGGACGACGTGCTGGACCACATGCTGCCGGAGGACTGGCGCGAGACCGAGTTCCACCTGGACGAGGGGGCGGCCGCCCATGGCTCCTGAGCGGGAGACGACCCGGGAGACCGCCCGCGAGCGCGTGCCCGCCGGGGCCACCGCGACCAGCCGGCCCCGCGCCCGGCTGGACCAGCCGCGCCCGCCGCGGCCGCGGATCCTGCCCGAATGGGACCCGGAGGCCTTCGGGCGGCTCTCGGAGCGCATCGCGCGCTTCCTCGGCACCGGCAGGTTCATCGTCTGGATGACGGTGGTGATCATCCTGTGGGTGCTGTGGAACGTGTCCGCGCCGCGGGATCTGCGGTTCGACCAGTACCCGTTCATCTTCCTGACCCTGATGCTGTCGCTCCAGGCCTCCTACGCCGCCCCGCTGATCCTGCTCGCGCAGAACCGGCAGGACGACCGCGACCGGGTCAACCTCGAACAGGACCGCAAGCAGAACGAGCGGTCGATCGCGGACACCGAGTACCTGACCCGGGAGATCGCGGCCCTGCGGATCGGCCTGGGCGAGGTGGCGACCCGTGACTGGATCCGCTCGGAGCTCCAGGACCTGGTGAGGGAGCTGGAGGAGCGGGCCGAGGCGCACCAGGGGAAGGACGGCCACCGCGTATTCCCGGCGGATCGGTCGCCCGGACGTGACGTAGACGACCGCTGACGGGCATCCCGGGGCCCCTGTGCGGCGCCGTACCATCGTCACTATGGCTACGGAAGACGCGGTGCGCGAAGCACTGGCGACGGTGAACGACCCCGAGATCAACCGCCCCATCACCGAACTCGGGATGGTCAAGTCGGTGGACATCGGGGCGGACGGAGCGGTCGCCGTCACCGTGTACCTGACGGTCTCGGGCTGCCCGATGCGCGACACGATCACCCAGCGCGTCACCGAGGCGGTCTCCCGCGTCGAGGGCGTCACCCGCGTCGACGTCACGCTGGACGTGATGAGCGACGAGCAGCGCAAGGAGCTGGCGACCGCGCTGCGCGGCGGCCAGACCGAGCGCGAGGTGCCCTTCGCCAAGCCCGGCTCCCTGACCCGGGTGTACGCGGTGGCCTCCGGCAAGGGCGGCGTCGGCAAGTCGTCGGTGACGGTGAACCTGGCGGCCGCGATGGCGGCGGACGGCCTGAAGGTCGGTGTCGTCGACGCCGACATCTACGGCCACTCCGTGCCCCGCATGCTGGGCGCCGACGGCCGTCCCACCCAGGTCGAGAACATGATCATGCCGCCGTCGGCGAACGGCGTGAAGGTCATCTCCATCGGCATGTTCACCCCGGGCAACGCCCCCGTCGTCTGGCGCGGCCCCATGCTCCACCGCGCCCTCCAGCAGTTCCTGGCGGACGTGTACTGGGGCGACCTCGACGTGCTGCTCCTGGACCTGCCGCCCGGCACCGGCGACATCGCCATCTCCGTGGCCCAGTTGGTGCCGAACGCCGAGATCCTGGTCGTGACGACCCCGCAGCAGGCGGCCGCCGAGGTGGCCGAGCGGGCCGGTTCCATCGCCGTCCAGACCCACCAGAAGATCGTCGGCGTGGTCGAGAACATGTCCGGCCTGCCCTGCCCGCACTGCGGCGAGATGGTCGACGTCTTCGGCACCGGCGGCGGCCAGCTCGTCGCCGACGGCCTCACCCGCACCACCGGCACCAATGTCCCGGTACTCGGCTCCATCCCGATCGACGTCCGCCTCCGCGAGGGCGGCGACGAGGGCAAGCCGGTCGTCCTGACCGACCCCGCCTCCCCGGCCGGCGCCGCCCTGCGCGCCATCGCCGGCAAGCTGGGCGGGCGCCAGCGCGGCCTGTCGGGGCTGTCGCTGGGCATCACCCCGAAGAACAAGTTCTAGCCCGCGAGCGAGGCCGCGGCGCGCTCCGGCCCGTGTACGACAGGAGGGGGCGCCGTCCAGCCGGACGGCGCCCCCTCCTCGTACGCTCCCGCGCGCTGCCTTCGCCGCGTCCGCCTAGGCGTACGCGGCGATGTCCTTGACCATCGCGAAGCCCAGCCCGTACGCGCTCATCCCCCGGCCGTACGCGCCCACATGGACCCCTTCCTGCGTGGACCCGGCGAGCACCCAGCCGAACTCGGACTCGCGGTAGTGGAACGGCGTGGGCACCCCGTCCACCGGCAGGGACAGCGTCGACCACTCCGAACCGTCGAGGTCGTCGGCGAGGGCCCACGCCGTCTCGGTCTGCTGCTCCAGCCAGTCGTCCCGCAGGCTGTGGTCCATCTGCCCCGGCCAGGTGAAGGACAGCAGCCCCACCCCGGCCAGCCACGCCGCCGAGGACACCGAGGTGGCCTCCAGCAGCCCGGTGCCGTCCGCGCTGCGGCGCACCGGGTTCGCCGCCACCGTCACCACGACCGCGAACCGCTCACGGTCCTCCGCCGTCGCCTCGGCCCGTACCGAGGGCTCGTCCCCATGACCGATCGAACCGTGCTCCACGGCTCCGTCGGCCGCCGTGCCGACCTGCATCAGCCAACGCGGCCCCGTGAAGGCCTCGTCGAGGCCGTACCACGGGAAGGACGCCCGCAGGTAGCCGTCGACCGTACGCCGGGCGGAGGGGACCTGTTGTCCACCCTCCGCGGCCGGCGCCTGCGCGACTGACCGACTCGTCGTCTCCATCTGCCCGGACGCCTCCTCGCTCTCGTCGGACCGGTCCGCCCGCCCCCCTTCGGGCGGCGTCGCGAATCTGCGTACGGTCCGCACAACAACTCGGCAGCATATCCACACCGGTCGGGGCAGCCGGGAACGCGCCCGGCGCGTGAGTCGCCCGAGGGACGGGATCAGGCCGTGCGAAGGGCGCGCGACGCGGCGCGCGCCGGGCTCAGGTGGCGTCCGCGTCGAACGGCGGACGGTCCTCCGTCTTCTTGCTCATGTCGACGCGGCCGCCGGACGGCGACGCGGCCGAGGACGACGAGGAGGAGGAAGCGGCGGACGAGGAGGAGCCCTCGGACTCGCGGCCGTGGACCGCGTCCGTGACCTCGGCCATCTCCTTCTTCAGGTCGAAGCCGTTGCGGATCTCCTTCAGCCCCAGGTCCTCGTTGTCCAGCTGCTTGCGGAGGAAGTTCTTGGGGTTGAGGTCCTCGAACTCGAAGTCCTTGAACTCCGGGCCCAGTTCCTGCCGGATGTCCTGCTTGGCGCTCTCCGAGAACTCACGGATCTTCCGGATCGTGCGCGTCACGTCCTGGATGACCTTCGGGAGCTTGTCCGGACCGAACACGAGCACGGCGAGGACGATGAGCGTCACCAGCTCAAGCGGTCCTATGTCATTGAACACCTGAAGCTCCTTGCGATGTCCTCCCGTGGTCCGGGCCGGATCCACGGTACCCGCCGTTCCTGTCCGACCGGTACCGTCCCGTGACCTCCGAGTGCGTGTATTTGAGCGGTTTTCGGGTCGCCGCCCTTGTGGGAGGCACGGAAGCGTCCTGTCTGTGAGGTTCCTGTCACTTCCTGAGGGGTCCTCGGATCAGTCCCCCGACGATCCCAGCACCAGGGAGATCGTCCGCTTCCGGCCGTCGCGCAGGACGGTCAGCTCCAGGCGGTCGCCGGGCCGGTGGGCACGGGTCTTGACGATGAGTTCCTCACCGGAGTGGACGCGCTGGCCGTCGACCGCGGTGATGACGTCACCGGGCTCGATGCCCGCCCGGTCGCCGGGGCCGCCCGCGGTGACCGCGGAGCCGCCGTCGCTGCCCTTGGTGCCGACGCGGGCGCCGTCGCCGGTGTAGTTCATGTCGAGGGTGACGCCGATCACCGGATGTGTGGCCTTCCCGGTGTTGATCAGCTCCTCGGCGACGCGCTTGCCCTGGTTGATGGGGATGGCGAAGCCGAGACCTATCGAGCCGGACTGCCCGCCGTCCAGCTCGCCGCCGGTGTCGGCGGAGCGGATGGCGGAGTTGATGCCGATGACCCGGGCGCGGGAGTCCAGGAGCGGTCCGCCGGAGTTGCCGGGGTTGATGGGCGCGTCGGTCTGGAGGGCGTCGACGTACGAGACGTCGCTGCCGTCGCCCTTCTCGCCGCCGGCCGTGATGGGGCGCTCCTTGGCGGAGATGATGCCCGAGGTGACGGTGCCGGCCAGGTCGAAGGGCGCGCCGATGGCGACGACCGGGTCGCCGACCTGGACGTTGTCGGAGTTGCCGAGCGGCAGCGGCTCCAGCCCGCTGACGCCGCGCACCCGGACGACGGCCAGGTCGTAGCCGCTGTCCCGGCCGACTACCTCCGCCTCGGCGGTGTCGCCGCTGTGGAAGGTCACGGTGATCTCGCCGTCCGCGCCGGCGGGCTCGACGACGTGGTTGTTGGTGAGGATGTGGCCGCGGTCGTCGAGCACGAACCCGGTGCCGGTGCCCGACTCCTCGCTGCCGGAGACATGCAGGGTGACCACGCTCGGCAGGGCCCGGGCGGCGATGCCCGCGACGCTGTCCGGGGCCCGTCCCTCGGGCTCCTTCCCGGCCTGCGGCAACTCCACCTGCCCGATGCCGCCGTTGCGCTCCAGATAGACGCCCACGGCCCCGCCGACGACCCCGGACACCAGGGCGAGCAGCACCATCACACCGGTCAGTGCCCGCTTGGCCCGCTTGCTCCGCTGCTGCCGCGAGGGCACCGCGGCGCCGCTCTGCTGCAAGGGACCGGCTGCTGCCGCCGCCCACGGGTCGTAGCGCTGCCAGGGGCCGGGGGCGGCGGGGGCGGACTCGCCGGGCCCGAGCGCGGGCGCGGGACCGCCGGGAGCGCCCGTCCGGGGATCGGCGGGCACACCGTGCGCGGAAGCCACGGCTTGCGCCGGGGCGACGCCGTGCGCGGGAGGGGCGCCGTGCGCGGGTGCGCCTCCTTCGGAGTCACGGTGCGCCTCGTGCGTCCCAGGCGCCACGGGAGCCGGTGGGGTCGGGTGCGGTGCGGGCATGCCCAAGGCCGTCTGCGGCACGGCGGGTATCGCCGTGCCGTGGGCGGGGGTCGTCGCCGGGTGCTGGACGGGCGGTGCGGGGGCCCAGGGACCCGGCCGGCCGTACGGCGGGGTGCTGTAGGGGTCGGGGTCATGCAGGGGCTTGGGGGCCTCGGCGGAGGGGGCTGGGGCGGGAGCCGCAGCTGGAGCGGGGGCGCCGGCGGGCGCGGCGGGCGCGGGCGCCGTGACGCGCCACGGCTCCTCGGCGGAGAGGGCTGGGGCGGGGACCGCAGCTGGAGCGGGTGCGGGCGCGGCAGCGGGGGCCGAGGCGGCGGCGGGCGCGGGCGCCGTGGTGGGCCACGGCTCCTTGGCCCCGGCGGCGTCCGGTGCGGACCGCTCCGGCTCGGGTGTCGTCCCGGCGGCGTCCGGGGAGGCCGTGCCCAGGCTGGGGCCCTCCGGAGGGGCGGCGGGCGCTGCGGCGGGCCACGACTCCTCGGCCCCGGCGGCGTCCGGTGCAGGCCGCTCCGGCGAGGGTGTCGTCCCGGCGGCGTCCGGTGCAGGCCGCTCCGGCTCGGGTGCCGTCCCGGCGGCGTCCGGGGAGGCCGTGCCCAGGCCAGGGCCCTCCGGCTTCCTCAGCTCGAAGTCGCCCTCGGCCGAGGCACCCGGCACCGCCGGCGCGGGCGCACCGAGCCGGAAGTCGCCGTCGGCGTCGGTGTCGGAGGCGTCCGGCGGCGGGACCGCGTCCGGTCGGCCCGAAGGGCTCTGCGTGGGCTTCCCCTCGTTCATGCTCTCCCCACAGCTGTCCGCGGCCCGGCGCGTCGGTGGTGGCCGCGGTTCGTCGACTCCGCGTCCGGTGTGTGCCGGGGGCGCGGTCCTTCCCGGGATTCAACCAGGTTCGCGGGCCGGTCCGCAGGGGCCGGTCAGCGGGCGGTGCGGGGTGTGGCCGGTGTGGGGGTGCCGGTGGGGTGGGGCGTGGCGGACGTGGTGACCAGGCCGGGAGCGACGACCTCGGGTGCCATGGACCAAGCGGTCAGGCTGATCGGCGGGGTCTCGGTCAGCGGACGTATCAACGGGGACATGGCGGCGGCGCCGGCCACCACGGGTGTGGTGAGCGCGTTCTGGGAGTCGTGGTGCGGTCCGGTGACGCCGGGCAGCAGCGGTGCCGACACCTGTGTGGGAGCCGCCGGGGTCTCGCCCAGCATCCGTCCGCCCTGGACCTGCGCCAGCAGCGGTCCGACCGCGCGCCGCCGCTGGTTCTCCGGCGTGGAGGGCGTGCCGGTGCCCGGTGACCGCATCGGTGTCACATTGCTGCCGGAGCCGCCGCGCGCCTCGGGGTCGCCGGGTGCGCCGATGGTGACCCCGCCGAGGGCGATGGCTGCCAGCGACACCGCTCCGGCGGCGACGAACGCGAACCGGCGCCCGCGCGAGGCCCGCTCGCTGTCGGCGCGGCCGACGTCATGGATACGGAAGCCGCGCTGTCCGGCGGCCGGGAGCACGGAGGTGTGCGGCCCTGCGGGCACATAGTCGAACTCGAAGCGTTCGCCGCCCCGCCGCATCCCGAAGACGCCGCCCGCGCCGGGCCGGCCGGGCAGACCGCCGGTCAGTCCGCCCCCGCCGAACGGCGTGCCGCCGCCGTCGAGGTCACCGCCTGCGGGCAGCCCTTGGAGGCGGGCCAGGAAGCTCTCGGACAGCGGCGGCGGGGCCGCTTCCGCGAAGACGTTCTTCAGACGGCGCTGGGCGTCCACCTCCGCCTTGCACTTCGGGCAGGTCGCCACATGCGCCAGCACGCGCTCGCGCGCGTCATGACCGAGCTCACCGTCCACCAGGGCGGCGAGTCGATCTCCCAGGTGCTGCTCTGCGAGGTGTCCCTCGGCAGGTTTCGGCCGTGATCCACTCACGCGGACGCGCCCCCTCCTCCCAGTGCGGGGACACGGGCGACGAAGGAGCGGCGCTCGGCGCGCGCCTTCGGGGAGCGGTGCGCCAGGGCCTTGCGCAGCTGGGAGCGGCCGCGGTGGATCCGGGAGCGGACGGTGCCGAGCTTCACGCCGAGGGTCGCGGCGATCTCCTCGTACGACAGTCCTTCGATGTCGCACAGGACGACCGCGGCGCGGAACTCGGGCGCGAGGGTGTCGAGGGCCTGCTGGACGTCGGCGTCGAAGTGCGCGTCGTTGAGGACCTGCTGCGGGGACGGCTCGCGGCTGGGCAGGCGCTCCGCCGCGTCCTCGCCGAGGGCGTCGAACCGGATGCGCTGCTTGCGGCGGACCATGTCCAGGAAGAGGTTGGTGGTGATGCGGTGCAGCCAGCCCTCGAAGGTGCCGGGGGTGTAGGTGGACAAGGAGCGGAAGACGCGGACGAAGACCTCCTGCGTGAGGTCCTCCGCGTCGTGCTGGTTGCCGGTGAGGCGGTAGGCCAGCCGGTAGACCCGTCCGCTGTGCGTGCTGACGATCTCCTCCCAGGTGGGCGGAGTCCACGCCTGCCCGTCCGCGTCGGTGGAGAAGGTCGCGGTCCGGTCGTGGCCAGCGGCTTGGCTGGGGTCAGCAGCGGTGTCGTTCACGGATTTCGGCCTGCCTGCCGAGCCGAGGAAGCGCCGCAGCACTCCGCCTCGGTCCACAGGCGCGGCCGCACCTCCCCTGTCGGCTCTGGTGGTGTCCAGTGGAGCCCCTACCATAGCCACCTCGTCCGTTAGCTCCGGATAAGCGGTTTTACGAGAATTTGATCTGGGCTGATACGGCTCATACGGCTGCGTCAGCACTTGCTCGGCGTCCCGCTCGGCATCGTGATCCAACTGTGTCCCCCGCTCCTGTCTCCCACCCCTCTAAACGCCCGGTCCCATCTGCGGGTTCCCGACGCCAACGGATACAGTCACGCCGAGGCAACCAGGGGACAGGAGAGGGTCATTACCGGCAACCGGCAGACGAGCTGGGCGTTCGCCGACGCCTTTGTCGCCGAGGACGAAGCGCTGCACTGGGCCCGCGACCGGGCCCGTGAGGCAGGGCTGCGCCCGGTGTCGCCCGGCACGGGCGCCGCGCTGCAACTGCTGGCCGCCTCCGTGGACGCCAAGGCGGTCGCGGAGATCGGCACCGGCACCGGTGTCTCCGGGATCCACCTGCTGCACGGCATGCGCCCCGACGGCGTGCTGACCACCGTCGATCCCGAGCCGGAGCACCAGCAGTCGGCGCGGCAGGCGTTCCGCGCCTCCGGCTTCGCCAGCAACCGGGCCCGGTTCATCCCGGGGCGGGCGCTGGAGGTGCTGCCGCGGCTCGCGGACGCCGGCTACGACCTCGTCTTCTGCGACGGCGACCGGCTGGAGGTGCTCGACTACCTCGCTGAATCGTTGCGCCTGCTGCGGCCGGGCGGCCTGGTGGCCTTCGAGGGCGTCTTCGCGCACGGCCGCACGGTGGACTCGGGCCCGCAGCCCACGGAGGTGCTGCGGCTGCGCGAGCTGCTGCGCGCGGTGCGCGAGAGCCCGGACCTGGTGCCGTCGCTGCTGCCGCTCGGGGACGGGCTGCTGTGCGCGGTCAAGCGCCCCGACCCGGCCCGCGGCTAGAGCGGACCAGGCACGCGGGTACGCGGGCCAAGGCGGATGCGGGCACGCGGGCCGGGGCGGATGCGGATACGCAGCCGCCCCGGCACCTTGTGCGGTGCCGGGGCGGCCGGAAGGGTATGGTCGCTTGCGCGCGTTCAGCCCACAACCTTCTTGAGGGCGTCGCCGAGCGCGTCGGCCTCGTCCGGGGTCAGCTCGACGACGAGCCGACCGCCGCCTTCGAGCGGAACGCGCATGACGATGCCCCGCCCCTCCTTGGTCACCTCGAGCGGGCCGTCACCCGTTCGCGGCTTCATGGCCGCCATGCTCGTTCCCCTTCCTGAAACCAGCTCATCGTCAAAGCCGACGGCCCACTGGGGGGCACGCGGATCCGCGAGCGGGACACGCGACACCGGCATCGAACACATTGCTTCCAGGCCATTATCCCGCATCTCACGACCCGATGACCAACATCGGTCCGCATCGCTTGGGCAACGCACGCGAGCAAAACCACCCAATTCGGCGATGTGACTGCGATACTGCGCACCCGCACGGAGCTCCGCCGTCCGCAGCGGGCCCGGGTTTCTTTGACGCAGGTCACACGCGCGGTCCGGCCCGTCACCGGCGATCTCCGCCATGCTGTCCTCGGACACCGGACGTACCGACCGGTACGCCCATACCGCGACACCGGAGGGGACACACCATGGCCGACACCGTGCTCTACGAGGTGAGCGACGGGCTCGCGACGATCACGCTGAACCGCCCCGAGGCGATGAACGCGCTGAACATCGCGACCAAGGTCGCCCTCCGGGAGGCGGTCCAGTCCGCGGCGGCCGACGACGCCGTCCGGGCGGTGCTGCTGACCGCCGCCGGTGACCGGGCGTTCTGCGTGGGCCAGGACCTCAAGGAGCACATCGGGCTGCTGGCCTCCGACCGGGAGACCGGCGAGGGCCAGACCATGAGCACCGTGCGGGAGCACTACAACCCGATCGCGCGGGCGCTGGTCGGCATGGCGAAGCCGGTGGTCGCGGGCGTGAACGGGGTCGCCGCCGGGGCCGGCTTCGGGTTCGCGCTCGCCGCCGACTACCGGGTGGTCGCGGACACCGCCTCCTTCAACACCTCGTTCGCCGGGGTCGCGCTCACCGCGGACTCGGGCATCTCCTGGACCCTGCCGCGGATCGTGGGCCCCGGCCGGGCGTCCGACCTGCTGCTGTTCCCGCGCGGCGTCAAGGCCCAGGAGGCGTACGAGCTGGGGATCGCCAACCGCGTGGTGCCGGCCGCCGACCTGCGGGCCGAGGCGGAGCGGGTGGCCCGCGCGCTGGCCGAGGGGCCGACGGTGGCGTACGCGGCGCTGAAGGAGTCCATGGCCTACGCCCTCACCCACTCCTTCGACGAGGCGCTGGAGAAGGAGGACGAACTCCAGGCCCGGGCCGGTGCCTCCGAGGACCACGCGATCGCCGTGCGGGCGTTCGTGAACAAGGAGCGGCCGAAGTACCTGGGCCGGTAGCGGCCGCGGTCAGCCGGCGCGGCGTGCGGTGCAGTCGGCGAGGTGGTCGTCGACCAGCCCGCACGCCTGCATCAGCGCGTACGCCGTGGTGGGCCCGACGAAGCGCAGGCCGCGCCGTTTGAGCGCCTTGGACAGGGCGGTGGACTCCGGGGTGACGGCCGGGACGTCGGCCAGCACCTTGGGGACCGGGCGGGCGGCCGGGTCCGGGGCGTGCGACCAGATCAGCTCGTCCAGCTCGCCCGGCGCCCAGTCGGCGAGCACGCGCGCGTTGGCCAGGGTCGCGTCGACCTTGGCGCGGTTGCGGATGATGCCGGCGTCGGCGAGCAGCCGTTCCCGGTCGGCCTCGGTGTAGGCCGCCACCGAGGCGATGCGGAAGCCGGCGAAGGCGGCGCGGAAGCCGGGGCGGCGGCGCAGGATGGTGATCCAGGACAGCCCGGACTGGAACGCCTCCAGGGTGAGGCGTTCGAAGAGCGCGTCGTCGCCGTGGACCGGGCGCCCCCACTCCTCGTCGTGGTACGGGAGGTAGTCGGGCGCGGAGAGCGCCCAGGGGCAGCGGAGCCCGCCGTCGGGGCCGGCCAGGGGCGTGCCGTCGGTCACTGTTCGCCGTCCTGCGGAGTGTGGTCCCGCTTCTCGAAGGAGACGCGGTCGGCGGCGGCCCGGGCGCCGGTCAGGGCGGACTCCAGGTCGGCGATGCGGGCGTCGCGCTCGGCGAGTTCGGCGGCGAGGCGGTTCAGGACGTCGTCGACGTCGCTCATCCGGTAGCCGCGGACGGCGAGCGGGAAGCGCAGGGAGTCGATGTCCGCGCGGTCGACGGGCCGGTCCGGGGGCAGCGGGTCGTACAGCCGCTCGGGTGCCGCCTCCGGCAGCGGCGCCTGCTCGCCGCCGCCCACCACGGCGAGGGTCACCGCGGCGACCACCACGGCGAGCGCGACGACCAGGAACAAGAACATAACCATCGCTGTGGTCCCCACGGTCGGATCGGTCGGGTCGGATGTGTCAGGGTCCGATCGTGCCATGCGAGTCTGGCGGTTAAGGTCGCAGGCGGCCCAAAGGCCGGACGCGGACGGATACCACTAGGAGAGGTCACAGGGGATGCTCAGGCTGGGCAGGCGTGAATTCGACCCGCACGAGCCGGTGATCATGGCGATCGTGAACCGGACCCCGGACTCCTTCTACGACCAGGGGGCGACGTTCCGCGACGAGCCCGCCCTCGCCCGGGTGGAGCAGGCCGTGGCCGAGGGCGCCGCGATCATCGACATCGGCGGGGTCAAGGCCGGTCCCGGTGAAGAGGTGACGGCCGAGGAGGAGGCACGGCGCACGGTCGGGTTCGTGGCCGAGGTGCGGCGGCGCTTCCCGGACGTGGTGATCAGCGTGGACACCTGGCGGGCCGAGGTCGGCGAGGCCGTCTGCGCGGCCGGCGCGGACCTGCTGAACGACGCCTGGGGCGGTGTCGACCCGCGGCTCGCGGAGGTCGCGGCCCGGCACGGCGTGGGGCTGGTGTGCACGCACGCGGGCGGCGCACAGCCCCGGACCCGCCCGCACCGGGTGACGTACGACGACGTCGTGGCCGACATCCTGCGGGTGACCGTGGGGCTGGCGGAGCGGGCGGCGGCGCTGGGCGTGCCGCGGGAGTCGATCCTGATCGACCCCGGGCACGACTTCAACAAGAACACCCGGCACAGCCTGGAGGCGACCCGGCGGCTCGGCGAGATGGTCGAGACGGGGTGGCCGGTGCTGGTGTCGCTGTCCAACAAGGACTTCGTCGGGGAGACGCTGGACCGTCCGGTCAAGGAGCGGGTGATCGGCACCCTGGCGACGACGGCCGTGTCGGCGTGGCTCGGCGCGCAGGTCTACCGCGTGCACGAGGTGGCGGAGACCCGCCAGGTCCTGGACATGGTGTCGTCGATCGCCGGGCACCGTGCCCCGGCGGTGGCCCGCCGCGGCCTGATGTGATCCCACCGGCGCCGCGAGCGGGCCGGTGCCGCTAGGGCCTGTCGTTTGGATCATGTCGGCGTCGCGGGGTCTGGCACGCACATCTGCGGCGTTGTCGTCGGTTGTCGACGCTCCGCGTCGACGCCCTCCTCCGCCTTGCAGCTGCACGCACCAGACCCCGCTCGACCCGGTCGAGAGGCGCAGTCACTCACGGCCGACCTGATCCAAACGAAAGGCCCTAGCGGCCCGCCTCCTTCGAGACCAGGGCGACCGCCTCGTCCACGTCGTCGGTGAGGTGGAACAGGGCGAGGTCCTTCTCGGCGGCCTTGCCCTGGGCGATCAGCGTGTGCTTCAGCCAGTCGACCAGACCGCCCCAGTACTCGGTGCCGAACAGGACGATCGGGAACTGGGTGACCTTCTGCGTCTGGACGAGGGTCAGGGCCTCGAAGAGTTCGTCGAGCGTGCCGAGCCCGCCGGGCAGCACCACGAACCCCTGGGCGTATTTGACGAACATCATCTTTCTGACGAAGAAGTACCGGAAGTTCAACCCGATGTCGACGTAGGGGTTGAGGCCCTGCTCGAACGGCAGCTCGATGCCGAGCCCGACGGAGATGCCGCCCGCCTCGCAGGCGCCCTTGTTGGCGGCCTCCATCGCGCCGGGCCCGCCGCCCGTGATGACGGCGAAGCCGGCCTGGACCAGTCCGCGGCCGAGCCGCACGCCCATCTCGTACTCGTACGAGTCGACCGGTGTCCGGGCCGAGCCGAACACACTGATCGCGGGCGGCAGTTCGGCGAGGGTGCCGAAGCCCTCGATGAACTCGGACTGGAT
The DNA here is from genome assembly GCF_040298625.1 of Streptomyces sp. NPDC001532. Taxonomy (NCBI): domain Bacteria; kingdom Bacillati; phylum Actinomycetota; class Actinomycetes; order Kitasatosporales; family Streptomycetaceae; genus Streptomyces; species Streptomyces sp. NPDC001532. The sequence continues at coordinate 25,136 of NZ_JBEPAL010000039.1, forward strand.
GCGCAGGACCCGCCAAGGGTCGGTGTGCACCCAGTCGGAGGGGGCCCGCTCGTCCAGCAGCCGCTGGTCCGTGGTGCCCGCCTGCACCTGATCCCGCCTGCGGAGGACCGGTCCGAGGCGCTGCTCCTCCGGCGGCTGCTTGCTGCCCTCAGGGTTGCCGGTAGCCATGTGCGCTCCCTCCGCTTGCCACGTCTTTCCGTCTCAGCGTAGATCTACGCGGGTTACGGAGGGGGGACGTGCGCGTGTCCGCCACGAAGCGCCCGGCACACGGAGCGCGCAGCGCGCTCAGGCCGTCAGCCAGGAGCGCAGCCGCTCCTCCGCCGCGAGGATCTTCGTTGTCTCTACCCGCTCGTCCCGCTTGTGTGCCAGATGCGGGTTGCCGGGGCCGTAGTTGACCGCCGGGACGCCGAGCGCGGAGAAGCGGGAGACGTCCGTCCAGCCGTACTTGGGCATCGGGGTGCCGCCCACGGCCTCGATGAAGGCCGCGGCGGCCGGGTGGGACAGGCCGGGCAGCGCGCCGGGGCTGTGGTCGTCGACGACGAACTCCGTCACCCCGCAGTCCGCGAACACCTCGCGCACGTGGGCGATCGCCTCCTCGGGGGTGCGGTCCGGCGCGTAGCGGAAATTCACGGTGACCACGCACTCGTCGGGGATCACGTTCCCGGCGACACCGCCCGAGACGAAGACCGCGTTCAGGCCCTCCCGGTACTCCAGCCCGTCGATCACCGGCCACCGCGGCTCGTACTCCGCCAGGCGCCGGAGGATCGGGGCCGCCGCGTGGATGGCGTTGGAGCCCATCCAGCCGCGCGCCGAGTGGGCCCGCTCGCCCGTCGTCCTCAGCAGCATCCGCAAGGTGCCCTGGCAGCCGCCCTCGACCTGGCCGTCCGAGGGCTCCAGCAGCACCGCGAAGTCGCCCTCCAGCCACTCCGGGTGCGCCTCGCAGACGTGCTTGAGGCCGTTGAGGTCGGCCGCGACCTCCTCGTTGTCGTAGAAGACGAAGGTCAGGTCGCGGTTGGGCGCGGGGACCGTGGCGGCGATGCGCAGCTGGACCGCCACCCCGGACTTCATGTCGCAGGTGCCGCAGCCCCACAGCACGCCGTCCTCGTCCAACCGGGACGGCACGTTGTCCGCGATCGGCACGGTGTCGATGTGCCCGGCGAGGATCACACGCTCCGGCCGGCCCAGATGCGTGCGCGCCACGACGTTGTTGCCGTGCCGTTCGACGGTGAGGTGCGGCAGGGCGCGCAGCGCGGACTCGACGGCGTCCGCGAGCGGCTTCTCGCCGCCGCTCACGGAGGGGAAGTCGACGAGCTGCGCGGTCAGCCGCGCGGCGTCCAGCGTGAGGTCAAGCGGGGTATCGGCCATGGCGTCGACCCTAGCGCCAAGGAGTCGCGGACCGCCGGGCCCACCCGTCGCACCCGCTCCAGTACCTTGTACGCGTGCCAGAGCCGTCCACCACTCCCAAGCGTCGCGGCCGCCTCCTGCGTTGCGGGGCGGCCTTCGTGGTCCTGCTCGCGGTCGCGGGGTATCTCGCGGTGCAGTACGTGACCGGTGGCCGGAGCGGTCCGGGGTGCACCGTGGTCTCGGGCGAGGGCGACGGGGCGACGTACGAGTTCTCCCCGGAGCAGGCCGTGAACGCGGCGACGATCACGGCCGTCGGCACCGCGCGCGGGCTGCCCGAGCGGGCGGTGACGATCGCGCTGGCGACGGCGTTGCAGGAGTCGGCGCTGCGCAACATCGAGCACGGCGACCGGGACTCGCTCGGCCTGTTCCAGCAGCGTCCCTCGCAGGGCTGGGGCACCGAGAAGCAGATCATGGACCCGATCTACTCGGCGGGCATGTTCTACGACCATCTGGTCGAGGTGCCCGGCTACACCCGGCTGCCGCTCACCGTCGCCGCGCAGCGGGTGCAGCGCAGCGGCTTTCCGCAGGCGTACGCCAAGCACGAGCCGGACGCCACGCTGCTGGCCGCCGCCCTGACCGGCCGCGCGGCGGCCACGCTGACCTGCGAGGGGCGCCCGGACGCCACCCGGCTGACCGGGCCGGACGCGGTGCGCTCGGCGCTGGTGCGGGACTTCGGCCGGGACGCGATGCAGGAGGCGGGCGCGGAGGTCGGCGCCGAGACGGCTGCCCCGGCGACGCCGGAGCCCTCGGTGACCGCGCGGACCAGCGGGCGGACCGTGACCGTGCCGGTCCCGGCGCGGGCGGAGACGGGTGACGAGCGGGTGCGCGGCTGGCAGCTGGCCCACTGGGCGGTCGCCAACGCCTCGGCGCTGCACATCGAGCGGGTCTCGTACGCGGGCCGTGAGTGGGTCGCCGGCACCACCGACAGCCGGTGGCGCGAGGCGGAGCCGTCGGCCGACGCGAAGAGCGGCGAGGCCGCCGACGCGGTCCGGATCGTCACTGCGCAGTAGTACGGACGCTCACCCGCACGGGTTAATGCCGGGTGTCCGGCCACGGCGGTGCGGGCGGGTTTTCGCACGGTCACCCTGCCGTTCCCGGAATCCCTTGCGGGCAAAGGGCTGTAAGGATTCGGCAGACTTTCGGACGAGGCTCCTTTTGTACCTTTTCATCCGCAGCCGATAATGCGACGCATTACCAACTCTTTACGTTTGGTCTGCGCAACCTCGGCGGGGGGTCGAGCGGTAGTCACGGCGCACGTTGTCTTTACGTCTTCTCCCGTCATAAGGAGCATCATGTCCCTCCCCCTGACCCGCCGGATCGCCCGTGCCGCGCTGCTCACCGCAGCGGGAGCGGCCTCCGTGGTCGGTGCGACCGGCTCCGCCACCGCGGCTCCCGAACTGCCGGCCGCGCAGAACCTCGGCGGGCTGACCGCGCTGGACGGCGCGAACGTCGGCAACACCGTCGACGGCGCCGCCCAGAACGTCACCGGTCTCGCGGGTGCGACCGGCGGCAAGGCGGTCGAGCAGTCGGTGCCGGCCGCCGGCAAGACCACCGGCAAGGCGGTCAAGAAGGCCACGCCCGCCGCGCAGAAGGCCGCCGGGGACGTGGCCGGCTCCGCCGGGGACATCGTCGGCGACACCGCCAAGACCGCCACCAAGGGCGGGCTGCCGACCGACAGCCTCACCCAGGGCGGCGGACTGCCCACCGAGCAGCTGCCGACGAAGGGCCTCCCCCTCGGCTGACGCCGCGCCGGTACGACGAAGGGCCCAGGGACGCCGTCCCTGGGCCCTTCGCCCGTGTCACGGTCGGTCCGGCTACCGCGCCAGCCGCTCCACCGCGGCCCGCACCCGCTCGTCCGAGGCGGTCAGCGCCACCCGCACGAACCGGTCGCCCGCCGAGCCGTAGAAGTCGCCCGGCGCGACCAGGATGCCGCGCTCGGCCAGGTGCGCCACCGTCTCCCAGCAGGACTCGTCCCGGGTGGCCCACAGGTAGAGGCTGGCCTCGCTGTGCTCGATGCGGAAGCCGTGGCCGAGCAGGGCCTGGCGCAGCAGGGTGCGGCGGGCCGCGTACCGCTCGCGCTGCACCCGCACGTGCTCGTCGTCGCCGAGGGCCGCCACCACGGCCGCCTGGGTCGGAGCGGAGGTCATCATGCCGCCGTGCTTGCGGATCTCCAGCAGCGGGCCGAGCACGGCCGGGTCACCGGCCAGGAAGGCGGCCCGGTAGCCGGCGAGGTTGGAGCGCTTGGACAGCGAGTGCACCGAGACGATGCCCTCGTAGGAGCCGCCGTTGACGTCCGGGTGCAGCACCGAGACCGGGTCGGCCTCCCAGCCCAGCTCGATGTAGCACTCGTCGGAGACGAGCAGCACGCCGTGCTCCCGGGCCCAGGCCACGATCCGGGTCAGCTCCTCCTTGGCGAGGACCTTGCCGGTCGGGTTGGACGGCGAGTTCAGCCACAGCAGCTTCAGGCCGGCCGGGTCCAGCTCGGTCGGGTCGTCGTACACCTCGTACCCGGCGCGGGCCAGGCGGGCGCCGACCTCGTAGGTCGGGTAGGCCAGGCGCGGGTGGGCGACCCGGTCGCCGGGGCCGAGACCCAGCTGGGTCGGGAGCCAGGCGACGAGTTCCTTGGAGCCGACGATCGGCAGGACGTGGTGGTGGGTGACACCGCGCGCGCCGAGGCGGCGCTCCAGCCAGCCGGTGATGGCGTCCCGCAGTTCCGGCGTGCCCCACACCGTCGGATAGCCCGGCGAGTCGGCCGCGTGCACCAGCGCCTTCTGGATCAGCTCGGGCACCGGGTCGACCGGCGTGCCGACGGACAGGTCGACGATGCCGTCGGGGTGCGCGGCGGCCGTCGCCTTGTAGGGCGCGAGCTTGTCCCAGGGGAAGGTGGGCAGGCGGTCGGAGACTGCGGACACGGTTTCTCGCTCACTCTCAACGGTTGGGCGAACGCCTCGGTCCCGCACGGCGACCGGGACGATCGGACCGTACGGGACCGGGGCGGCGCGGGCTGCGGCCGCCGGCGCGGTGTTACTCGCCCTGCGGCGGCAGACCGGCGATGAACGGGTGGTCGCGCTCGATCAGGCCGAGCTTGCTGGCACCGCCGGGCGAACCGAGCTCGTCGAAGAACTCGACGTTCGCCTTGTAGTAGTCCTTCCACTCCTCCGGAGTGTCGTCCTCGTAGAAGATCGCCTCGACCGGGCAGACCGGCTCACAGGCACCGCAGTCGACGCATTCGTCCGGGTGGATGTACAAGGACCGCTGGCCCTCGTAGATGCAGTCGACCGGGCACTCCTCGATGCACGCCTTGTCCTTGACGTCGACACAAGGCTGCGCGATGACGTAGGTCACGCTGTCGTTCCTCCTCGATACGGGCGCTGGCGGGCCTCCTCAGGCTCCGCCGCCTGGCGCGCGGGAGCGCGGCGTCGTCGATGCCCGCCCCTAGTATCTCCGTTCTTGGGCATGATCCGAACAGGAGGGGTGAACCGACCTGTGGAAATCTCCGCGGCAGGGCGCCTTGAGGTCCGTATCACCGCTGCTGACGTGGGCAAACGCGTCTCCGTGCGGCGCGTGGGCAACCCTAGCGTCAGTGCGGTAACCGAGGAGAAATTCACCGACACGGTGGGTGTTCTCACATCCTGGAACGGCGGTGTGCTGGTGATCACACGCCGGGACGGCGAACTCGTCCGCATTCCGGAATCGTCGCTGGTCGCGGGCAAGGTGGTGCCCGCCGCGCCGGCCCGGCGCCGGGGCCCCGCCGCCTCGTATCCGGAACTCGCGCGGATCTCCGCCCGGGCGTGGCGGCCGGTGGAGAGCGAGCGGCTGGGTGACTGGGAACTGCGGGCGGCCGCCGGATTCACCCGGCGCGCCAACTCGGTGCTGCCGCTGGGCGACCCGGGCATGCCGCTGGACGACGCGCTGAGCGCCGTACGGCGCTGGTACGGCGACCGGGGGCTGCCCGCGTACGTGCAGACCGCCACCGGCGCCGAGGGCACCGAGGAGCTGCTGTCCGCCCGGCTGGCGGAGCGCGGGTGGGTGCGGGAGGTGACCGCGGAGCTGTGGATCGGCTCCCTGGCGCCGGTCGCCGACCGGGACGTGCCCGCCGAGGTGCTGCTGTCGCGCACGGCCGACGAGGCCTGGCTGGCGCGGTACCAGCGCAAGGGGCTCGGCGAGGTGGCGCTGCGGGTGCTGGGCAGCGGGCCGTCCGTGTGGTTCGCGAGCGTGCCCGGCGAGAGCCCGGACGCGCCGCCCGCCGCGATCGGGCGCTGTGTGGTCGACGGCCGGTGGGCCGGGTTCGCCGCCGTGGAGGTGGATCCGGCGCTGCGGCGGCGCGGGCTGGCCACCGCCGTGGTGACCGCGCTCGCCGGGCGGGCCCTGGAGGAGGGCGCCTCCGCGGCGTGGCTCCAGGTCGAGACGGACAATGCGGGCGCGCGCGCGATGTACGGCCGGCTGGGGTTCGCCGCGCACCACGCGTACCACCACTACCGGGAGCCGGGGACCTCCGGCGCCGGCCGGGGCTGAGAGGTGAGTTCCGTGCTGCTTCCGCCCTTCCCTCCGCCGCCCGAGCGGGCCGCCGAGCTGCGGCTGCGGTTCGCCGACGAGGCCCGCGCCGAGCGGCCCGATGTGGCGTTGCTGTGCCTGCTGGTGGGCGCTGCGGGCGACTCCGCCCTGGACGAGGCGGGGATCGACGCCGCGCAGATGGAACTGGACCGGCTCGCCGGACTCCTGCCGTTCCGGCCCGGCGGGCCGCTGGACTGGGCGGAGGCGGCCCGGGAGCTGCTGGGTGACCGGCTGGGCTTCCGGGGCACGGCCGGGGACTACCAGCGGCTGGAGTCGTCCCTGCTGCACGAGGTGCTGCGGCGGCGCCGCGGGCTGCCGATCCTGCTGTCGGTGGTGTGGATGGAGGTGGCCCGGCGGGCCGGGGCGCCGGTCTACGGCGTCGCGCTGCCCGGGCACTTCGTCGTGGGCTTCGGGGCGGCCGGGGAGCGGGTGCTGGCCGATCCGTTCGACGGCGGGCGGGTGCTGAGCGGCATGGACGCGGAGCTGCTGGTGGTGGGGGCCACCGGGGTGCCGCTGGAGCCGTCGGTGCTGGAGCCGGCGGAGCCGCTGGACGTGGTGCTGCGGATCCTCAACAACGTGCGGGCGTGGGCCGCCGCCCGGCCGGAGCGCTCGGATGTGGCGCTGTGGGCCGTGGAGCTGTCGCTGCTGCTGCCGTCGCACCCGGCCCGGCTGCGGTACGAGCGGGCCCGGCTGCTGGTGCGGCGCGGCGAGTTCGTGGCGGGCGCCGAGGAGCTGGAGGCGTACGCGGAGGTCGTCGCCGCGGTGGACGAGGCGGCCGGGGAACGGCTGCGCGGGGAGGCCCGGTCGGCTCGGGCGATGCTGAACTAGCGCCGCCGCCGCGAGGACCGGCGAGCAGACGAGCAGACGAGATGAAGGGCACCCCGCACTCGCGGGGTGCCCTTCATCTCGTCTTCTCGCCGGTGGGCGGGTCAGCTCGGGTTCGTCTCGATGACTGCGACCCGGTTCGTCTTGCTCACCAGGGCCGTGCGCAGGGCGCTGTAGACGTCCTGGACCGTGACGGGGGTCTTCTGGCCGGTGCCGCGGGTGATGAGGACACCGTCGAAGGTGCTGCCGTAGAGCTGCTTCAGGGCGGCCGTGTCGGGGCTGTCGACCAGCTTGCCGTCGACGGCCTGCACGCGGAGGAACTTCCACAGGGAGTTCTCCGGGCTGAACTGGATGGAGTGCGCCGCGTCGGTCTGGACCGTGACGGTGGCGGACATCGCGGGCTGCGCGAACTCCTTCATCATCCGGTCGACCTCGGCGTCGGACACCGTCGGCTGCTCGGTGGCGGTCGGCAGCGCGACCGCCTCGGCGGCGCCGGTCTCCACCTGGGTGCGGTAGGCCGCCGCGACCGCGTCGGTGGCGGAGTCGACGTCGATGCCCTTGCCCGGCTTGCCGTAGACGGCGACGGCCTTGCCGGAGACGAACTTGATGGTGCCGTCGGCGGCGGTGCCCGCGCCGCCCGCCGCGTCCTCCAGGGCGGAGTGCAGCTTCTCCTCGTCGACCGGCATGACCGGTTCGACGACCCGCTGTTGGCCGAAGAGCGAGCCGATCACGGAGACCGGGTTGTAGTCGCTGGTGGCGGCCTCGCGGACGGTGGCCTGGGCGTCGAACTGGAGGCCCGCCTGGTCCGGCTTGAGGGTCACCGTGTCGCCGTCGACGGTGAGCTTCAGCGGGTTGTCGACCTGGTCGCCCAGGGCCTCGTCGAGCTTCTTGACGGCGTCGTCGCGGGTGCCGCCGCCGATGTCCACCCCGAGCACGGTGGTGCCCTTGGGCACGTCGGAGTGGTTCATCAGCAGACCGGCGCCGTAGGCGACACCGGCGAGGACGACCACACCGCCGCCGAGCAGCGCCAGCTTGTTGCGGCCCTTCTTCTTGCGGGGGGCCGCGGCTGGCGTGCTCTGCTGGGCGGGCGGCTGTGGGGGCGTGGGCGCCGACGGGCCGGCCGGCGGGAAGCCGGCGTCGTGGTCAGGGCTCGGCACGACCGGGATGCCGCTGGTGACGGTGTGCCCGGAGACGTTGTCCGGCGGCGTGGTGTAGACACCGGCCGGGGGCTCGGGGACCTGCACCTGCGGGGTGAGGATCGCGGTGTCGTCGCTGAGGCCGCCGCCGGGAGCGGCGTCGGGGGCCGCGAGGGGGTTGGGGGTGGTGAAGGCGGCGGGCGGGAGCAGGGGGCCGTCGCCGGTGGCGGGGCCGCCGGTCGGGCCGGCCGGGTCGCCGCCGCGCGGGCCCGGACCGGGGTAACCGGCCTGACCGTTCTGCCCGTTGCGCGGGGACTGCCCGCTTCGCGCACCCGGTCCGCTCTGCGTTCCCGGTCCGCTCTGTGCTCCCGGCCCGTTCTGCGCGCCCGGTCCGCTCTGTCCGGTCCGCTCGTTCTCCGCGAAGTACGGCAGCTGGTCGCGGCGGGTCTCGCCGGTGCGCGAACCGTTGCCCAGCGGGCCGGCCGCCAGCGCCTCGGTGACGTCGAAGGAGCCGGTGCCGCCGCCGTGTCCGGGCGCCACGGGGCCGCCGGTGGCGCCGGACAGGCCGGAACCGCCGGTGCCGCCGGTGCCGCCGGGGCGGTTGCCGCCCGGTGCGTTCATGGAGCCTACGACTCCGCCGGGCCGGCCGGAGCCGGCCGCGGGCCGCGCACCGCCGGACGGGGCCGCGCCGGGGCTCGGAGCGCCGGAGCCGGTGGCGGCGGGGCCGCCCGAACCGGCGGGCGCGCTCGTGCCGTTGGCGGGCGCGCCGGCCTTGCGGGGCGCGAACCAGTCGCTGGTCTTCTCCTCGGCCTGCGGTGCGGGCTCGGCGGGAGGCTCGACGGCGCCCGCGGCACCGCCGGCGCCGGGCACCGGCGGCTGGGTCGCGGTGTCCTCGGCGGGCTCCGCGGGCGGCTCGGCGTCACCGACGGGCTTGCGCACGACGACCGGCGGAATGGGCCGTGATCCGGGGATGTTGATCCGGATCCGGGTCGTCAGCGTGGTCTCGGTCTTGCGCTCCTCCGGCCGAGCGGCCGAACGCCCCGCGTCCGGGCCGCCGTCGGAAGCCGTGGGGGTGCCGTACGGCGGCGTGCCCGAGGGGTATGCGGCTCCGCCGCGCCCGTGGGGCCCGGAGGACGGACTGTCAGTTTCACGACTCAAGGCAGGTTCTCCCGGTTGGCTCCGCCGCCCGTTTACGACCTACGACCTCACGTAGCTCGAGGGGGTCCCCCTGCACGAGCGAAGCCGGAGTGCTCGGGGGAAGCTCGGCGGCGCGCACCACCATACTGGCCACTTCCGGCGCTTATCCCACGACCGCTGGGGAAACCCACACGGGACTCGCACGTGCGCGTGACGGCGAAGTGGTACGTCACTTGCCAAGTCGGACGGAGGGCCCCGAGGGTTGCCGCCCCGGACCGAGGGTGGCGCAGATCACAGCCACCGCCATTCCTCCGAGCAGGAAGAGGTACGAGCCGCCGCCCGCGGCGAAGACGAAGTCGCCCTCGGGGCGGCTGGCGGTGAGCAGGACGACGGCGATCATCCAGCCCGCGCCGGACGCGACGGCCCCGCCCCGGCCGCCGGTGGCCCGTGCCGCGCCCAGGAACAGACCGGCCGCTCCCGCGAGCGCGAGCAGCAGCCCGCCGGGGAACCAGCCGCCCTGCACCAGCGCGCCGGCCGCGCCGACCACCGCGCCGAGCAGCAGAAGTCCCAGGTGTGCGGCGATCCGCCCGGCGGAGGGGCGGGCCAGGGGCTGGGCCAGCAGGGAGCCGCGGTCGTTCATGACGCCTCCTCGGTGTCGGTCCCGGCGAACAGGTCGGCCTCCCGGGCGGCTCCCGGTGCCACGGCCGGCTCCCCGCGTACCAGTTCGTAGTACTCGGTACGGAAGACCGGCTGGGCCAGTTCATTGGAGAGCACGAACCAGTCGCCGTCCACGGTGATCTGGGTGGCGTGCGCGGCCATCGCGGCGGTCTTGGCGGCGGCATGGACCTCGCCGCCGTCGATCTCGGCGGTGACGTGTTCGTCGTCGACGACGCCGGGGACGTCGGCGAGGACACCGGCCTTGGTGAAGGAGAGGCCGGGCAGCGCCTGGTGGAGGCGGGCGAAGGCGGCCTCGCCGGCCGTGCGCGGCACGCGGTTCCAGTAGACCTTCGCGGGGGCGCAGCCGGCCTCGGCGGCCAGCTCGACGGCGCGCATGGCGACGCGGTGGGCCTGGATGTGGTCGGGGTGGCCGTACCCGCCGTGCGGGTCGTAGGTGACGAGGACCTGGGGGCGCACCTCGCGGATCACCTGGAGGAGGTGTCCGGCGGCCTCGTCGACGTCGGCCTGCCAGAAGCAGGTGGGGTCGTCGTTGTCGGGGAGCCCCATCATCCCGGAGTCGCGGTAGCGGCCGTCGCCGCCGAGCCGTCGGAAGTCGGTGACGCCCAGCTCGGCCATGGCGGCGGTCAGCTCGCCCAGCCGGTGCATGCCGAGGGCGGCGCCGGTCAGGTGCGCGAGCTCGGGCGGGATGACCTCGCCGCCCTCACCGAGGGTGCAGGTGACCAGGGTCACATGAACACCCTCGGCCGCGTACCGGGCCATGGTGGCGCCGTTGTTGATCGACTCGTCGTCCGGGTGCGCGTGCACCAGCAGCAGGCGCCGGGAGGGCAGGTCCGTCATGGAGCCCACCCTAAGCGCCCGCCCGGGTCAGAATTTGATGCTGCCGATCATCCCGGCGATGTTGGTGGTGAGCTCGCTGATGGTCGGCGCGACCGTCGACGAGGCGAGGTAGAAGCCCAGGAGCATGCAGACCACGGCATGCGCGGCCTTCAGTCCTGACTTCTTGATGAGCAGGATGACGATGATCGCCAGCAGCACCACCGCCGAAATCGAGAGTGCCACGGCGGCTCACCTCCAAGGACCCGGGAACGTGGGGGCAGAGCAGGGGAACGGTAAATCCTTACAGCAGCCAGCAGGTTGATACCCACACAGCGCTAGTGATCATAACTATCCGTACGCGCGCATCGATCGGCGCACGGCCGCACAAGGGGGCGCATGGCCAATATGGTCGGGTCATGACGACCGAGGCTGACTCCTTCCCCAGACGGCACGCCCGGACCCAGCGGTTCACGCTCGGCGCGCCGCGTTCGTTCACCGTGGCGCCCGACGCGTCGCGTGTCGTGTTCCTGCGCTCGCGTTCCGGCACGGACCGGGCGAACGCCCTGTGGGTGCTCGATCCGGCGGACGGCGCCGAACGGGTGGCGGCGGACCCGCGGGTGCTGCTCGGCGGCGCCGCGGAAGACCTCCCTCCGGAGGAGCGGGCGCGGCGCGAGCGCAGCCGCGAGGGCGGCGCCGGCATCGTCGGCTACGCCACCGACTCCGCGGTGGAGCTGGCGTCTTTCGCCTTGTCAGGGCGGCTTTTCGCGGCCGAGCTGCGGGCCGGTACGGCACGTGAGCTGCCCGCCGCGGGACCGGTGATCGACCCGCGCCCCGCCCCCGACGGACGGCTGGTCGCGTATGTGGCGCACGGGGCGCTGCGGGTCGTCGGCGCGGAGGGCGAGGACGATCGCGCGCTCGCGGAACCGGAATCGGACGGGGTGTCCTACGGGCTGGCCGAGTTCATCGCGGCCGAGGAGATGGGGCGGTCGCGCGGCTTCTGGTGGGCGCCGGAGTCGGACCGGCTGCTGGTGGCGCGGGTGGACGACACGCCGGTGCGGCGGTGGTGGATCTCGGATCCGGCCCAGCCGGAACGTGACCCACAACACGTCCCGTATCCGGCATCCGGGACGGCGAACGCGGACGTGCGGCTGTTCGTGATCGACCTGGGCGGGGTGCGCACAGAGGTCGTCTGGGACCGGGCGCGGTACCCGTATCTGGCGCGTGTGCACTGGTCAGCGGCGGGTGCGCCGCTGTTGCTGGTGCAGGCGCGGGACCAGCGCAGCCAGCTGTACCTGGCCGTGGACCCGGACACCGGTGCGACCCGGATGGTGCACGCCGATGAAGATCCGATTTGGCTTGATCTTTTCCCTGGAGTGCCCTGCTGGTCCCCCTCCGGGCAGTTGGTCCGGATCGCCGACGAGGGCGGCTCGCGGCGCCTCGCGGTCGGGGAACGGCCGCTGACCGGAGCGCAGTTGCATGTGCGCGCGGTGCTCGACGTCTCGTCCGACGACGTCCTCGTCTCGGCGTCCGCGGGCGCGGAAGCGGAACGCCCGGAGACCGGCGAGGTGCATGTCTACCGCGTCAACGAGCTGGGTGTCGAGCGCCTGACCCAGGAGCCCGGGGTGCACTCGGCGGTGCGGTCGGGAGACGTGACCGTGCTGGTGTCGGCGACCCTGGAACACCCGGGGGCGCGGGTGCGGGTGCTGCGCGAGGGGAAGCAGGTGGCGGTTGTCCCGTCGTACGCCGAGGATCCTGGTCTGTCCCCGCGCATCACGCTCACCGAGGGGGGCGCACGCCGAATTCCGTGCGCCCTGCTTATGCCACGTGACTACCACGGTGACACTCCCCTGCCGGTCCTCATGGACCCCTACGGCGGCCCCCACGGTCCCCGTGTCGTCGCCGCCCACAACGCCCATCTGACCTCGCAATGGTTCGCCGATCAGGGCTTCGCGGTGGTCGTCGCGGACGGCCGCGGCACACCGGGCCGCTCTCCGGCGTGGGAGAAGGCCGTCCACCACGACTTCACGGTTTCCCTGGACGACCAGATCGAAGCGCTCCAGGATCTGGCGCGGAACCACCCCCTGGACCTGACCCGGGTCGCCGTCCGCGGCTGGTCCTACGGCGGCTGGCTGGCCGGTCTGGCGGTGCTGCGCCGCCCGGACGTCTTCCACGCGGGCATCGCGGGCGCGCCGGTGACGGACTGGCGGCTGTACGACACCCACTACACCGAGCGGTACCTGGGCACCCCGCAGGCCCACCCGGACGCGTACACCCGCAGCTCGCTGGTGACCGACGAGGGCCTGTCCGCGCCCGCCGAGCCGCACCGCCCGCTGCTGATCGTGCACGGCACGGCCGACGACAACGTGGTCTTCGCGCACGCCCTGCGGCTGTCCTCGGCGCTGCTGGCCGCCGGCCGCCCGCACGAGGTCCTGCCGCTGTCCGGCGTGACCCACATGACCCCGCAGGAGCAGGTCGCCGAGAACCTGCTGCTGCTCCAGGTGGACTTCCTGAAGCGGGCGCTGGGCCTGGCGTAGACGGGTAACGGGCCGGGACGACATGGCGCGTCCCGGCCCGTTCACGGCACCCGCACGGCCGTACGTCCCTCAGCCTGACGCGTCCGTATATCGGAACAGGGTCGGGCGAGTTGCCTGTGTGTTACCGCGGTTCCTCCGGCGGGACCACCTGCTTCTCCTCGGCGAAGTGGCAGGCGCTGGGGTGCGCGGCGGGGCCGGTGGCCCGCTGGAAGGCCTCGGGGACGGCCAGCGCCGGGACCTCCTGGGCACAGCGTTCGCGCGCCTTCCAGCAGCGGGTGCGGAAGCGGCAGCCGGAGGGGATGTTCGTCGGGGACGGCACGTCGCCGTGCAGGATGATCCGCTCGCGGTGCTCGCGGGCCTCGGGGTCGGGGACCGGGACGGCGGACAGCAGGGCCTGGGTGTAGGGGTGCGTGGGGTGGTCGTAGATCTCGGCGTCGCGGCCGATCTCGACGATCCGGCCCAGGTACATCACCCCCACCCGGTCCGAGATGTGCCGGACGATCGACAGGTCGTGGGCGATGAAGATGTACGAGAGGTCGAACTCGCTCTGGAGGCGGTCCATCAGATTGATGACCTGGGCCTGCACGGAGACGTCCAGGGCCGACACCGGTTCGTCGGCGACGATGATCTCCGGGCGCAGCGCCAGGCCGCGGGCGATGCCGATGCGCTGGCGCTGGCCGCCGGAGAACTGGTGCGGATAGCGGTTGATGTACTCCGGGTTGAGGCCGACGACGTCCAGCAGGTCCTGGACCTTGCGCCGCCGGTCGCCCTTGGGGGCCACCTCGGGGTGGATGTCGAAGGGCTCGCCGATGATGTCGCCGACCGTCATCCGCGGGTTGAGGGAGGTGTACGGGTCCTGGAACACCATCTGGATGTTGCGGCGTACGGCCTTCAGGGCGCGGCCGGTCAGGCCGGTGACGTCCTCGCCCTTGTACCGGATCTCACCGGCCGTCGGCCGCTCCAGGTTGACCAGCATCTTCGCGACCGTGGACTTGCCGCAGCCGGACTCGCCGACGATGCCCAGGGTCTCGCCCCGGTCGAGGGTGAAGTCGACGCCGTCCACGGCCCTGACCGCGCCGATCTGCTTCCTGAAGACGATGCCCCGCGTCAGCGGGTAGTGCTTGACCAGCCCGCGCACCTGAAGGATCGGCTCAGCCATGCAGGCACTCCGTCCAGAAGTGGCAGGCGCTGCCGCGCTCCCGGTCCACGTCGTACAGCGGGGGCACGTCGGTGCGGCAGACGTCCCGGGCCATCGGGCAGCGCGGATGGAAGGCGCAGCCCGGCGGGATGTTCAGCAGGTTGGGCGGCAGGCCCTTGATGGCGTACAGCTCCTGGCCCTTCTGGTCCAGGCGCGGGATGGAGTCCAGCAGGCCGCGCGTATAGGGGTGGGCGGGGGCCTTGTAGATGTCGTGGACCGGCGCCGACTCCACGATCCGGCCGGCGTACATCACCGCGATCCGGTCGGCGACGTCGGCGACCACGCCGAGGTCGTGGGTGATCAGGATCAGCCCCATGTGGTACTCGCGCTGGAGCTCGGCGAGCAGTTCCATGACCTGCGCCTGGACCGTCACGTCCAGGGCCGTCGTCGGTTCGTCGGCGATGATCAGGGCCGGTTCCAGGGCCAGCGCCATGGCGATCATGATGCGCTGGCGCATGCCGCCGGAGAACTGGTGCGGGTACTGCTTCACCCGCTCCCGGGCGGCCGGGATGCGCACCCGGTCCATCAGCTCCACGGCCTTCGCGCGGGCGTCCTTGCGGGACATGCCCCGGTGCACGACGAACATCTCGCCGAGCTGGTCGCCCACGGACAGCACCGGGTTCAGCGAGGACAGCGCGTCCTGGAAGATCATCGCCATCTCGGCGCCGCGCACCTTGCGCCTCTCGTCCTCCTTCAGCTTCAGCAGGTCGCGGCCCTGGAAGAGGATCTCGCCGCCGGCGATCCGCCCCGGCGGCATGTCGAGGATGCCCATGATCGCCTGCGCGGTGACGGACTTGCCGGAGCCGGACTCGCCGAGCACGGCCAGTGTCTCGCCGGCGTCCACGTGGTAGGTGACCCCGTTGACGGCCCGGGCGATCCCGTCCCGGGTCCGGAACTCCACCTGGAGGTCGCGCACTTCGAGCAGCATGACGGCGGCTCACCTCAGCTTCGGGTCGAGGGCGTCGCGCACCGCGTCGCCGAGCATGATGAAGGCCAGGACGGTGATCGCCAGCGCGCCGGAGGGCCAGAGCAGGGCGTGCGGGGCGGTGCGGATGTACGGGGAGGCGGCGGAGATGTCGATGCCCCAGGAGACGCTGGGCGGCTTCAGGCCGACGCCGAGGTAGGACAGGGTCGCCTCCAGCGAGATGTAGGTGCCGAGCGCGATGGTCGCCACGACGATCACCGGTGCGACGGCGTTCGGTGTGATGTGCCGCAGCAGCATCCGCGCGTTGGAGGCGCCGAGGGCGCGGGCGGCCTGCACGTAGTCGTTCTGCTTGGCGGTGATGACCGAGCCGCGGGCGATCCGGGAGATCTGCGGCCAGCCCAGCAGCACCATGAAGCCGATGACCGGCCAGATGGTGTTGCTGGTGACGACCGACAGCAGCACCAGGCCGCCGAGGACGACCGGGATGGCGAAGAAGATGTCGGTGATCCGGGAGAGGAAGGAGTCGGAGGTGCCGCCGAAGAACCCGGCGAGCCCGCCGAGCACGCTGCCGAGCAGGGCGACGCCGAGGGTGGCGCAGACGCCCACCGCGACGGAGGTGCGGGCGCCGTAGACGGTGCGGGTGTACACGTCGCAGCCCTGGCCGTTGAAGCCGAAGGGGTGGCCGGGCTGGGAGCCCTCCTGGGCCTTGGCGAGGTCGCACTGGAGGGGGTTGCCGGAGGCGATCAGGGACGGCCACAGGGAGATGACGACCAGGAAGAGGATCACCAGGCCGGAGACGATGAAGACCGGGTTGCGGCGCAGGTCGTGCCAGGCGTCGGACCACAGCGAGCGGGGCTTGCCGGCCGGGCCGGTGCCGTCGGGGCCGGCCGGCGGTTTCTCCAGGGTCAGCGCCTCGCTCGCCGCGAGGTCCATCTGGCCCCCCATGCCGGTGCCCGCGATGGCGCGCTCGGGCTCGTAGGGCTCGTCATGCATAGCGGATCCTCGGGTCGAGTACGGCGTACAGGAGGTCGACGAGGAGGTTGGCGACGAGGAAGACCAGCACCAGGACGGTGACGAAACCGACCACGGTCTGGGTGTTCTGGCGCAGGATGCCCTGGTAGAGCTGGTAGCCGACGCCGTGGATGTTGAAGATCCGCTCGGTGACGATGGCGCCGCCCATCAGCGCGCCGATGTCGGTGCCGATGAAGGTGACGACCGGGATCAGTGAGTTGCGCAGCAGGTGCCGGGTGACCACCCGGCGCCGGGGCAGGCCCTTGGCGATCGCCGTACGGACGTAGTCGGAGCGCTTGTTCTCGGCGATGGAGGTGCGGGTCAGCCGGGTGACGTAGGCGAGCGAGACCGAGGCGAGGACCAGGCCGGGGACGATCAGCTCGTCGAAGGGGGCCTCCGGCGACACCGAGGGTTTGATCCAGCCCCATTCGACGCCGAGCAGCAGCTGGAGCAGCAGGCCGGTGACGAAGGTCGGCACGGAGATGACGACCAGGGTGACCAGCAGCACCGAGGTGTCGACCGGCCGGCCGCGGCGCAGGCCGGTGACGACGCCCAGGGTGATGCCGATGACGATCTCGAAGACGATGGCGACGATGGTGAGCCGGATGGTGACGGGGAAGGCGGAGGCCATCAGCTCGGTGACCGGCTGGCCGTTGAAGGCGGTGCCGAAGTCTCCGGTGAAGACGTTGCCCATGTAGGTCAGGTATTGCTGCCAGACCGGCTTGTCGAGGCCGAACTCCTTGCGGAGCTGGGCGGCCGTCGCCGGGTCGCACTGCCGGTCACCGCACAGGCCCGCGATGGGGTCGCCCATCACGTTCACCATCAGGAAGATCAGCAGCGTGGCCCCGATGAAGACCGGGATCATCTGGAGCAGCCGCCGGACGACGTACCGTCCCATGGCGCCGCCTCAGCTGACCTTGATCTCGTTGTACACCGGGACGCTGAACGGGTTGAGCTTCACGTCGGACAGCCGCTCCGAGTAGCCCGCGCTGCCGTTCTGGTACCAGAGCGGGATGGCCGCCATGTTGTCCCGGACGACCTCCTCGGCCTGCTGGAAGGTCTGGACGGCCTTGGCGGTGTCGCTCTCGGCGTTGGCCTCGTCGACGAGCTGGTCGAACTCCTTGTCGGACCACTTGCCGTCGTTGGAGGAGGCGTTGGTGTAGTAGAGCGGCTGGAGGAAGTTCTGGATCAGCGGGTAGTCCATCTGCCAGCCGGCCCGGAACGGTCCGCTCATCTTCTCGTCGGTGATCTGCTTGCGGAAGTCGGCGAAGGTGCCGACCGGGTTGCCGACGCAGGCCTGGTCGTCGCCGAGCGCGTTGTTGATGGAGTTGCAGACGGCGTCCACCCACTCCTTGTGCGAGCCGGTGTCCGCGTTGTAGGTGATCTTGACCTGGCCGCCGGGCAGCCCGCCGCCCTCCTGGATCAGCTTCTTGGCCTGGTCGGGGTCGTAGTCGCAGAACTCGCCGCACAGCCCTGCCTTGTAGCCGCCGTCCTCGCCGAGCACGGGTGAGGTCCAGTCGGTGGCGGGGGTGCGGGTCTTCTGGAAGATCGTCTCGGTGATCTGGTCCCGGTCGATGGCCATGGACAGGCCCTTGCGGACCTTGTCCGTGCCCGGCTTGTTCCAGGCGCTGTCGTAGTACGGGAAGGCGAGGGTCTGGATGATGCCGGCCGGGGTGTTGAGGTACCGGTCGCCGAGGTCGCTCTGGACGTTGCGCAGCTGGGCGGCGGGGACGTCGTCGACGAGGTCGAGGTTGCCGGCCATGAGGTCGGTGTAGGCCGTGTTGTTGTCGGTGTAGACCTTGAGGTCGACCCCGCCGTTCTGCGCCTTGTCCTCGCCGGGGTACTCCTCCCATGTGCGCAGGGACATCTGCGAGCCGCGGGCGTAGGACTGCACGGTGTACGGGCCGTTGCCGACGGGCTTGGCCAGCCAGGCGTCGTGGTCGTCGAAGAACGCCTTGGGCAGCGGGACGTAGGCGTTGTAGCCGAGGGTGTCGGGGAAGGTCGAGAACTTCTGGGTGAGCTTGACGGTGAAGGTGCGCTCGCCGGTGACCTTCAGCCCGGAGAGCGTGTCGGAGCTCTGCTCGCCGCTCTCCGGGTGCACCTTGTCGTAGCCCTCGATGTAGCTGAAGAAGTAGGCGTTGCGCTGGTTGTTCTTCAGACTGGCGCCGTAGTTCCAGGCGTCGACGAAGGACTGGGCGGTGACCTTCTCGCCGTTGCTGAAGGTCCAGCCGTCCTTGACGGTGATGGTGAAGTTCTGCGAGTCGGAGGTCTCGATGCTCTCGGCGAGCATGTCCTGGGCCTCGCCGGTCTCCGGGTCGTACCGCTTGAGCCCGCGGAAGATCATGTCCAGCACCTTGCCGCCCTGCACCTCGTTGGTGTTGGCCGGCTCCAGCGGGTTCTGCGGGTCGCCCCAGGAGGAGCTGAGCACCGCGCCGCTCTCCCCGCCGCCGCCGTCGCCGCCGCCTCCGCAGGCGGTCGCCGCGAGGGCGGCCGCCGTGGCGCATGCGACCCATCTGGCGTGCGTGGCTCCGCGCATGGTGTGCCTCCTCAGACCCAGCTGATGCCTTGTCGGGAAATGACGCTCCGTTATCGCCAAATATCGACCCAATCAGGGCACATCGCACATGCAGCCCACCCTTTGGGGTGATCTTGTGCGCCGACCGCCCGGGAGGCGAAGTGGATCTTCGAAAGTCACGCAACAGATCGACGGAATCCGATGCAGAACCGTTGGAAAACGAACCCGGCATGTACGCATTTCGATACCCAGGCGTCCGCATAACGAACGCATCGCCCGCTTCGCGTAGTTGGTCCGATGTAAGACACGACTTGATCACGGTAGTGCTACCCGCGTAGCTACGGATCGGTCAAGCAGAGGCAAAGAAAGTAAAGAGAAACCCAACTCGGACCAGAATTTGTTGACCTTGAATGAATTGCGTTGAAAAAGTCCCGCGTAGCCCGTAGGGGAGCGCCCTGCGGAGTCACTCAGACCCTCCCTTGGGCCAGGAGCACCATGACCCCCCCATCTCCATCCGCGGCTGCCCCGCTTGAGGTGACCGACGCGAGCGTCGAGACGTCGCCCGCGCCCTCCACCCCTCAGGGCAACGAGAGCCGCTCCCCCGGCCGCCTGGCCTGGAACCGCTTCAAGCGGGACCGTACGGGCGTCATATCCGCCTGCATCGTGATCTTCTTCTTCGTGATCGCGATCTGCGCCCCTCTGATCGCCTCGCTCTACGGCAAGAACCCGTACGACCAGTACGGCCAGGAGATCCCCGGTCTGCTCAACGACGCCGGCTTCCCCGTCAAGGCCAACGGCGGCATCGACGGCGACTTCTGGTTCGGCGTCGAGCCCTCGATGGGCCGTGACGTCTTCACCTTCCTGCTCTACGGGATCCGCACCTCGCTGCTGATCGCGACCGCCACCACGCTGCTGGTCACCGTGATCGGCGTGGTGGTCGGCATCACCGCCGGCTACCTGGGGGGCCGGACCGACTTCCTGATCGGCCGGGTCATCGACATCCTGCTGTCGTTCCCCTCGACGCTGTTCTTCATCGCCTTCATGCCGGTCGTCTACGGCCTCTTCGTGGCACCGGACGAGGAGATCCCGACCTCGCTGCGGGCGACCTGTCTGATCCTGGTCCTCACGGCCTTCGGCTGGGCCTCCATGGCCCGGTTGCTGCGCGGCCAGGTGCTGGCCCTGCGGGAGAGGGAGTTCGTGGAGGCCGCGAAGGTGACCGGTGCCTCGCCGGGCCGGATCATCTTCAAGGAACTGCTGCCCAACCTGTGGACCCCGATCCTGATCCAGTCCACGCTGGCCCTCCCGGCCTTCGTCACCGCGGAGGCGGGCCTCGCCTTCCTCGGCGTCGGCATCATCGATCCGACCCCCGACTGGGGTGTGATGATCCAGCGCGGCGCGTCCTTCTACACGGACGACATCACGTTCATGATCTTCCCGGGCGTGTCGATGATCATCTTCGTCCTCGCGTTCAACCTGCTCGGCGACTCCGTCCGTGACGCCCTGGACCCCAAGTCCAAGCGCTGAGCCCTCGCACCACCCCCGCGCCCGGTCACCGACGTCCGGCGAGCAGCACCTTCGTCAAACCTTCACCCTAGGCAGGTACGCCATGTCCTTTTCCCGCAGAAACTTCCTGATAGCCACCGGTGTGGCCGCCGGCGCCACCACGGTGCTGAGCGCCTGCAGCAGCGGCAACGCGGGCGGCGGCGGCTCCAGCAAGGCCCCGTCGGTGGACAAGGCCGAGGCCGCCACCATCACCGTCGGCACCAAGGCCGACTCCCAGGGCCCGGCCCCGGAGATGCCCGGCGCGACGAAGGGCGGCACGCTCTACACGCTGGACCAGATCGACTTCGACCACCTGGACCCGGCCCAGATCTACTCCTCGTACACGGGCGCCGGCTCGGTCCTGTTCCTGCGCGGCCTGACCGGCTACCGCGTCGACGCCAAGGGCAACACCACCCTGGTCGGCGACCTGGCCACCGACGCCGGCACCATGAAGGACGGCGGCAAGACCTGGTCCTTCACGCTGAAGGACGGCATCAAGTGGGAGGACGGCGCGGCCGTCACCATCGAGGACGTCCGCCACACCTTCGAGCGCCTCTTCGCCGACTTCGTCACCGAGGGCCCGCGCTACCCGCAGAACTGGCTCGAGGGCGGCGACAAGTACAAGGGCCCGTACGAGGGCAAGCACCTGAAGTCGATCGAGATCGACGGCAACACCGTCACCTTCCGTCTGAAGGAGGGCCACGCCGACTTCCCGTTCATGCTGGCCATGCGCGGCTTCGCGATCGTGCCGAAGAAGCACGACACGAAGAAGAAGTACGACAAGCGCCCGTACTCCTGCGGCCCGTACAAGATCGAGAGCCGCAGCATCGACAAGTCCCTCACCCTGGTGCGCAACGAGCACTGGGAGGCCGACAAGGACCCGGTCCGCAACGGTTACCCGGACAAGGTCGTCATGCAGTTCGGCTACCAGTCGCTGGCCTCCACCGACCGGTACATCGCCGACAAGGGCAACGACCAGTACGCCCTGTCGCTGCTGAACGAGGTCGCCTCCGAGCGCATCCAGAAGGTCATGGGCGACGCCACGCTGAAGAAGCGCGTGCTGACCCAGGTCGACACGACCTGCTACTACTTCCCGATCAACATGACCCGGATCAAGGACCAGAAGGTCCGCCAGGCCATCAACTGGGCGTGGCCGGCGCAGCAGCTGAAGCAGCAGCGCGGTGGCTCGCTGGTCACCGAGTCCGCGACCACGATCATCTCGCCGCTCACCCCGGGTCACACCGACTTCGACCTGTACGGCAAGAAGACCAAGCCGATGGGCGACCCGGAGAAGGCCAAGGCGCTGCTGAAGGAAGCGGGCAAGGAGGGCCAGAAGCTCGTCATCGCCTTCCAGCAGTCCGACAAGGCCGTGAAGGAAGCCGTCACCGTCAAGAACGCCCTGGAGAAGGCGGGCTTCAGCGTGGTGACCAAGCAGGTCGACAAGACCACCTTCTACAGCGAGATCAGCCAGCTGGACAACGAGTTCGACATGTTCGCGGCCGGCTGGGGCCCGGACTGGCCGGCCGGTTACGCGGTCATCCAGCCCTGCTGGGACGGCAGCCAGATCGCCGACGGCGGTGTCAACTGGTCGCAGCTCGACAACACCGGCGTCAACAAGGCGATCGCCGCGGCGACCGTCGAGACCGACCCCGAGGCGGCCAACAAGGCCTGGGGCGAGATCGACCGCCAGATCATGGAGCTCGCGGCCTGCGTCCCGGACTACAACCCGATCCGCAACTACTTCCACGGCTCCAAGGTCGGCGGCGTGATCTACAACGCCGGTGACACCTGCGTCGCCATCGGCAAGGTCTTCGTCCAGGCCTGACGCCTTCGCGGGGCGGCGGACCGCACAACGGCCCGCCGCCCCGGCCCCCTCCACGCTCCCCACACCCCGGCGACGGCGCCCCGTCCGGAAAGTCCACACCCATGTTGCGTTTCCTGGTACGCCGAGTGATCGGCGCACTCGTCATTCTGCTGATCATCAGCGCCGTCACCTTCTTCCTCTTCTACGCCATCCCGCGCGACCCCGCCCGGATGGCCTGCGGCAAGGTCTGTGACGACGAGCTGCTCCAGCAGGTCCGGCTGAACCTCGGGATCGCCGACCCCATGCCGGTGCAGTACTGGCACTGGCTCCAGGGCATCTTCGTGGGCCGTGACTACACCGGGATCGGGCACTGCCCGGCGCCCTGCCTCGGCTACTCGTTCACCAACGACCAGCCCGTCTTCGAGACGATCACGGGCGACCTGCCGACCACCATCTCGCTGGCCCTCGGCGCGGCCTTCTTCTTCCTGATCATCGGCATCGGCGCGGGCATGATCGCCGCGGTCAAGCAGGGCACCTGGCTCGACAAGGCCGCCAGCTCCGTCTCGCTGCTCGGCTCCTCGCTCCAGATCTACTTCGTCGGCTACATCGCCATGTTCTTCCTGGTGCAGCAGCTCGGTCTGCTGGACCCGCCGTCGTACACGCCGTTCAGCGAGGACCCCGGCGCCTGGGTCTCCGGCCTGCTGCTGCCGTGGATCGTGCTGTCGATCATCTTCACCGCCAACTACACCCGGATGACCCGCTCGCAGCTGGTCGAGCAGCTGAGCGAGGACTACGTCCGCACGGCCCGGGCCAAGGGCCTGTCCGGCCGCAACGTCTTCTTCCGGTTCGCCTGGCGCGGCGCCATGGGCCCGATCGTGACGATCTTCGGCATCGACATGGGCACCCTGATCGGCGGCGCGATCATCACGGAGTCGACCTTCAGCCTCCAGGGGCTCGGCACCCGCGCCGTGCGCGCGGTCACCGACAGCGACCTGCCCATGCTGCTCGGCGTCACCGTCGTCGCGGCGTCGGCGATCGTCTTCGCCAACATCATCGTGGACCTCGTCTACGCCCTCATCGACCCGCGCATCCGGCTCGCCTGACCCGGTCCCCACCAGCTAGCCCCGGCATCACCCCCCTCAGGAGCGTCCCCGTGACGAGCACAGACCAGCAGCCCTTCCTGTCCGTCAGGGACCTGAAGGTCCACTTCTCCACCGAAGACGGCGTCGTCAAGGCCGTCGACGGTCTCTCCTTCGACCTGGCGAAGGGAAAGACGCTCGGCATCGTGGGCGAGTCGGGCTCCGGCAAGTCCGTGACCAACCTGGCGATCCTGGGCCTGCACGACCGCCGGCGCACCAGCCTCGACGGGGAGATCCTGCTCGACGGCCAGGAGCTGCTGACGGCGTCCGAGCGCGAGCTGGAGAAGCTGCGCGGCAACAAGATGTCGATGATCTTCCAGGACGCGCTGGCCTCGCTGTCGCCGTACCACACCATCGGCACGCAGATCGGTGAGACGTACCGCAAGCACACCGGCGCCTCCAAGAAGGAGGCCCGGGCGCGGGCGATCGAGATGCTGCGCCGGGTCGGCATCCCGCAGCCGGACATCCGGGTGGACGACTACCCGCACCAGTTCTCCGGCGGTATGCGCCAGCGCGCGATGATCGCCATGGCGCTGGTCTGCGACCCGGAGCTGCTGATCGCGGACGAGCCGACCACCGCGCTCGACGTGACCGTGCAGGCGCAGATCATGGACCTGCTCAAGGACCTCCAGCAGGAGTTCGGCACCGCGATCATCTTCATCACCCACGACCTGGGCGTGATCGCGGACATCGCCGACGACGTGCTGGTGATGTACGGCGGCCGGTGTGTGGAGCGCGGCACCAAGAAGGAGGTGCTGCGCAGCCCGCAGCACCCCTACACCTGGGGTCTGCTCAGCTCCATGCCGAGCCTGGACGGCCCGGTCGACGTGCCGCTGAACCCGATCCCGGGTTCGCCGCCGTCGCTGCTCAACCCACCGTCCGGCTGCCGCTTCCACCCGCGGTGCGCGTTCGCGGAGAAGGTCCCGGGCGACCGGTGCTCGACCGAGCGGCCGGTCCTCGACGTGGTGGACGGGCGCGGATCCGCCTGCCACCTGACCGCCGAGCAGCGCGCCGACCTCCTCGCCGACCTCGCCGCGACCCGGCACTGACGTACAAGAGACGGGATTTCACGATCATGAGCAACACGAACCCCCTCCTGGACGTCAAGGGCCTGACCAAGCACTTCCCGGTGATGGGCGGCTTCCCGTTCAAGCGGAAGATCGGCGCCGTGCAGGCCGTGGACGGCCTCGACTTCCAGGTCGGCGAGGGCGAGAGCCTCGGTCTGGTGGGCGAGTCGGGCTGCGGCAAGTCGACGACCGGCCGGCTGATCACCCGGCTGCTGGAGCCGACGGCCGGCACGATCTCGTACCGGGGCCAGGACATCACGCACGCGGGCCGCAAGGGGCTGGCGCCGGTCCGCTCCGAGATCCAGATGATCTTCCAGGACCCGTACGCCTCGCTCAACCCACGGCAGACGGTCGGCAAGATCATCTCCGGTCCGATGGAGATCAACGGCATCGACCCGGCCGGCGGCCGGGAGAAGCGCGTGCGCGAGCTGCTGGAGATCGTCGGCCTCAACCCCGAGCACTACAACCGCTTCCCGCACGAGTTCTCCGGCGGCCAGCGCCAGCGCATCGGTGTGGCCCGCGCGCTCGCCCTGGAGCCGAAGCTGATCGTGGCCGACGAGCCGGTCTCCGCGCTGGACGTCTCCATCCAGGCGCAGGTCGTCAACCTGCTCCAGCAGCTCCAGCGGGACATGGGCATCGCGTTCGTCTTCATCGCCCACGACCTCGCCGTCGTCCGGCACTTCTCGCAGCGCGTGGCGGTCATGTACCTCGGTAAGATCGTGGAGATCGCCGACCGCGACGACCTGTACGGCAACCCGCGGCACCCGTACACCCGGGCGCTGCTGTCCGCCGTACCGGAAGCCACGGTCGACGACGACGGTCCGGCTCGTGAGCGCATCCGCCTCACCGGTGACGTGCCGTCTCCGATCAACCCGCCGTCGGGTTGCCGCTTCCGCACGCGCTGCTGGAAGGCGACCGACAAGTGCGCGTCGGAGGCGCCGCCGCTGGTGCAGGTGGAGGGCAACAAGCCCGGCCATCTGACCGCCTGCCACTACCCCGAGACGGAGGGAACCGTTCCGGCACCCCGTCTGTCCAAGGACCCCCAGGCAGCGGCCTGACAACACCCCTTTTCCGTCAGCCGCCGCCACGGAACGGACCTTCACCGGCCCATTGACCCGAGCCCGCGAACGTCCGCTTCCCGGGGCAGAAGGCCCGCGCCTCCCCAGGCGCGGGCCTTCGCCGTACGGGCGGGCTCAGACGCCGGTCGTGCCGTCGACCAGCTCCCGGAGGATGTCCAGGTGGCCGTTGTGGCGGGCGGTCTCCTCGATCAGGTGGAGCAGGATCCAGCGCAGGTCCACATGGCGGCCGTCGCTGATGGTGCCCTTCGCCCGGGCGTCCAGGTCGTGGGCGGCGACCAGTTCGCGGTAGCGGGCGGACTGCTCGGCGTACTCGCGCAGCACGTCCTCCAGCGGCATGTCCACCGCGATGCGCATCTCCCGGTCCGGGTCCTCCTCGGTCCACGGGCCGTCGTCCTCCTCGCCGAGGAAGACCACCTGGAACCACCAGTACTCCACCCACCGCAGATGGTTGACCAGCCCGGACAGGGTCATCAGCGGCGAGCCGGGCAGCGGGGCCCGGCGGGCGTTCTCGGCGGAGACGCCCTCGCACTTGGCGCGGGCGGTGTCACGGGCGTAGTCGAGGAAGGTGGTCAGCTGGGTGCGCTCGTCCCAGGCGGGAGGCGTGTCGGTACGTGTCATCGCAGGGAGCATGACGGGACATGTGTGCGACTGTCGAGTCAATTAGCCGAAGCCGTGGCGGACTTCGCCACCAGCTCCACCTCGAACCCGTCCGCGTTCTCCAGATAGGCCGCGCAGTGCCCCGGACCGCCCGCGTACGGGTACCGCTCGGGGAACAGCGGCGTCCACCCGTGCGCCACCGCCTCCTCGACCAGCGCGTCGAGCGCGGCCCGGTTGCCCGGCACATGGAAGGCGAGGTGGTTCAGGCCCGGCCGCATCCGGTCGTGGCGGTCGCCGCGCAGGGCCGGCGACCGCTCGACGACGAGGTACGTCTGTGCCAGCCGCCAGCTCCGCCCGGCCGGCCACTCCTGGTACGGCGCCCAGCCCAGCCGCTCCAGCAGCCAGCCGAGCGAGCCGGCCGCCCGGTCCAGGTCCGGCACCCACAGCTCCACGTGATGCAGCACGCGCCGATCCTGTCAGACGCCCCCTAGGGGGTGTCGTGCCCCTCCTCCAGCGCCGCCAGCGCCGGGTCCAGCACGATGTCCTCGGCGCGGGCCTCGGTCGTGGGGTCCTCGGGGAAGTGGCAGGCCGTCAGGTGTCCTTCGTGGTTGCCGGAGATCCGGACCAGCGGCGGCTCCTCGGCGGCGCACTTGTCCTGCGCCTTCCAGCAGCGGGTGCGGAACCGGCAGCCGGACGGTGGCGAGATCGGTGACGGCACGTCACCGGCGAGCCGGATCCGCTCGCGCGGCCCCGCCGAGCCGCCCGCCACGGTCACCTCGGGCACCGCGGAGAGCAGGGCGTGGGTGTAGGGGTGGCGGGGCCGGGTGTAGATGGACTCGCGGTCGCCGACCTCGATGACCTTGCCGAGGTACATGACGGCGACGCGCTGCGAGAAGTGCCGTACGACGGCCAGGTCGTGGGCGATGAACAGGAACGCGATGCCGAGGTCGCGCTGCACCTGCTGGAGCAGGTTGACGACCTGCGCCTGGATGGAGACGTCCAGCGCGGAGACCGGCTCGTCGGCCACGATCAGCTTGGGTTCGAGCGCGAGGGCGCGGGCCACGCCGATGCGCTGGCGCTGGCCTCCGGAGAACTCGTGCGGGAAGCGGTTGTAGTGCTCGGGGTTGAGGCCGACGATCTCCAGCAGCTCGCGCACGCGCTTCTCCCGGCCGCCGGCCGGGTCGATCCCGTTGACCTCCATCGGACCGGAGATGATCTTGCCGACCGTCTGCCGCGGGTTCAGCGACGAGTACGGGTCCTGGAAGATCATCTGGATCTCGGAGCGGATCGGCGCCAGCTGCTTGCGCGTGGCATGGGTGATGTCCTGGCCCCGGTACGAGATCGTGCCGGCCGTCGGCTCCATCAGCCGGGTGATCAGCCGGCCGGTCGTCGACTTGCCGCAGCCCGACTCCCCCACCAGACCGAAGCTCTCCCCGACCCGGACGGTCAGGTCGATGCCGTCCACCGCCTGCACCTGGCCGATCGTGCGCCGGACCGGGAAGCCGCCCTTGACCGGGAAGTGCTTGGTCAGGCCCTGCACCACCAGCAGGGGATCGCCGTCGGCGCCGGTTCCGGCCGCCTCGCGCGGGGCTGGGAGGACGAGATCCTCTTTCATGACGTGCTCCTCCTAGCCCAGTCGGGGCTTGATCTCTTCGATGAAGATGGTCCGCTTCTGCTCCGCCGTGAGATGACAGGCGGAGGCCCGGTCCGGCGCCAGCGACGGGCGTTCGCCGACGCAGCGGCCGCCGCCGACCCGGTCCTGGAAGGTGCAGCGCGGATGGAAGCGGCACCCGGAGGGCGGGGTGAGCAGGCTGGGCGGGCTGCCGGGGATGGGCGCGAGCGGGGTGGAGACGTCCGAGTCCAGCCGCGGCATCGAGTTCAACAGGCCCCAGGTGTACGGGTGCTGGGGTGCGCGCAGCACCTCCTCGGTGCTGCCGCGCTCCACCGCGCTGCCCGCGTACATCACCATGATGTCGTCGGCCATGTCGGCGATGACACCGAGGTCGTGGGTGATGAAGATGATCGCCGAGCCGAACTCCTGCTGGAGGTCCTTCAGCAGGTCGAGGATCTGCGCCTGCACGGTCACGTCCAGCGCGGTGGTCGGCTCGTCGGCGATCAGCAGATCGGGGTCGCAGACCAGCGCCATGGCGATCATCGCGCGCTGGCGCATACCGCCGGAGAACTGGTGCGGATAGTCCTTGGCCCGCTGCTGGGGGTTGGGGATGCCGACCTTGCCGAGCATCTGCACGGCCCGGTCCCAGGCCTCCTTCTTGGAGGCGCCGGTGTGCTTGCGGTACGGCTCGGCGATCTGCCGGCCGACCGTGTAGTACGGGGAGAGCGCGGTCAGCGGGTCCTGGAAGATCATGGCGACCTTGTTGCCGCGCAGCTTCTCCAGCTCGGACTCGCGGGCGGTGGTCAGCTCCTTGCCGTCCAGCAGGATCTCGCCCTCGACGGTGGTGAACATCGGGTTGTGCAGGCCGAGGACGGTCAGGTTGGTGACGGACTTCCCGGAGCCCGATTCGCCGACGATGCCCAGGGTCCGGCCGCGCTCCAGGTCGAAGGAGAGTCCGTCGACGGCGCGGACGATCCCGTCCTCGGTCCGGAAGCTGACGTGCAGGTCCCGTACCGAGAGGAAGGCGTCCCCGGCGGCCGGGCGCGGGGCACCGGCTTCCTTGGTCAGAGTGGTCACGACAGTGCTCCTAGGACAGCCGGACGCGCGGGTCGATGAAGGCGTAGGCGGCGTCGACGACGATGTTGAACAGCAGGATCATCGATGCCGAGAAGAGCATCACGCCGAGCAGCAGCGGCAGGTCGCTGAAGGAGACCGCCTCCACCGCGAGCCGGCCGAGCCCCGGCAGGCCGAAGGTGAACTCGGTGATGATGGCGCCGCCGAGCAGCGAGCCCATGTCGATGCCGAAGATGGTGACGATCGGGATCAGCGAGCCGCGCCAGGCGTAGCGGAAGAAGACGTACCGCCGGGACATGCCCTTGGCGCGCGCGGTGCGCACATGGTCCTCCTGGAGCTGTTCGATCATCGCCGAGCGGGCCATACGCGTGTACTGCGCGGCGAAGATCGTCGACAGGATCACCCAGGGGATGATCAGTCCGCCGAACCAGGCCAAGGGGTCCTGGGTGAACTCGTTGTAGGCCGGCTTGTCGAACAGCTGCATCTGGTAGACGAGGATCGCCAGCGCCAGCGGGCCGAGGAAGTAGATCTGCATGGAGCTGACGACCATCGCGGTGGCCGTGGCCGTCTTGTCGACGAGGGTGCCGCGCCGCCAGGCGGCGAGCAGGCCGGTGCCCAGACCGAAGACGAGGAAGCAGACGGCTCCGCCGATGGTGAGCGAGATGGTGATGGGCAGGCGGTCGATCAGGGTGTCCCAGACGGCTTCACCGGTGTGGAAGGAGTAGCCGAAGCAGGGCGCGGGGCAGGGGCCCTGCATGAACTCGTCGCTGCCCAGGACCAGGTTGTGCAGGAACAGCCAGTACTGCTCCGGGATCGACTTGTCGAGGCCGAGCACGTGTTGGATGTTCTCCAGGTTGGCCGGCGTGCACGACTTGCCGCAGATCAGCAACGCCGGATCGCGTGGCATCCCGAAGAAGATCAGGAACGTCACGATGCTCAGCAGGAAGAGGATGACGGCGGCGCCGAGGGCGCGGCGGACGAGGAAGCGCAGCATGGCAGGGGCAGCTCTCAGACGTCAGCGGGCCGGGCGGTACCCGGTGCCCGGCCGCGCGGTCGCGGCCGGGGCACCGGGCACCGGTGGGGCGGGGATTACTTGACGTACAGACGGCGCGGGTCGACACCGCTGATGACGTCGTCGTAGACGAGTCCGCCGATCTTGGAGCCGGCGATCTGGGTCTGCTTGTAGTACGCGGTCGGGACGACGTTGACGACGTCCTTGACGATGTACTCGTTGAGCTTGCCCCACTCGGCCGAGGCCTTGACCGGGTCGGTGATCTTGCTGATCCGGTCGATCTCGCTGTTGATCTTCGGGTCGTTGATCTGCGAGTAGTTCTGCGCGCCCTCGGCGATCGCGCGGCCGTCGTACAGCGGCGGGATCACGGTCGAGGCGGACGGCCAGTCGGCGCCCCACGCGGTGTGGAAGATGTCGAAGTTGTTGTCCAGCTTGCTGACCTGGTCGTAGAAGGTCTCGGCCGGGATCTCCTGGCGCTGGACGTCGAAGCCGGCCTTCTCCAGGCCCGCCGCCATGGCGGTGGAGTACTGCTGGCCCTCGGGGGTGTTGATGTAGCCGAAGGTCAGCTTCATGCCGACCTTGCCGGCCTCCTCCAGCAGCTTCTTGGCCTTCTCCGGGTCACCGGCGGGCTTCTTCTTCTTGCCCCACGGGTCGAAGGAGGCGTCGTAGCCGGCGACGGTCGGGCTGAGGATGCCGCCGGCGACCTCCATGGCGTCGGTGCCGCCGTAGGCGCGGACGAACGGCGTGACCGGCAGCGCGTAGGCGATGGCCTGCCGGATCTTGATGTCCTTCAGCTCCGGGTGGGCCTGGTTGATGTTCACCTGGCCGACGTACGGCTGGTAACCGGAGACCGTGCGGTCCTTCAGGCTCGCGTCGTTCAGGACCTTGGAGAGGTTGCCCGCGTCGACGCTGTTGCTGAAGCTGACGGCGGTCTTGTCACTGCCGCTGTCGGCGAGCATCGCCTTGGTGGACTGCTCGTACTGGTTGTTGAAGGTGATGTTGAACTGGTCGACGTACTGGTGGCGCAGCGGGTCCGTCTTGGCGTCCCAGTTCTCGTTGCGCACCAGCGTCATCGACTTGCCGGACTTGAACTCCTTGATCTTGTACGGTCCGGCCGCCACCGGGTCCTTGTCGTACTTGGTCTTGGTGTCGCCCTTCTCCGAGACGATGGCGTAGCCGGCCATGGCCAGGGCGTACGGCAGGTCCGGGCGGGCGGTCTTGAACTTGAAGACGATCGTCTTGTCGTCCGGCGTCTGAAGCAGGCTGTCCGGGAGGTGCTTGCCCTCATAGGGGCCGTCCGGCAGCAGCTTGCGGTAGTCGGCGCCCGGCGTGTCGGCCAGCCACTGCTGGAGGTAGGGCGGGCCCTGGTTGATGAAGGGCGCGAAGAGGCGCTCGACGCTGTGACGGACGTCCTTGGACGTGATCGGGGAGCCGTCCTCCCACTTGATGCCGTCCTTCAGCGTGAACTTCCAGGTCTTGCCGCCGTCCGAGGTGGTCCCGGAGTCGGTGGCGAGGTCGCCGACGACCTCGTGCTTCTTGCCGTCGTTGCTGGTGGCCTTGTAGCCGGTGAGACCGCGGTGCAGCAGCTGGGAGACCGCCATCTCGTCCTGGACGTAGATCTGGCCCGGGTCGAGGTGGGCGTAGCTGTCGCGGGCCAGCACCGAGATGGTGCCGCCGGTCTTGGCGCCCGGCACCTCGGGCGCGGGACCCTGGGAGTCCTTCTCGTCGCCGAAGTCGATGGAGCCCTGCTGGCGCTGGGCGTTCTGCTCCTGCTCCTTGTCCTTGCCGTTGCCGCCGGTCTTGCTGCCGCCCTCGCTGCAACCGGTGAGCACGAGAGCTCCGGCCGCGAGCACCGAGATTGCGGCGTATGTGTGGCGTCCGCCCCTACTCATCACTCAGATTCCACCCATCTGTATTGCACCAGTTGCACCAGTTGCATATGGAATGGTCAGCGCGCCGTCTTGGGATCGAAGGCGTCCCTGACCGAGTCCCCGAGCAGGTTGAAAGCCACGATGAAGATGATCATCGAGACGCCGGGGAAGAACATGTACGTGATGTCGTTCTGCATCACGAGTTCGGTGGACGCCTTGGAGAACATCTGTCCCCAGTCCGGCGTCGGTTCGACGATGCCCACGCCCAGGAAGGACAGACCGGCCTCGGCCGTCACGAAGTTGGGCAGCAGGTAAGTGGCCTGGACGAGGATCGGGGTGACCACGTTCGGCAGGATCTCCTTGCGGATGATCCGCCACGGCGAGGCCCCGCTGACCTTCGCGGCCTCCACGAACTCCCGTTCTCGCAGGGCGAGTGTGGTGCCTCTGAGGATCCGTCCGAGGCTCATCCAGCCCAGGAACCACTGGACGATGATCAGCGCCAGCACCCGCACATAGGTCGGCGTCTCGTCCCGCGGGCTGACGAAGAGCGCGACCACCACCGGCATGGTGGCGATGAAGAACAGCTGCGCCGGGAAGGCGAGCAGGAAGTCGATGACCCGGCTGATCCAGTAGTCGGTCTTGCCGCCGAGGTAGCCGGCGGTGATGCCGAGCAGGATGCCGGTCAGCACCACCGTGACGGTCACCGCGACGGAGATCATCAGCGAGGTGCGGATGCCGTAGAGCAGCTTGGTGAAGACGTCGTAGCCGTTGCCGGGCTCCAGACCGAACCAGAACTCGGCGCTGATCCCGCCGTTGGGCTGCACCGGCACACCCGCGCTGTCGAAGAGCTCGGGCCGCTCGTCGGCGTAGACGGTGTACGGGTCCTTGCCGTAGAGGTTCGCGATCACCGGTGCGAGCAGGGCGATCAGGAAGTAGAAGCCGACGACGCAGGCCGAGATCACGCCCGTGCGGTCACGCTTGAAGCGGAGCCACATCAACTGGCCGGGTGAGCGGCCTTCGAGCTTGGTGTCCTCGGCTTTCTTCGCCGGTCCGGGGTCGCCGTCGGTGACGGCCGATGTTCCGCCGCCCTCAAGGTCGATAGGACTTGTCACAGTTCGCCCATTTCACAGGTGTGGGTGTGCCGAACCGCCGCCCCGGCCGCGGGGCGCGGATGCGATTCGGTTCATGAAGAGGCGTCAGGGCACCCTGAACAGACGGGAATCCGCCTGAACAGACGAGAATCCGCAGCCGGACGCGCGTAGTCGGGCGGCAGCGGCGGACCCCCGGCCGGGGCTCAGCCCAGACAGGCGTACGCCGGATCCTGATGACCCGGGGCCTGCGTGCCGGTCTTCGATGCCGTGACCCACCTGGCGTGAGTGACACCGCGCATGGGACTCCTCCTCATGACTCCACGTGTTCACCAACAGGAGGGGGCGCTCGTCTGATCCTCCGACACCCCTGACGGAGGGCCAGACACCCCCTGGTGCTCGTGAGTCGGCGCTGTCCCCACAGCGCGAGACCCATTGACCCGAGCGCTACGCGGCTAACTATCTGCCATGAGCCAACTACCGACCACCGTTCTTAAATCTCAATTCAGTCACAGCTGGCTCGTAGATCTTCCAAAATCTGGACAAAGTGTTCGGGCGAAGAAGGCCGCGAAACGGACGTGTTACATGGCTATCGGGCGGCGATCTCCGCCTTTCGGACAGCGGAGGGGTGCGTCGGCGGGAAAAAACGGGTTGAAAAAAGCCCGGGCGCCCCCGACTTGGGGGCGCCCGGGCCTCGGATGCCTCAGGCGGGCCGGTGAACCGGCCCTGGATCAGCCGTGCTTGGCGCGGCTCGCGGCGCGGGCGCGCTCACGGGCGTCCAGGTTCACCTTGCGGATGCGAACGGCCTCCGGGGTGACCTCGACGCACTCGTCGTCGCGGCAGAACTCCAGCGACTGCTCCAGGGAGAGCTTGCGCGGCGGGACGATCGCCTCGAACGAGTCGGCCGACGACGACCGCATGTTCGTGAGCTTCTTCTCCTTGGTGATGTTGACGTCCATGTCGTCGGAGCGGCTGTTCTCGCCGACGATCATGCCCTCGTACACCTCGGTGCCCGGCTCCACGAAGAGCACGCCGCGCTCCTGGAGGTTCGTCATCGCGAACGCGGTGACGGCACCGGCGCGGTCGGCGACCAGCGAACCGTTGTTACGGGTCTGGAGCGTGCCGAACCAGGGCTCGAAGCCCTCGTGGATGGAGTGGCCGATGCCGGTGCCGCGGGTCTGGGTCAGGAACTCCGTCCGGAAACCGATCAGACCGCGGGAGGGGACGACGAACTCCATGCGGACCCAGCCGGAGCCGTGGTTCGACATGTTGTCCATCCGGCCCTTGCGGACGCCCATGAGCTGCGTGACCGCGCCCATGTGCTCCTCGGGGACGTCGATCGTCATGCGCTCGACGGGCTCGTACGTCTTGCCGTCGACCTCCTTGGTGACGACCTGGGGCTTGCCGATGGTCAGCTCGAAGCCCTCGCGGCGCATCTGCTCGACCAGGATGGCGAGCGCCAGCTCACCACGGCCCTGGACCTCCCAGGCGTCCGGGCGCTCGGTGTCCAGGACGCGGAGGCTGACGTTACCGATCAGCTCGCGGTCCAGACGGTCCTTGACCTGGCGGGCGGTGACCTTGCGGTCCTTCACGGCCGCCTTCGCGTCGGCGCCCTTGCCGGTGCCGCCGCGGCCGACCAGCGGGGAGGTGTTGGTGCCGATGACCATGGAGATCGCGGGCTCGTCGACCGTGATCAGGGGCAGCGCGATCGGGTTCTCGGGGTCGGCGAGGGTCTCGCCGATCATGATGTCCGGGATACCGGCGACGGCGCAGATGTCACCGGGGCGGGCCACCTCGGCCGGCTTGCGGGTCAGCGCCTCCGTCATCATCAGCTCGGAGATGCGCACGTTGCTGATGGAGCCGTCACGCTTGATCCACGCGACCGTCTGGCCCTTGCGCAGCTCGCCCTGCTCGACGCGGAGCAGCGCGATACGGCCGAGGAAGTTGTCGGCGTCCAGGTTGGTGACGTGGGCCTGGAGCGGGGCGTCCTCGTCGTAGGTCGGGGCCGGGATGTGCTCCAGGATCGTGGAGAAGAACGGCTCCAGGCTGGTGGAGTCCGCCGGGACCGTGCCGTTCTCCGGCTTGGTCAGCGAGGCGATGCCGTCACGGCCGCAGGCGTAGACGATCGGGAACTCGATCTGCTCCTCGTCCGCGTCCAGGTCGAGGAAGAGGTCGTAGGTCTCGTTGACGACCTCGTCGATGCGCGAGTCGGGGCGGTCCGTCTTGTTGATGCACAGGATGACGGGCAGCCGCTGCTGGAGCGCCTTGCGGAGCACGAAGCGGGTCTGCGGCAGCGGACCCTCGGAGGCGTCCACGAGCAGGACGACACCGTCGACCATCGACAGACCGCGCTCGACCTCGCCGCCGAAGTCGGCGTGACCGGGGGTGTCGATGATGTTGATGGTGATGACGTCCCCCCCGTCCTTCGGGTGGTACTTCACCGCCGTGTTCTTGGCCAGGATCGTGATGCCCTTCTCACGCTCCAGGTCGTTCGAGTCCATCATGCGGTCGTCGACGCCTTCGAGCTGGTGGGCGGCGAAGGCACCGGCCTGCTTCAGCATGCCGTCGACGATGGTGGTCTTGCCGTGGTCGACGTGGGCGACGATGGCGACGTTGCGGATGTCGTGGCGCGTGGCCATATTGCGGCGTTCTCCCGGAGTGTGAGGACGGCCAGGTCACTGCGCTGGCCTTCGCCGGGCTGGTGACGCCTCGGCCTTTACTCCATGGTACGGGGCGGCCGGGCATGCGGGCTCGCCGGGCACTAGGCGGACGGGCCGGGCGCCGCCTGCGCGCCCTTCCTCAGGAAGCCCATGTCCTCGTAGACGGGGGTCTGGAAGCCGAAGGCGCCCGCGTTGGCCAGGTTCTTCCGGGCGGCCGTGAGCTGGGGTCGCTGGTACAGCGGGATGGACCCGGCGGCGGCCCAGATCCGGGCGTCGGCCTTGCGGATCAGGGAGCGGGACTCGGACTCGTCCAGGGTCGAGATCGCCTGGTCGAACAGCTGGTCCACCTGGTCGGTGCCGACCCGGGTGTAGTTCTGCTCGACGGAGAGCGAGCCGTCGGCGGCCGGGACCGGCTTGGCGTAGATCGGCCGGGCGTCGGTGGCCGGGAAGGCGGAGGCGGGCCACGAGTAGAGCGCGAGGTCGTACTCGCCGGAGGCGATGTGGTCCTTGAAGTAGCTCTCGTCGGAGACCTTGGTCGTCTCGGTGCGGATGCCGACCCGGTCGAGCATGCGGGTGACGCGGTCCGCGACCGTGCGCAGGGGCTCCGAGCCGGGCCCGGACGGAAGCACGAAGCGCAGCACCAGCGGACGGCCGTCCTTGGCCAGCACACCGGTCCGGGTGCCCGCCGGGGCGGCGGTGCCCTTCGGGGCGTACGCGCCGGGCGCGCCGCCCTGCCGCAGGTGCTGCTTGCCGTCCTGGGCGAGGTGGCGGGAGGCCGCCCGGCCCTCCTCGCCGCGGTCGCCGCCGGCCTGGGAGCCGCCTTCCCCGTCGCTGTCCGAGGAGTCGTCGCCGGAGGAGTCATGGCCAGAGGAGTCGTGGCCGGAGGAGTCGTGGCCGGAGTCGCTGCCGGAGGCGCGGCCGGACGACTCGCGGGCGGCGCCGGGCTTGTCGTCCTCACCGACGATGTACACCCCGTCGTCGTCGCCGGACCCGCCGTCGCCGTCCTTGTCCGCGCGCGTCCGCTCGCCCTCGGCGCCGGCCGCCTCCTCGCCCTGCTCGGTCTCCTTCAGCGGTCCGCCGCGCACCCAGCCGGCGTCCGCGAGCAGCGCCTGCGCCGCGGCGGTGTCCTGGTCGCCGAGCGCGTCGCTGTTGTCGGCGTAGGCGGCCTGGCCGGAGAGCGCGAGGTGGCTGCCGACGGGGTCGGCGGGCAGGCCCAGCGGCTTGAGGACCGCCTCGGCCAGTTCCCCGCGGTCCAGGGCGCGGGCGACGGCCCGGCGCACCCGCTCGTCGGCGAGCGGTCCGCCGGAGCCGTTGAGGGCGAGCTGGGTGTAGGCGGGCTCCAGGGACTTGCGGACCTCGAAGTCGCGCAGCGCCTCCTGCCGCCGGCCGACCCCGGCGGGCGCCCGGCGCTCGCCGCGCCCGGCGCCGGGCTTCTCGTCGCCGGCGCCCCGGGACGGGCCGGCGGAGGTGGCCCTCGGACCGGCGGCGACGGCGATACGGCGGGCCGCGTCGGGGTCGACCTCGGCCAGGTCGATCTTCCCGGCGGCCAGCGCGGCGGCCCGCTCGTCGCGGGGCACGGCGCGCAGCACGATCTTGGAGAGCTTGGCGGGGCTGCCCCACCAGCGCGGGTTGCGGGCGAGGGTGACCTCGTCGTCCGTGCGGTCGACCTTCTGCACGGTGAACGGCCCGGCGGTGATCTTCAGCTTCTTGCGGGCACCGTCGTTGAAGGAGTCCGGCGTGCCCATGACCTCCTTCGGGTACAGCGGCGAGAACAGCGACCGCCAGTCGGCGTAGGTCCGGGCGAAGGTGACCCGGACCTCCAGGTCGTTGTCGCCGCGCTCGATCCGCTCGATGCGGTCGTACCCGGCGTTGCGGGCGGTCCAGTAGGCGCTGTCCTTGCCGGACAGGGCACGCCACTGGGCGGCGAAGTCGGCGGCGCCGATCTCCCGGCCGTCGCTCCAGACGGCCTGCTGGTTGAGCTTGTAGAGGACGACCTGCTTGGGCTCGGTCTCGACGACCTCGGCGGACTCCAGGTAGTCGGGGTTGCGCTGGGCGCGCCCGTTCGCGTCCATCCGGTACATCGACGGCAGCACGGCCTGGGCCACCCGGGTGGTGGTGGCGTCGGCGTCCGCCTGGAAGGTGTTCAGGGTCTCGGGCACGGCGTCGACGGCCCAGCGCAGGCTGCCCCCGTCGGCCACCTGGCCGCGCCCGGCCGGGGCGATGTCCTGCCCGGCCAGCGGCTTGCCGGCGGGGTCCGGGGAGGAGCAGCCGGCGAGGGTGGACACGGCGAGCGTGCCCGCGGCGAGGAAGGCGACCGAGCGCAGGACCGAGCGGGCTGTGACGCCGTCGTGGGACATCTCTGGTTACCTCCGGGGGCCGCGGGCGTTACGCTCACTTTTGGCGGTATATGGAGCTGATCACATCTATGCGGCCACTGAAGAGGAAAGGGTTCGGCAACGGGCGGCGACACGGCGGCGAACGCCGGGAAGCCCACCCATGCGGCGCAACGCACCACGGGATGCACCCACGCGCCTCGGCCAATCGGTGCACATCCCTTCCCACCGACAGGTGTGACGCGCAACACTCGCAGGCGCATGAACGTTGCCGCCCACGGCCGCACGGCCGACGGAAGTGAGGTCACGTCATGTCCGTGCACGATGAACTGACGGCAGTCCAGCGGTGCCTCGACGACCTGAACAGGTCCGTGAGCCGCCTGGAGCAGCAGATGGGCGGCGCCGGGATCGACATCCGCCGGGTCCGCGCCGACTGCGAGCACCTGCGCGCGAGCGTCGCGCTGCTGCGCGAGGCGGCCTCCGGCCAGATCTCCACCCGGCGGCCGGAACTCGTCACCATCTCCGACACCCCGTACGACGTCGCCCTGTGGACGGACTCGGACGACGAGGGTCTCGGCGCCCGCGACCGCCGCGCTCCCTGAGCCACCCCAGCCGACCGGAGTCAGCCTTGGCCACTGGTACGGAACCTCCGACGACACAACCCCCTCCACCCGGCGGCGTCCGGTCCGCGCCCCGCGCCGCGATCGCCGCCGCGCACCTGCGGACCGACCGCTGGTGGCTGGCGCCGGCCGCCACCGCCGCCGGGCTGCTCGCCTTCGTCGTCTACTCGACCTGGCGGGCCTTCTCGGGCGCCGACTACTACGCGGCGCCGTACGTGTCGCCGTTCTACTCGCCCTGCCTCGCGGAGAACTGCGAGCCGATGAAGGGCGGCCCGAACTGGGAGATCTTCGGCAGCTGGTGGGGCCTCTCACCGGCGATCCTGATCCTGATCTTCCCGCTCGGCTTCCGCCTGACCTGCTACTACTACCGCAAGGCGTACTACCGGGCCTTCTGGGCGTCCCCGCCGGCCTGCGCGGTCGCCGAGCCGCACCGCGCGTACACCGGTGAGACCCGCTTCCCGCTGATCCTCCAGAACGTCCACCGCTACTTCTTCTACGCGGCGCTCCCGGTCGCGGGCATCCTCACCTACGACACCGTGCTCGCCTTCCGCGACGAGCACTACGCCTGGGGCCACATGGGTCTGGGCACCCTGGTCTTCCTGGTCAACATCGTGCTGATCTGGGCGTACACCCTGTCCTGCCACTCCTGCCGGCACATCGTCGGCGGCAAGCTCAGACACTTCTCCCGGCATCCGGTGCGCTACCGGATGTGGCGGTTCGTGGGCCGGCTCAACGCCCGGCACATGCTGCTCGCCTGGACGTCGCTGGCGAGCGTGGCGCTCGCGGACCTCTACGTCTACCTCCTCGCCTCCGGAGTCTTCGACGATCCGAGGTTCTTCTAGATGATCGGGGCCTTCTGATGTCCGTGGTCGAGCGGCAGGAGTGGGACGTCGTCGTGGTCGGGGCCGGCGGGGCGGGGCTCCGCGCCGCCATCGAGGCCCGCGAGCGCGGTGCCCGTACGGCCGTGATCTGCAAGTCGCTGTTCGGCAAGGCGCACACGGTGATGGCCGAGGGCGGCATCGCGGCGGCGATGGCCAACGCCAACGAGCACGACAACTGGCAGGTCCACCTCCGCGACACCCTGCGCGGCGGCAAGTTCCTCAACCAGTGGCGGATGGCCGAGCTGCACGCCCGGGAGG
This sequence comes from Streptomyces sp. NPDC001532, assembly GCF_040298625.1. Taxonomy (NCBI): domain Bacteria; kingdom Bacillati; phylum Actinomycetota; class Actinomycetes; order Kitasatosporales; family Streptomycetaceae; genus Streptomyces; species Streptomyces sp. NPDC001532. The sequence goes on from NZ_JBEPAL010000039.1 coordinate 64,506, forward strand.
CACCGGACCGGGTGTGGGAGCTGGAGACCTGGGGCGCGCTGTTCGACCGTACGAAGGACGGCCGGATCTCGCAGCGCAACTTCGGCGGTCACGAGTACCCGCGCCTCGCCCACGTCGGCGACCGCACCGGCCTGGAACTGATCCGCACCCTCCAGCAGAGGATCGTCGCGCTCCAGCAGCGGGACTTCGCCGAGAGCGGGGACTACGAGTCCCGGCTGAAGGTCTTCCAGGAGTGCACGGTCACCCGGGTGCTCAAGGACGGCGAGCAGGTGTCCGGGGTCTTCGCCTACGAGCGGGAGACCGGCCGCTTCTTCGTCCTCCAGGCGCCCGCCGTGGTGATCGCCACCGGCGGCATCGGCAAGTCCTTCAAGGTGACGTCGAACTCCTGGGAGTACACGGGCGACGGCCACGCGCTGGCACTGCTCGCCGGGGCGCCGCTGCTGAACATGGAGTTCGTGCAGTTCCACCCGACGGGCATGGTCTGGCCGCCGTCGGTCAAGGGCATCCTGGTCACCGAGTCGGTGCGCGGCGACGGCGGGGTGCTCAGGAACTCCGAGGGCAAGCGGTTCATGTTCGACTACATCCCGGACGTCTTCAAGGAGAAGTACGCCGAGACCGAGGACGAGGCCGACCGCTGGTACGACGACCCCGACCACAACCGGCGCCCGCCCGAACTGCTCCCCCGCGACGAGGTGGCACGGGCCATCAACAGCGAGGTGAAGGAGGGCCGCGGCTCCCCTCACGGCGGTGTCTTCCTGGACGTGTCGACGCGGATGCCCGCCGAGGTGATCCGGCGCCGGCTGCCGTCGATGTACCACCAGTTCAAGGAGCTGGCCGACGTCGACATCACCGCCGAGGCGATGGAGGTCGGGCCTACCTGCCACTACGTGATGGGCGGCATCGCCGTCGACTCCGAGACGGCGGCGGCGCGCGGGGTGCCGGGGCTGTACGCGGCCGGTGAGGTCGCCGGCGGGATGCACGGCTCCAATCGGCTCGGCGGCAACTCCCTCTCCGACCTGCTGGTCTTCGGACGGCGGGCGGGCTGGCACGCGGCGGAGTACGCGCAGGCGGCGGCCGGCCGGCGCCCCGCCGTGGACGCCGGCCAGGTGGACGCGGCCGCCGAGGAGGCGCTGCGGCCGTTCTCGGTGACCGGCGAGAACCCGTACACCCTGCACCAGGAGCTCCAGCGCACCATGAACGACCTGGTCGGCATCATCCGCCGGGCCGGCGAGATGGAGCAGGCGCTCGAAGCCCTCGCCGAGCTGCGCGCCCGGGCGGCGCGGGCCGGCGTGGAGGGCCACCGCCAGTTCAACCCGGGCTGGCACCTGGCGCTCGACCTGCGGAACATGCTGCTGGTCAGCGAGTGCGTGGCCCGGGCGGCGCTGGAACGCACCGAGTCGCGCGGCGGCCACACCCGGGAGGACTTCCCGGCGATGGACCGGGCGTGGCGGCGGGTGAACCTGCTGTGCGCGCTCGCCGACGGCGGCGCGGACGATCTCGTCCTGACCCGGGAGACCACCGAACCCATCCGCCCCGACCTGCTCGCTCTGTTCGAGAAGGAGGAGCTGGTCAAGTACCTCGCCGAAGAGGAGCTGTACGAATGAGCGGCTACGAGGCCCGCTTCAAGGTGTGGCGGGGTGACACGGACGGCGGCGGCCTGGAGGACTTCCGGGTCGAGGTGAACGACGGCGAGGTGGTGCTGGACATCATCCACCGCCTCCAGGCGACCCAGGCGCCCGATCTCGCCGTCCGCTGGAACTGCAAGGCCGGCAAGTGCGGTTCCTGCTCGGCGGAGGTCAACGGACGGCCGCGGTTGCTGTGCATGACCCGGATGTCGGTGTTCGGCCGCGACGAGACGATCACGGTGACCCCGCTGCGGGCCTTCCCGGTCGTCCGCGACCTGGTCACGGACGTCGGCTTCAACTACCGCAAGGCCCGGGAGGTGCCCGCGTTCGTGCCGCCCGCCGGGGTGGGTCCGGGCGAGTACCGGATGATGCAGGAGGACGTCGACCGCTCGCAGGAGTTCCGCAAGTGCATCGAGTGCTTCCTGTGCCAGGACACCTGCCATGTGGTGCGTGACCACGAGGAGAACAAGGCGGCGTTCGCCGGTCCGCGCTTCCTGATGCGGATCGCCGAGCTGGACATGCATCCGCTGGACGCGGCCGCGGAGAGCGGGATCGACCGCAAACGGACCGCCCAGGACGAGCACGGCCTCGGCTACTGCAACATCACCAAGTGCTGCACGGAGGTCTGCCCCGAAGGCATCAAGATCACCGACAATGCGCTGATCCCGCTCAAGGAACGGGCCGTGGACCGCAAGTACGACCCGTTGGTCTGGCTCGGCTCCAAGATCAGGAGGCGTTCCTCGACGCAGTGAGCGGGCGGATCCCGGCGCGGGCGTCACCTCCGGGCGGGCGCACCGCCGGGGGACGCGCCCCGGTCGCGGTGCCGGAATCCTGCTCATACGCTCCGGAATGTGACGCCCTCCTTGATCCGGGGCCGCCCGCGGCGCGCGACCTCGCCCCTGTCCGCACGAGTGGCGCACGCCGTGCTGGGCGCGGTGGTCGCGGCGCTGTGGCTGGTGCTGCCGGGTATGACCACGGACACCGGCCGGCCCGCGGCGATCGCGCCCGGCGGGCGGGGGCCGAGCGCGACCGCCCAGCGGCAGGAGGTCGAGGAGACGGCCATCGCCGATCTCGTCCTGCCGCTGCTGGCGCTGGCCGCGGCGGTGGTGCTCGGCGCGTACGGCTACGCCCGGCGCGCACGGCGGACCCGCACCCGGACCACACCGGGCGCGCCGCCCGTCCGGCACACACCCGGCAGCCCGCTCGCCGAACCCGCCGAGCGCGCGCGGGACTCGCTGGTGGCGGCGGACGACTGGGTGCGCACCAGCCGCGAGGAGCTGGCCTTCGCCGCACTGCGCTCGGACGCGTCCGCCCTGGAGCCGTACACACGGGCGCTGCGGGCGGCGGAGGCCGAGCTGGCGGCCGCGTTCCGGATGCGGCGGCACTACGACGAGGGCATGCCCGCCGACGAGAGCGCCCGGCGGCAGGCGCTGGCCGGGATCTCCGGGCGGTGCGCGGAGGTGGGGCGGCTGCTGGACGAGGCGGCCCCCGGCTTCGACCGGCTGCGCGGCCTGGAGGTGGACCTCGGCGGGGCGCTGGAGACCGCGGAGGCACGGTTCCGGGAGCTGGCCGGACGCACGCAAGCGGCGGAGGCGGCCCTCGTCGGACTCGCGCAGCGCTATCCGGCCGCCGCGAGCGCGCCGGTCGTCGGCCATCCGGAGCAGGCCAAGGACCGCCTGGTGTTCGCCACGCTCCGGCTCAACCGGTCCCGCCAGTGCGCCGACCGCGGGGAGACGGCCCGCGCGATCGCCCACCTCCGCGCCGCCGAGGCAGCGGTGACCCAGGCGGAGACCTTCGTCACCGGCGTCACCCGCCTCGCCACGGAACTGACCGAGGCCACGACACTCGTTCCGGCCGCCCTGACGGGCGCGGAGACGGAACTGGCGGGGGCGCGGGAGAGGACGGCGGACCCTTCGACGCCTACGTCGGCCGGGGCCCGGGGAAAGCCCGCGGTCGGGCCCTCACGGGAGTTCTGGGAGCGGGACGGGCTGACCGCTGGAGAGCTGACCGTCGGGGAGGCGCGGGCGCGGTTGGCGCACGCGGATGCGGTGCTGGGCGTGGTGCGGGAGGAGGTGACGTCGGGGCCGTACGACCCGCTCGACGTGCTGCACCGGATCGTGCGGGTGACCGCGCCGGTCGCGGACGGGCGGGCGGGGGTGCTGGCGACCGCCGCGGCGCTGGTCGCCGGCAGCGCGGTCGCCGCCGCGGCGGACTTCGTCGGCACGCACCGGGGCGTGGTCGGCGCGGAGGCCAGGACCCTGCTGGCGGCGGCCGAGACCGCGGCCCCGCTGCCCGCCGAGGCCCTGGCGCGGCAGGCCCGGCACCTGGCCGAGCAGGACGTCCGTCTGCACGGCCACCCGGACACCACCCCCGGCACCGGCACCGGCGGAGCCCTCCTCGGCGGCATCCTCCTGTCCCCCGACCCGGACACCGCCCCGACCGCGAGCTTCGGCGGCCCCACAACCCGGGCGCGCCGGGCACCGGAGCCGTCGTAGAGCGGCAGGCGCGGCACCCAGCCCTTCGACGGCCCCACGACCCGAGCCCGCCGGGCACCCGAACCGCCGAAGGTCGCAACCGGCCCGGCACCTCGCCGAGCAGGACCTCCGTCCGCATGGCCACCCGGACACCACCCCCGGCACCGGCACCGGCGGAGCCGTCCTCGGCGGCATCCTCCTGTCCCCCGACCCGGACACCGCCCCGACCGCGAGCTTCGGCGGCCCCACAACCCGGGCGCGCCGGGCACCGCAGCCGCCGTAGGCACCTCGTGGAGCAGGGCGGCCGCCGGTTCAGAACAGGCTCAGCAACGCCTCCGCCGGGTCGACCAGTCCGTTCTCGCCGTCCGGCAGCGGTAGTTCGAACCAGACCGTCTTGCCGCGGTGGGTGCGCCGGGAGCCCCAGGCGGCGGAGAGCAGGCCGACGAGCTGGAGGCCCCGGCCGCCCTCGTCGGTGTCGCGGGCCCGGCGCCGGCGGGGCTGCACCAGGCCGGAGTCCCAGACCTCGCAGACCAGGGTGCGGTCCAGCAGCAGGCGGAGCCGGATCTCGCCCTCGCCGTACCGCAGCGCGTTGGTGACCAGCTCGCTGACCAGGAGTTCCGTGGTGTCGACGAGGGGTTCGAGGTCCCAGGACAGCAGTTGGCCGCGTGCGTACTCGCGGGCCCGGCCCACACTGCGGGGCTCGCGCGGCAGCGTCCAGTCGCCGACGGATTCGGTGGGCAGGCCCTGGACGCGGGCCATGAGGAGGGCGATGTCGTCCTCGCCGTGGTGGGTGTCGAGGGTGTTGAGGACGTGGTCGCAGACGTCCTCCAGCGGGCGGGCGGGATCGGTGAGCGCGCCGACGAACGCCTGGAGCCCTTCGTCCAGCGGGTGGTCGCGGGACTCCACCAGGCCGTCGGTGTAGAGCGCGAGCAGCGCGCCCTCGGGGAGTTCGACCTCCACCTCCTCGAACGGTTCGCCGCCCACACCGAGCGGCAGGCCCGGCGGCACGTCCAGCATCAGCGCCGGCTCGCCGGGTTCGACGAGGACCGGCGGCAGGTGACCGGCGTTGGCGAAGGTGCAGCGCCGGGTGACGCTGTCGTACACCGCGTACACGCAGGTCGCGAGGTACACCTCGGACAGGTCGGCCTCGCGGGGGCGGCGCGCGGCGCGGGTGGCCTGCTGGATGCCGCCGGGAGTGCCGAGGCCGCGGGCGATCTCGTCCAACTGGGAGAGGACCTCGGCGGGTTCGAGGTCCAGTTGGGCCAGGGTGCGTACCGCCGTGCGGAGTTCGCCCATGGCGACGGCGGCGCGCAGGCCGCGGCCCATCACGTCGCCGACGACCAGCGCGGTGCGGTGGCCGGGCAGTTCTATGACGTCGAACCAGTCGCCGCCGACCTCGCTGGGCCGGCCGGTGGAGGCGTTGCCGGGCAGATAGCGGCAGGCGATGTCGAGGCCGGCGGCCACCGGGTCGCCGGGCGGGAGCAGGGACCGTTGCAGTATCAACGCGCGTTCGTGCTCGCGCCGGTAGAGACGGGCGTTGTCGATGCACACGGCGGCGCGCGCGGCCAGTTCCACGGCGAGGTCGCGGTCCCGGTCGCCGAACGGCTCGCTGCCCTTGGTCCGGGCGAACTGCGCGAGTCCGACGACGGTGTCGTGGGCGACCATCGGCACGGCGAGGGTGGACTGCACGAGTCCGCCCTCCTCCGCCGGGACGAGGCGCGGGCGGGCGGTGCGCAGGGCGTCCGCGCCGGGCGAGTTGAACGGGTAGTGGTGGACGGCGCCGACCTTGACGGGCTTTCCGGTGCCGGTGAAGGGGGCGTCGGAGACGGCGCTGGCGAAGGCGACCCTGCGCAGTTCGGCGCTGCCGTCGGGCAGGCCGGGCGGGGTCTCGTCGCCGGCGAGGAGGCCTTGGTAGAGGTCGACGGTCGCCAGGTCGCAGAAGCCGGGGACGACGACGTCGAGGAGTTCGCGGGCGGTGGTCTCCAGGTCGAGGGAGTTGCCGATGCGCGCGCCGGCCTCGTTGAGCAGCGCGAGATTGCGCCGGGCGGCGGCGGCCTCGCGGGCGGCGGCGCGACGGGCGGTGATGTCGGTTCCGAGCCAGGCGACGCCGATGGGACGGCCGCTGCCGCTGTGCACCCGGTAGAGGTTGACGGACCAGTGCCGCCGCTCGTCGGAGCCGGGCACGAAGCCGGTGACGTGCATGTCGGTGATGGAGTCGCCGGTCTCCAGGACCCGGCGCAGGGTGGCGGAGACCCGCTCGGCCTCGGCGCGCGGCAGGTAGTCGTGGACGCCCTTGCCGTGGTGGTCGTCGGGGGTGCCGCCGAAGATGGAGGCGAACCGCTGGTTGGCGCGGCGCACCCGCAACTCGGTGTCGATCAGCAGGAATCCGAACGGAGATTGACCGAATATCGCCTGCGAGGCGGCGAGATCGGTCTCGATGCTGCGCAGCACCCGGACGTCGACGACGATGCAGACCGCGGCCTTCTCGCCGTCCTCGGTCCGTGTCGGCATCACATAGACCTCGGCGAGCCCGTCCTGTCCCCGTCCGCCGTCCGGGTCGGGGGTGCGGAAGGGGACCACGCCGGTCCACTCCCGTCCGTCCAGGATCTCGGCCATCTTGCGCTGGCCGCGCTCGCGCAGATCGGGGTCGATGAACGCCTCTATGGGGTCCATGCCGACGGCCCGTTCGGCCGGGATGCCGAAGAGCTGCTCGGCGCGCAGACTCCACTGGTCCACCAGCCCGTCGGGGCCGATGGAGAAGGAGGCGACCTTGATGTAGTCGTAGATCGAGCCGGGTGGACTGCTCTGCCACAGCGCCTCGACGGGCGCCCCCGGTGCGGCCGCGCCCATGGCCGCCGCGGGCATCGGGGCCCGCCCGGCCGCCCCGGAGCCCATGGCGTCCGCCGCGGCCGCGGCATCCGCGGCCGCGGCCCTCGCGCCGTCCGACGGGTCCTCGGACTCCGTGGCCTTCGCTGGTATCTCGCTCACGCGAACCGTCCCCTCCAGCTCACCGCGTCCGGTACCGGTCACCGGGGGCGGCTGCCCGCAGTATCCAGCACTACGGCGCCGCGCAACACGGTGTTCACGATCACAGCTCGGTCCAGGTGTTTTTCGGACCGGACCGCGCAAACACTTCCAGTCTTCTAACCAGGCAACACGCCCTCGAATCACGTGGTCGGCGACGGGCTGGTGGCCTGTTCCGCGCGCTGGGACAGCAGTGCGAAGGCGACGGCCGGCTCCGGCGTTCAGGCCGGCACCGCGAGTTCGAACCAGACCGTCTTGCCGGCGTCGCCGGCGCGGCTGCCCCAGCGCCGCGAGGAGGAGGCGACCAGTTGCAGGCCGCGTCCGCTCTCGTCCTCGGGGCGGGCGGCGCGTTCGCGGGGCGGGTCGGGCAGCGGGTCGGAGACCTCCACCAGGAGGGCACCGGGCAGGCAGACCGGACGGGTCAGCCGGACGCCGATGGGGCCGGTGGCGTGCCGCAGGGCGTTGGTCACCAGCTCGCTGACCAGCAGGGCGGCGATGTCGGCGACGCTGTCCAGACCCCAGCCGTGCAACTGGCCGCGGACGACGGAGCGGGCGGTGCGCACGGCTCCCGGATCCGCGGGAAACGTCCACTCGGCGCAGTCGCCTTCGGTGTCCAGCACTGCCGATCACATCCCAGGCAGGTGAGCCCCAACCATGTCCGGTTTCGTGGGGTTAATGGGCCCATACCCGATATCCGGGGCGCGGTACCGCATCCGAGGGCGCGCTGTGGCACGAACGGCGTACCGGGGGCAGAGGGCGCGCTCGGCGCCGACGGCTCACGGACACCGGCCGGCGCACTCCCCCGCCCGCCCGCTACTCCAAGGCCCTGTCCAGCCGGCCGGCGACCTCGCGCACCGCCGGAACGTCCTGCTCCAGCCAGTCCACGTCCCAGATCTCGGCGGGCGCCAGCCAGCGCAACGCGTCATGGTCCTGAAGGGGCTCGGGCGGGGCGGACCCGGGCCGCAGCCGCGCGGTCCAGACGTGCAGGACGTACGGCGGCCGCAGGGGCCACTCGCCCGGTACGCGCTCGACGGTCTCGGAGTCGACGCCCAGCTCCTCGCGCAGCTCCCGCACCAGGGCGCCGTCCGGCCTCTCGCCGGGCTCGACCTTGCCGCCGGGCAACTCCCAGCGGCCGGCCAGCTCCGGGGGCGCGCTGCGGCGCGCGGCGAGCAGGCGGCCGTCGTCGATCAGGGCGGCTCCGACCACCACGGTCCGTCGCGTCATGGACCGGAGCCTACCGGGGTGATCAGTTGACGATGTCGTCCGTGCCCTGGTCGATCCGCTGGACCCAATAGAGCTGCTTGTGCCCGCGGTTGTCGAGACTGTCGGCGATCTTCTGCGCCTCGGCACGGGTCGCGTACCGGCCCACGCGGTAGCGATTGCCGTTGTCGTCCTGGCGTATGACGAGCCAGGGAAGAGTGACCGTGCTGTCGTTCATCCCACCCCTCCGCTTCCCGCCCTCGCCCTGCGCGCCGCGCCCGCTGAGGAAACCGCAATCCGCATATGCCCGAGCCTACGCCTAACCTTCACGGAGCGAATACGCCTTTTCACGAAGAGGTACGCAACAAGCCAGGGCCGAGGGGGCGCACGGCATCGAACGCGCCGTCGACGCCGAACGTCGCGTCCGGTGGGCGGCATCGCCGCCATCTCCTGGGCGACCTGCGAGAACGACGGAAAATCGGCGCATCGGAAGCGGTCGGCGCGGCCTTCCCGGGCGGGGCTGTGCCACGGGCAACTGCCCCGAGGGCGTGCGCCCTCGGACACCTGTGCGCTCCTGTGGCGGACGTGGCCTCGGGGGGCGTACGCCCGGCCGCGACCGCCGCCCGCGCTACTTGACCGGCAGGTGGTACGCCACCTGGTAGCGGTCCGCCGGGACGACCACGTCGGCGGTCTCCACGGGGCGGCCGGAGGCGTAGAAGGTGCGGTGGACGACCAGGACGACATGGCCGGGGACGCCGCCCAGCGCGAGCAGTTCCTCCGCGAGGCCGGGGCGGGCGCCGACCTCCTCGGTGACGTTGTCCACGATCACGTCGATGGCGGCCATGCGCTCGACGACGCCCATGCCGCCCAGCGGGCCCTCCTCGGGCAGCATCACCGGGGTGCGGCCGGTGACGGCGAGGGGCTCCCAGGAGGTCGAGAGCATCATCGGCTCGCCGCCCTCCCGGTAGAGGTACCGGGTGCGCATCACGCGGTCGCCGGGCCGGATCGCCAGCCGCTCCGCGATCAGCCCGCTGGCCTCGGCCTGCTCGCTGCTGGACTCCCAGGTGCCGCGTGCGGCGGCGTCGGCCTGCTCCTGCCGGAACGGGGTCGCGGTGTCGGCGGGGCGGAAGCCGGAGCGGGCAATCCGGCGGGGCACCGGCCGCTCGCGCACATAGGTCCCGGACCCCGAGCGGCCCTCCACCAGCCCTTCGGCCATCAGCACCTTGCGCGCCTCCAGCGCCACCGTGTCCGAGACGCCGTACTCCTCGCGGATCCGGGCCTGCGAGGGGAGGCGGGTGTGGGGTGGCAGCTGACCGTCGACGATCTTCTTGCGGAGATCACCCGCGACGCGCAGGTACGCCGGCTGCTCACCGAATGTCACTGGCCGCTCCCATCAGGTTGTACAGACAGCAACAGCGTGGCAACCGTAGGTTGTGCCGGGCAAGCGGAGGCCAGAGAATCACTCGATGTGATGACATGAGCCGGGGAGGGGCTTTACGCAGGCACTTTCTCCCCGGTATGGCGGCGCTCACACATCGAGGTCGCCACCGCTGTCGCCGCCGCTCTCGTCACCGCTGTCGTAGTCGTACTCCGGCGGGCTGGAGTCCAGGCCCAGTGCCTCGCGCACGTCGATCGTGGTCGCGCCGTCGTAGAACGCGTACCCGGTGTCGTAGTGCTCGTAGAAGGTGTCCGGGTCGGTCGCGGTCGCCGCCTTCGCCCAGTGCTCGCGGGCCGTCTCCAGCTCCTTCACCAGGTCCGCGACGGGACGCTCGGCGCCGGCGGGCCAGGTGTGGCCGTCGAGCGCCTCGGTCTGGGCGGCGAGCGCGTCGCGGACCTCGCCGGCCCACGCGGTGTTCGCGTCCAGGTCGTCCTCGGCGTAGGCGTCCGGCTCGCGCTCCAGGACCTCGTCCAGGTCGCGCACCGACTCCAGGTACGCCAGCTGGTCGGCGTCGAGGGTGGTCGCGTCGTTGCGCAGCGAGCCGGTCAGGGTGCCCTTCTCGTCGGTGTTGCCGAACATGCAGGTGATCTCGCGGTCGCCGAGGCGCCAGCTCTGCCGGGTCGGGGTGAGGTAGTAGACGTCGACGTGCTCGGGCAGCGCCCACAGGTCCAGGGCGTAGTCGCTCTGGAGCGTGTAGCACTTGTCCTCGGCCACGTCCGTGAGGTGGTCGTCACCCGGGAAGCCGCCCTCCGGCAGCGCGACCGAGGCGAACACCTCGCCGTCGTGCTCTCCGTCGCAGGGCACCACGTCGAGGTCGTAGGTGACGCCCTCCAGGCCGCCGGGCGAGTCGAAGCACTCGCCCTTCTCGACGGTGAGGGTGTCGCCGGCCGCGCCCTCCTTGAAGCCCTCCCAGAAGTCGCCGGCGATCCCCGTGGACAGCGACACCGCCCACAGCGCGAGCCCCACGGTCGAGAGCACCGAACCGGCGATCGCCATCCCCTTGCCGCGCTCGCCCTTGCGCTTGATCTGCCGCAGCGCGACGAGCCCCAGCACGAGCCCGACCGCCGGCAGGAAGCACAGCACGCCCAGCACGAGGGCGGCGATGGCGAGGCCGTTGACCGGGGGCTGCGACGGATAGGGGTACGGGTTCCAGCCATGGGGCGGGGGCGCGTAGGGGCCCTGCTGGTAGGGGCCCTGCTGGGAGGGACCCGGCGCGTACGGGCCCTGCGGGTGAGGAGCCGGGTACTGCCCCTGGGGGCCCTGGGACTGCTCGGGCCCCGGGGGCGGCGGTGTGGACACGGGTACCGTGCTCCTGACTCGGATCATGGGGTCAGATGAGGAACTGACGTACGACTGGCGCATCGTAAGCGGGAGACACGGGGGGCCGGAATGCGGGTCACGAATGCCACGATCCGGGCGGTCAACGGGCTCACCGCGCGCTGGGCGCGGACGGTCCGGGACGGCACGGTGTTCTCCGCGCCCGGCGTCTGGCCCCTGCTCGCCCTCCTCGCGGACGGCGCCGGAGGCCCGGCCCGGGACGAGTTGGCGGACGCGGTGGGGCTGCCCGCGGACGAGGCGGCCCCGGCGGCGCGGGAACTGCTCGCGGGGCTGGCGGCGCTGCCCGGCCTGGACGCGGCCGTGGGTCTGTGGACCCGGCGCACGCTGGAACTGCGCGAGGCCTGGCGGGCGGGGCTTCCCGAGGCGGCGCACGGGACGCTGACCGGGGACGTCGAAGCCGACCTGGCCGCCCTCGACGGCTGGGCGGCCGAGCGGACCGGCGGCCTGGTCGGCGGCATGCCGGTGCGGCTGACCGAGGAGACCCCGCTGGTGCTGGCCAGTGCGCTGGCGATGCGCACCCGATGGCTGCGGCCGTTCTCCGAGACGCCGCTGACGCCGGAGGCGGGCCCCTGGGGCGAGCGGACCCTGCTCGGGCTGTGGCGCGCGAGCGCCCTGCTGGACCGGGTCGGCGTCGCGGACACCCCGCACGGCCATGTCACCGAACTGAGGGTGCTGGGCGACAACGCCCTCGACGTCCATCTGCTGCTCGGCGAGGAGCACATGACGCCGGGCCAGGTGCTCCTCGCCGGCCTGGACGTCCTCGCGCGCCGCCACCCCGTGCTCCCCGGCTCGCTGCTGCCGTACGGCGAGGCGGGGCCGGGGCTGCGGGTGGTCCGGGAGCGCCGCGCGCGGCCCGAGCCGCCGACGCTGGAGGTGACGACCGCGGCGTACGACGTGGCCGGGAGCCACGATCTGCTGGCCCGGCCCGCGCTGTTCGGCCTGACCAGCGCGCGGGACGCCGAAGCGGGCCACTTCCCCGGCGTCAGCGCCGTCCCGCTGGCCGTCGGCTCCGCCGAGCAGGCGGCGACGGCCCGGTTCGGGGCACTGGGCTTCGAGGCGGCGGCGGTCACCGCGTTCACCGCCGTCGCCGGCGGCGTCCCGCACCTGCGTTTCCTCACCACCACCGTCGAGGCCGGCTTCGACCGCCCCTTCGGCTTCCTCGCCCTGCATCGGCACACGCGCCTCGTCCTCGCGGCGGGCTGGGTGACGGACCCGGAGCCCTTCCGCGAGGACGAGGACGAGAACGCCTACGGGTGACCGGAGTGCGGCGGCGTCAGAACTGGAGCGCCCAGGCGTCGACGCGTCCGGTGTCCAGGTTGGCGTTGTCGCTCACCCGGAGCTTCCAGGTGCCGTTGGCGGCCTCCGAGGAGGCGTTGACCGAGTAGGTGGTGTCGATGTTGTCCGCGCTGCCGCCGGTGCTGTAGCCCTTCAGCGTGTAGGCGGTGCCGTCGGGGGCGATCAGCTGGACCTGGAGGTCACCGATGTAGGTGTGCACGATGTGGACCTCGACGGCCAGCGTGGCGGGCGCGTTGCCGGAGACACCGGAGACGGTGATCGGCGACTCGACCGTGGAGTTGTCGCTGATCGTGTAGTCACCGGTGTTCTCGAACCGCGGTCCGGGCGGGGTCGTGGTGCCGCCGCCGACGTGGAGCAGGCGGTTGGGCGAGCCGGTGCCCGGGCTGGTGACGACGTTCGGGGTCGCGGCGGTGGTCAGCGCCGTGGACACCTGGGCCGGTGTGGCCGTCGGGTTGTCGGCGAGGTAGAGCGCCGCCGCGCCGGCGACGTGCGGGGCCGCCATCGACGTACCGGAGATGGTGTTGGTGGCGCTGTCGCCGGTGCTCCAGGCGGAGGTGATGGACGAGCCCGGGGCGAAGAGGTCGAGGACCGTGCCGTAGTTGGAGTAGCTGGCGCGGGCGTCGGTGCTGGTGGTCGCGCCGACCGTGATCGCCTCCGTCACGCGGGCCGGCGAGCGGGTCGAGGCGTTGGTGTTCTCGTTGCCGGCCGCCACCGCGAAGGTGACGCCGGAGGCGACGGCGTTGCGGACGGCGGTGTCGATCGCGGTGTCGGCGCCGCCGCCGAGGGACATGTTCGCGACGGCGGGCTTGACCGCGTTCCGGGCGACCCAGTCGATGCCGGCGACGACCTGCGCGGTCGTACCGGATCCGGAGTTGTTCAGCACCCGGACGCCGACGATCTTCGCCTTCTTGGCGACGCCGTGCAGGGTGCCCGCGACGGTGCCCGCGACATGGGTGCCGTGACCGTGGCCGTCCTGGGCGGTGTTGTCGTTGTCGACGGCGTCGTAGCCGTAGGAGGCACGGCCGCCGAAGTCGCTGTGGGTGATGCGGACGCCGGTGTCGATGACGTACGCCGTCACGCCCTGCCCGGCGGAGTCCGGGTAGGTGTACGAGTTGTTCAGCGGGAGCGCGCGCTGGTCGATGCGGTCCAGGCCCCAGGAGGGCGGGCTGGGCTGGGTGGCCTGGATGCCGAGGACGCGGTCCTGGGCGACGGAGGCGACGGCCGGGTCGGCGGCGAGACGTTTCGCCTCGGACTCGGAGGCCTCGATCGCGTAGCCGTTGAGGGCCTTGGTGTAGGTGCGCTCGATGGTCGCGCCGTACTTCGCGGCCAGCGCGCGGCCCGCGGCGGTGCCGGAGCGGGCCCGGTCCGCCTTCAGGGTCACGATGTAGCTGCCGTCGACGGCGTTCGCCGCGTCCTCGTACTGGATGCGGCCGTCGGCCGCGGCCGGTGCCGCGCCGGCGGGCAGGGCCGAGACCAGGCCCGCGGCGAGCGCCGCGGTGCTCGCGACGGCGATCGCGGCCAGTCTTCGCCGGGTGGTGCGGTGGGGAGTACGCATCACTGCCATCTGGGGGATCCTCCACGATCGGTGGTGCGCCGGTGGGGGTGGTGCACGGATCCTGAGCACGGCGAGAGGGCATGGACATGCCAAGCTGACGGACACATCGGGCCCCTGTGCCTCACCTGTGCGTCAGCCGAAAGATTGAGGCCTCCACAGGAATTGCACAAGGGCCCTGCACACACGTAACAGACGCGCCATACGGCGTTTATGACGTGCCGTCACCCCGCCCGGTGGCGGACCGCGCCGCCGGACGGGGCTCGCGCCGGCGTCGGATCAGGCGTCGAAGCCGGTGTCGCGGGCGCGCTTCTCCCAGGCCGTCACGTCGTCCCGCACCTGGTCGAGGTGGCCGAGGACGCCGGTGACCGCGTCGTCGCCGAGCGGCAGGCGCAGCGGGGTCCGCTCGGCCTCCAGAGCGGCGCGGATCAGCGCGGCCGCCTTCGCCGGGTCACCGGCCTGGGTGCCGTCGCCGCCCGCCACGAACCCACGGGTCTGCGTCACCTTCGCGTACACCCCGCTGTCCGCGCTGAATCCGGCCCGGTTGCCCTCGAACAGCGAGGTGCGGAAGGCGCCGGGCTCCACGATCAGCACCTTGACGCCGAACTCCGCCACCTCGTCGGCGAGCGCCTCCGCCATGCCCTCCAGCGCGAACTTCGTCCCGCTGTACCCGGCGAAACCGGCGAACGACAGCTGCCCGCCCACGCTGCTCATCTGCACGATCGCGCCCGAGCGCCGCTCGCGCATGTGCGGCAGCACCGCCCGGGTGAGCGCGGCGGGCCCGAAGACATGCAGGTCGAACAGGGCCCGCAGCTCCTCGTCCGTGGTCTCCTCGAAGGCGCCGACATGGGTGCGGCCGGCGTTGTTGACCAGCACGTCGATCCGCCCGTGCCGGGCCACCACGTCCCGGACCGCCGCCTCGGCGCCGCCGATGTCCGTGACGTCCAGGCGCAGCGCCTCCATCTGGTCCGGGTGCGCCTTCACGAGGTCGTCCAGCGCCTCCGTGCGCCGCGCCGCCCCCACCACCACGTCGCCGGCGGCCAGCGCCGCCTCGGTGATCGCCCGCCCGAAACCGCTGCTCGCGCCCGTGATCAGCCAGACCTTGCTCATGTCTCCTCCTCGGCATGTCCTGGTAACGCGAACAAGCCTGTGCCAGAAGGGAGTTGTGCGTCCAAGATTTTCGGTGATAACCGTGGGGCATGACGACGGACGTGCACGGACGGGACCTGCGCTACTTCCTCGCCGTCGCCGAGGAACTGCACTTCACCCGCGCCGCCGAGCGGCTGTACGTCTCGCAGCCCGCGCTCAGCAAGCAGATCCGGGCGCTGGAACGGCAGCTCGGTGTCGAGCTGTTCCGGCGCGACCGGCACAGCGTGGCGCTCACCTCGGCGGGCGAGGCGCTGCTGCCGCACGCCCGGCGGGTGCTGGACGCCTGGGCCGGCGGTTCGGCCGCCGTCGCCGAGGCCCGGGCGGCGCAGCGGACCACGCTGGTGGTCGGCATGAGCACCAGCCCCGGACGCGGCGGTCTCCTCCCGGCGATCCGCTCCCGTTTCACGGCCGCGCACCCGGAGGCCACCGCACGGCTCCGCCAGGTCGTCTGGGACGACCCGAGCGCGGGACTCGCGGACGGCACCGCGGACGTCGCCTTCGTCTGGCTCCCCCTGCCGGACCAGGACCGCTTCGCCTGGACGGTGGTCGCCGAGGAACCGCGCCTGGTCGCCCTCCCCGACTCCCATCCCCTCACCGCCCGCGCCGAGATCGACTTCACCGACCTCCTCGACGAGCCGTTCCTCGCGCTGCCCGCCGCCGCGGGCCCGCTGCGCGACCACTGGCTCGCCCTGCCGGACCGCGCGGGCCGCCCGCCGCGCATCGGCGCGGAGATCGCCAGTACCGAGGAGACGTACGAGGCCCTGGTCGCCGGCCTCGGCATCTGCCTGGTCGCGGCGGGCAACGCCCCCCTGATCACCCTCGGCGGCGTCACCACCCGCCCGGTCCGCGGCCTGTCCCCGACCCGGTACGCCCTCGCCTGGCGCCGGGAGGACAGCGACCGCCCCCTGGTACGGGCGTACGCGGAGGCGTGCCGGCGGGCGGTGGAACGGGGGGCGGAACCGGGGGCCCCGTACGGCGGTCCGCGCGACGGCGAAAGACCGCGCTCAGCCCTCTGACCGGGCCGGACCTCCGGCTGTGGGCGTCCCGCCCGTCATCCCGAGGCGGGCCTGTTCCTCCTCGACGATCCGGCGGGCCAGCTCGGTGTCCGACACGTCGACCGCGTCCGGGGTGGCCTCGGCCACGGCGCTGCGGCGGGCGTAGGCATCGAACAGACGGGTCTTCTCCTTCAGCATCTCGACCATGCGCTCGTCCACTCCCCCGGTGGCGAGAAGGCGATGCACGCGAACCGGCCTGACCTGGCCCATGCGGTGGGACGCCGCCGGTGAGCGGACCGAACATCGCGGTCCCCGCGGCGACGCCCGCGGCGAGCGCTTCCCCCACCACACCCAGGACGTCCCTGAAGTGGGAGAAGACCACCGTCTTCTGCCCGTTCTCGCCGGCCTCCTGGACGATCTCGCGGAGCCGGCCCAGCTTGGCCGACTTCTCGGGGCGCATGTACGCGGCCCTGCGCATCGCCATGAAATTGCCGGCGCGCACGGCGTCGCGGTACGCCTCCTCGTCCGACGCGCTCGGCTCCTCCCACTCGTCGGTCCGCTGAAGACTCGGAAGTTCCGTCAGCACGTCCTCCTGATTGCGCCTCAGATAGACCGGGGCGACCGCCTTGCGGAACGCGACCGAGCCGGCCGACGCGTCCCCCTCCTCGAGGCTGTCCGCGACGCCTTCGTCGAGCATCCGGACCAGGTTGCGAAACTCCACGACGCGGTTCTCCATCGGGGTTCCGGTCATGAACAGGCTGCGCTCGCAGCGCTCCGCCCACAGAGCGACCGCCTGGGACCGCTTGGCCTTCGGGTTCTTCACGCTGTGCGCCTCGTCGACGACGAGCAGTCCCACCTCCCCGCCGCCCGGCGCCGGAAATTCGCGCAGCGCGTCGAAGGTGGTGACCCCCACCCCGCCCCGCCCCTTCCAGTCGGCGAACGCCTCCTGCCGGTCCGGGCCGTGGAGCAGCATGACGCGAAGCGCGCTGCGGGCCTCGACCTCCCGGGTCCAGTTCACGAGGACGCTCGCCGGGCAGACCACCATGAAGTGGCTCTGCCCCTCTGCGGCCAGGTGCGCCAGCACGGCGATCGCCTGGACGGTCTTCCCGAGCCCCATCTCGTCGCCGAGGATCACCTTGCGCTGGGCGAGCACGAAGCGCGCGCCGAACTCCTGGTAGCCGCGCAGGGAGACCCGCCGGCAGGAGTCGTCCAGCTGCTGGGTGCGGACCCGCTCGGCGATCCCCTCCGGCAGGAAACCCTCGGCGGCCGCCGCGTCCGGCAGCCGCCTGGAGATCTCGGCGAGCAGGCTGTAGTACTCGGCGGAGCGGAGCTCGAAGTCCACCCAGGCCGCGACGTCGGACGGGAGCCCGCGCAGCAGGTCCACCGACGCCTGGGCGATCAGCTCGGGCAGGCCCGAGCGCACCGCCTCGTCCACCAGCGAGCGGATCTCGGCCACCGCCGCCAGAGCCCGCGCCCGCTTCTCCTGGCCGGCCAGGAGCATCCTGAGACGCCCGGCAGCGGGCCGTGCCTCGTCCAGCGACCGGCCGAGCCGCTCCGACAGGGCCGCGGCGCGGTCCACCGCGCGCCGGGCGTCCGGCCCCGCGTCCACCAGCACGTGCAGGGCCCTGACGAGAGCGGTGGTCTCCGGCTCCGGCCGGTCCACGTCGATGTGGACGGCCACGGTCTCGTGCACGGCCTCGGAGAGCCGCCGTGCCGCGGCGAGGATCTGGTCGACCGTGCGCTGCCCGACACCGTTGATCTGGCGCAGACGATAGGGGCCCGCTTCGAGGACGCGGCCGACCGTGGTGAGACCGTCCTTCTCGACGCCGCCCAGCCGCAGGCGTCCTTCCGTGACGTCCTGGAGCCGCGCCACGGGGATGGCGTCGAGCTCGCGCAGGACCGCGGCGTCATGGATCGGCTTGAGCGCCGCCCGCACCGCCTCGACCGCTGTGCCGTGGTCGCCGAGCACCGCCTGCGCCGCGTCGTACAGTCGCGCTCCCCGCGCGACCGCCTCCCGCTCACCCCGCCCCACGCTCCCCGCCCCTCATCCGCAGTCCCCGCATCCTCCCACCGCGAAGCGGGCGTCAGACTTGGCGGCGGAGCACGCGGCAGATCCGGCACGACCCAGCCCACCCGTCGAGCCGCCAGGAGTGGGAAGAGCGCGAGATCAACCGGATCATCGACGAACGCTTGGCCAACCCGGCGCCCGGCATCCCGATCGAGGACATCATGAGGGAGACGCTGGCGTCTACACACCTGATCCCGGCTGCATGAGGCGGCTCGCCGGCGGCCGCGAGATCGAGGTGTCGGGTTGCGAGCGGGGCGGCTGCACGGAGGCCGAGGACGAGGACCCCGGCTGCTTCCGCCTCTACGATCCAGCTCATGATCAAGCTGACGTGGGCACTCGTGGCCGAGCATGCGGACGAGTGGACCGGGAGTGATGTGGCGCAGGGAGTGGCCGTCCTCGAAGCCAGGCTGGGGGCAGTGGTCGACGCGAGCGGCATGAATCCGCAGGCCATACGGCATTGGCGGACGGAGTTCCTCGCGCCTGTGGTCGAATCCCTGCGCACCGAGGGGACCGATGCTCTCGCGCGGGGCGAGACATGGAGCAAGGCGGCCGGACCGATCCTCGCCTGCGCCTCCACAGTCGGCTGAACATCATCCACCGCAAGGTCCGACTGTCACGACGGTGGCCGACTTCATCGCGGACGCTACGGACAGCAAAGCTCCCTGACTTGCGTCGCCGCAGGTCAGGGAGCCTCTGAAGGGTCGCTCAGACGTTGAAGCGGAACTCCACCACGTCCCCGTCCTGCATCACGTAGTCCTTGCCCTCCATGCGCGCCTTGCCCTTGGCGCGGGCCTCGGCGACCGAGCCGGTTTCCACCAGGTCGTGGAAGGAGATGACCTCGGCCTTGATGAAGCCCTTCTGGAAGTCGGTGTGGATGACACCGGCGGCCTCGGGGGCGGTGGCGCCCTTCTTGATGGTCCAGGCGCGGGATTCCTTCGGGCCGGCCGTGAGGTAGGTCTGGAGGCCGAGGGTGTCGAAGCCGACCCGGGCGAGGGTGGCGAGGCCCGGCTCCTCGGCGCCGACGGACTCCAGGAGCTCCATGGCGTCCTCCTCGTCCAGCTCGGCGAGGTCCGCCTCCAGCTTGGCGTTGAGGAAGATCGCCTCGGCGGGGGCGACCAGGGCGCGCTGCTCGTCCTTGAAGGCGTCGTCGGTCAGCTCGTCCTCGTCGACGTTGAAGACGTAGAGGAACGGCTTGGTGGTGAGCAGGTGCAGGTCGTGCAGGAGCTCGGCGCGCTCGCTGCCCTGCACGATGCCCTGCGAGAAGAGGGTGTCGCCCTTCTCCAGGATCTCCTTGGCCTCCTCGACGGCCTTCACCTTCGGCGCGATGTCCTTCTTGATCCGCGATTCCTTCTGGAGGCGCGGCAGGACCTTCTCGATGGTCTGGAGGTCGGCGAGGATCAGCTCGGTGTTGATCGTCTCGATGTCGTCCTTGGGCGAGACCTTGCCGTCGACGTGGACGACGTTCTCGTCCTTGAAGGCGCGGATGACCTGGCAGATCGCGTCGGACTCACGGATGTTCGCGAGGAACTTGTTGCCCAGGCCCTCACCCTCGGAGGCGCCGCGCACGATGCCCGCGATGTCGACGAAGTCGACCGTCGCCGGCAGGACCCGCTGGGAGCTGAAGATCTCCGCCAGCTTGGTCAGCCGCGCGTCGGGGACACCGACCACGCCGACGTTCGGCTCGATCGTGGCGAACGGGTAGTTGGCCGCCAGCACGTCGTTCTTGGTCAGGGCGTTGAACAGGGTCGACTTGCCGACATTCGGCAGACCGACGATTCCGATCGTGAGCGACACGTTGCGACTTCCCGTATGTGGTGAGGGCCAGGGGGCCAGGGACCGAGTGCTGCTGAGCGCGTACGAGACTGGCCGATCCCCCAGTCTACGGGGTGCCCGCGCGGCCCCGATGAGGTACCGAACGCTCATCAAGCGGGGGTCCACGGCGTGTCGGACGGCCTATTCGGCACATAAACCGACCTAAGTTGGGCCAGTGGAGCAACACAGGACACGCCCCCCGCAGCACGGACCGCGCCGCGGCACCCCGGCTCAGACGCCGGAGCCGGACTCCAGGGCCTCCAGCTCGGCCATCTCCTCGTCGAGCGTGCTGTCGTCGAGGGTGCTGTCGTCGTAGGCGCCCTCG
>NZ_JBEPAL010000040.1:0-82762 GCF_040298625.1 Streptomyces sp. NPDC001532
GCATCGGCACCCTGCGGTCCAGGCCGTCCTGCGGGGACCCCTGGTCCACGGTGAGCCGGCGAACGGGCGTCCAGCCCGTCCGGCGCTTCGTGGTGGAACGACCTCAGACGAGGTTGACGGAACGCGCCGACGTCGCGCCGATCTCCGACGCCAGCTCGGCCAGCACCCCGGCCGGCACCGTGTCGTCCACGGTCAGCACGGCCAGCGCCTCGCCGCCCACGGCGGCCCGGGCCACCTGCATACCGGCGATGTTGATGCCCGCCTCGCCGATGACCCGGCCGACGGTGCCGACGACACCCGGACGGTCCTCGTACTTCAGGACGACCATGTGATCGGCGAGGGCGAGGTCCACGTCGTAGTCACCGACCGCGACGATCTTCTGGAGGTGCTTCGGGCCGGCCAGCGTGCCGGACACCGACACCTCCTCGCCGCCCGAGAGGGTGCCGCGCACGGTGACCACGTTGCGGTGGTCCGGCGACTCCGAGCTGGTGGTCAGCCGCACCTCGACACCGCGCTCCTGCGCGAACAGCGGGGCGTTGACGTAGGAGACCGTCTCGTCGACGACGTCCTCGAAGACACCCTTGAGGGCGGACAGCTCCAGCACCTTCACATCGTGCTGGGTGATCTCGCCGTACACCTCGACGTCGAGGCGGACCGCGACCTCGCCGGCCAGCGCGGTGAAGATCCGGCCCAGGCGCTCGGCGAGCGGCAGACCCGGCTTGACGTCCTCGGCGATGACGCCGCCCTGGACGTTCACCGCGTCCGGGACCAGCTCACCGGCGAGGGCGAGCCGCACGGACCTCGCGACCGCGATGCCCGCCTTCTCCTGCGCCTCGTCGGTGGAGGCCCCGAGGTGCGGGGTGGCGACGACCTGGTCGAACTCGAACAGCGGGGAGTCCGTGCAGGGCTCCTTCGCATACACGTCGAGACCGGCACCGGCGACCCGGCCCTCCTTGAGGGCGGAGTACAGCGCCTCCTCGTCGACGATCCCACCGCGCGCGGCGTTGACGATGCGCACGCTCGGCTTGACCTTGCGCAGCGCCTCGTCGCCGATCAGACCGACCGTCTCGGGGGTCTTGGGCAGGTGGACGGTGATGAAGTCGGAGACCTCCAGCAGCTCGTCCAGCGACAGCACCTTGACACCCATCTGCGCGGCCCGCGCGGGCTGGATGTAGGGGTCGTAGGCGACGACCTTCATGCCGAAGGCCGACATGCGCTGGGCGACGAGCGCGCCGATGCGACCGAGGCCGACGACACCGAGGGTCTTCTCGGCCAGCTCCACACCCGTGTACTTGCTGCGCTTCCACTCGCCGTTCTTCAGCGCGGCGTTGGCCTGCGGAATGTGGCGGGCGGTGGCGACGAGGAGACCGCAGGCCAGCTCGGCGGCGGTCACGATGTTGGAGGTGGGGGCGTTGACGACCATCACGCCGGCCTTGGTGGCGGCGGAGACGTCGACGTTGTCCAGGCCGACGCCGGCGCGGGCGACGACCTTCAGCTTGTTCGCGGCGGCGATCGCCTCGGCGTCGACCTTGGTGGCCGAGCGGATCAGGATCGCGTCGACCTCGGCGATGGCCGGGAGCAGTTCGGCTCGGTCCGCTCCGTTGCAGTGCCGGATCTCGAAGTCCGGACCGAGTGCGTCCACGGTCGCGGGCGACAGCTCTTCAGCGATGAGTACGACGGGTTTCGAGCTCACGTGAGTCCTCACAGGTGCAGTGCGGACGGCCGTCCCGACGGCCGCAGGCGGTGGAGGGGCTAGCCGCGTGGAGACGCACGACGCTGTGGGCCTGACGCGTATTAGTACGGCAGTGTAGTGGCGCTGTCAGGGTCGTCCCGCGCCTCTGCGGAAGGATCACCCGTCCGTGATTCGACGGGTTGGACAACGGGGCCGGAGCGCAGCGCTCCGGCCCCGCCGGTCCAGGCTCACGCCTCTTCGTTCACCCAGCTCATCAGCTTGCGCAGCTCCTTGCCGGTGGTCTCCAGCAGGTGCTCGGCGTCCTGCTGCTTGTACTCGTTGTACTTCTTCAGACCGCCGTGGTACTCGTCCATCCAGGTCTGGGCGAAGGTGCCGTCCTGGATCTCGGCGAGGACCTTCTTCATCTCGGCCTTGGTGGCGTCGGTGATGATCCGCGGGCCGGTGACGTAGTCGCCCCACTCCGCGGTCTCGGAGACCGACCAGCGCATCTTCTCCAGGCCGCCCTCGTACATGAGGTCGACGATCAGCTTCAGCTCGTGCAGGCACTCGAAGTACGCGATCTCCGGCTGGTAACCGGCCTCGGTCAGCGTCTCGAAGCCGGCCTTCACCAGCGCGGCCGTACCACCGCAGAGGACGGCCTGCTCACCGAACAGGTCGGTCTCGGTCTCCTCGGTGAAGGTGGTCTTGATGACGCCGGCGCGGGTGCCGCCGATGCCCTTGGCGTACGACAGCGCGAGCGCGAAGGCGTTGCCGGTGGCGTCCTGCTCGACGGCGGCGATGCAGGGAACGCCGCGGCCTTCCTCGTACTGGCGGCGGACCAGGTGGCCCGGGCCCTTCGGGGCGACCATGCAGACGTCCACGCCGGCCGGGACCTTGATGAAGCCGAAGCGGATGTTGAAGCCGTGGCCGAAGAACAGCGCGTCGCCGTCGTTGAGGTTGTCCTTGATGGACTCCTCGTAGACCTGGGACTGGATCGGGTCCGGGACCAGGATCATGATGACGTCGGCCTCGGCGGCGGCCTCCGCCGGGGTCACCACGCGCAGACCCTGTTCCTCGGCCTTCGCCTTGGACTTGGAGCCCTCGTGCAGACCGACGCGGACGTCGACACCCGAGTCACGCAGCGACAGGGCGTGCGCGTGGCCCTGGCTGCCGTAACCGATGACCGCGACCTTGCGGCCCTGGATGATGGACAGGTCGGCGTCGGCGTCGTAGAACAGCTCGGCCACTTTGGGTTCTCTCCTTGAGTGCAGGTGTTGCGTCCCACCGTATGACGGCGGGGGGAAGGGAAGTCTGGGGGTCTCGCCATACGGGCGGGATCCGGACGGCCGGTGTCACCCGGCCGTCCGAACCCGGCCCTATGCCGACCGGTCGAGGGCGCGCAGCGACCGGTCCGTGATCGAGCGCGCTCCGCGTCCGATCGCGATGGTGCCGGACTGCACCAGCTCCTTGATGCCGTACGGCTCCAGCATCTTGAGCATGGCGGACAGCTTGTCGCTGCTGCCGGTGGCCTCGATGGTGACGGCCTCCGGGGAGACGTCGACGGTCTTGGCGCGGAACAGCTGGACGATCTCGACGATCTGGGAGCGCGTCTCGTTGTCGGCGCGCACCTTCACCAGGACGAGTTCGCGCTGCACGGCCGAACCGGGCTCCAGCTCGACGATCTTGAGCACGTTGACCAGCTTGTTGAGCTGCTTCGTCACCTGCTCCAGCGGCAGGTCCTCGACGTTCACCACGATGGTGATGCGGGAGATGTCGGGGTGCTCGGTGACACCGACGGCGAGCGAGTCGATGTTGAAGCCGCGCCGGGAGAACAGGGCGGCGATCCGGGCGAGGATGCCCGGGGTGTTCTCCACCAGGACGGAGAGCGTGTGCTTGGACATGGTGTTCTGCTCTTCCTTGCCGGTCGGAGTCAGTCGTCTTCGTTGTCGCCGAAGTCGGGGCGGACGTCCCGAGCGGCCATGATCTCGTCGTTGGAGGTGCCGGCGGCGACCATCGGCCACACCATCGCGTCCTGGTGGACGATGAAGTCGATGACGACCGGACGGTCGTTGATCGAGTTCGCCTCCTCGATGACCTTGTCCAGGTCGGCCGGGTCCTCGCAGCGGATCGCGTAGCAGCCCATCGCCTCCGACAGCTTCACGAAGTCGGGGATCCGGGTGCCCTGCGCGGGCGCCTTGCCGTCGTGCTCCGGGCCGGAGTGCAGGACGGTGTTGGAGTACCGCTGGTTGTAGAAGAGGGTCTGCCACTGGCGGACCATCCCGAGGGCGCCGTTGTTGATGACGGCGACCTTGATCGGGATGTTGTTCAGGGCGCAGGTGGTGAGCTCCTGATTGGTCATCTGGAAGCAGCCGTCGCCGTCGATCGCCCAGACCGCCTTGTCCGGGGCTCCGGCCTTGGCGCCCATCGCGGCCGGGACGGCGTATCCCATGGTTCCGGCGCCGCCGGAGTTCAGCCAGGTGGCGGGCTTCTCGTAGTCGATGAAGTGCGCGGCCCACATCTGGTGCTGGCCGACGCCCGCGGCGAAGATCGTGCCCTCCGGGGCGAGCTTGCCGATGCGCTCGATGACCTGCTGCGGGGAGAGCGAGCCGTCGTCGGGCTGGTCGTAGCCGAGCGGGTAGGTGTCGCGCCAGCGGCTCAGGTCCTTCCACCAGGCGGTGTAGTCGCCCTGGTGGCCCTCGCTGTGCTCCTTCTGCACCGCCTGGATCAGATCGGCGATGACCTCGCGGGCGTCACCGACGATCGGCACGTCCGCGGCGCGGTTCTTGCCGATCTCCGCCGGGTCGATGTCGGCGTGCACGATCTTGGCGTACGGGGCGAAGCTGTCCAGCTTGCCGGTGACGCGGTCGTCGAAGCGGGCACCGAGGGCGACGATCAGGTCGGCCTTCTGCAGCGCGGTGACGGCGGTGACCGCTCCGTGCATGCCCGGCATTCCCACGTGCAGCGGGTGGCTGTCGGGGAACGCGCCGAGCGCCATCAGGGTGGTGGTGACGGGCGCTCCGGTGAGCTCGGCGAGGACCTTCAGCTCGGCGGTGGCCTTCGCCTTGATGACGCCGCCGCCGACGTAGAGCACCGGCCGCTTGGCGGCGGTGATCAGCTTGGCGGCCTCGCGGATCTGCTTGGCGTGCGGCTTGGTGACCGGGCGGTAGCCGGGCAGGTCCATGGTGGGCGGCCAGGAGAAGGTGGTCTTCGCCTGGAGCGCGTCCTTGGCGATGTCGACCAGCACCGGGCCGGGGCGGCCGGTGGAGGCGATGTGGAACGCCTGCGCGATCACCCGCGGGATGTCCTCGGCCTTGGTGACGAGGAAGTTGTGCTTGGTGATCGGCATGGTGATGCCGACGATGTCCGCCTCCTGGAAGGCGTCCGTGCCGATCGCCTTGGAGGCGACCTGGCCGGTGATCGCCACCAGCGGCACCGAGTCCATGTGGGCGTCGGCGATCGGGGTCACCAGGTTGGTGGCGCCGGGGCCGGAGGTCGCCATGCAGACGCCGACCCGGCCGGTGGCCTGCGCGTAGCCGGTGGCGGCGTGGCCGGCACCCTGCTCGTGGCGGACCAGGACGTGCCGGACCTTGGTGGAGTCCATCAGCGGGTCGTACGCCGGGAGGATCGCACCGCCGGGAATGCCGAATACCGTGTCGGCGCCGACCTCCTCGAGGGAGCGGATGAGGGACTGCGCGCCCGTGACGTGCTCGGGGGCGGAGTGCTGTCCTCCGGATCGGGGCCGCGGCTGCGGATGATGGGCCCCGGTGGCCTGCTCGGTCATCGGCATTCTCTTCTCGATGCTGAGGGTTTTTGCGAGTTTTGAGCGGTGTTCGGCTGCTGGACGGCAGGTGCCTGTGCAACAAAAAACCCCTCGTGCCAGAAGGCAAGCGAGGGGAGCGCGCCGGTGAGGTCGCTGGGGATTCCGGATCGTCCTCCGGTGAGTCCCAGCTCAGCCGACGCGCTGTCCAAGTACGAGAATTCGGGTGCGCATGGCACTGACCCTCCCCCCGGCACGCACCCACTGTCAAGTGGGTGGGACGGGAGTCTCATTATGTGAGCGAAGGGCCGTCCCGCCTCCGAAGACGGCGGTCACACCACTCGTGTACACCCCCGCGCCACCGCCCGCCAGAGCCGGCTCGGCCGGTCCGTTGGGCACCGGATAGTGGCCGGATCCGAGCGCCCGGCGCAGCCGGTACTCGTCGAGCGGACCGGCGAACGCCATGCCCTGGCCATGGGTGCAGCCCATCGCGCGCAGGGCGACGACCTGCTCCGGCAGGTCCACGCCCTCGGCCACGGACTGGAGGCCCAGGTCCCCCGCGATCCGCAGCAGCCCACTGGTGATCTTGTGCAGCCGCGCGGACTCCACGACGCCCTCGACCAGTCCGCGGTCGAGCTTCAGCACGTCCAGCGGGAGCCGCCGCAGCGCCGTGACGGCCGGGCAGCCGGTGCCGAAGGCGTCCAGCGCGATCCGCACCCCGAGCCGCCGCAGACCGCCGAGCCGGCGCTCCAGCTCGTCCAGCGGGACCCGCTGGTCGATGTCGGACAGTTCGACGATCAGCGACCCGGAGGGCAGCCCGTGCCGGGTCAGCAGGGCCTCCACGGAGCCGACGGGCAGTGAGCGGTCCAGCAGCCGACGGGCGGCCATCCGGACCGCCACGGGCACCGCCAGTCCGGTCGCGGCACGCTCGGCGGCCTGCTCGACGGCCTCCTGGACGAGCCAGCGGCCCAGCTCGGCGGTCTTGTCGCTGTCCTCGGCCACCCGCAGGAACTCGGCGGGCGTGAACAGCACACCCTGCGAGGACCGCCAGCGCGCCTGCGCGGTGACCGACGAGATCCGGCCGTCCGCGAGGCAGACCACGGGCTGGTGCAGCAGCGTGAACTCGCCGTCGTGCAGCGCGGCCCGCAGCCGGGTGGCCAGCTCCGCCTTGCGGACGACGTCCTGCTGCATCTGCGGCTTGTACAGCTCGACGCGGCCCTTGCCGGCCGACTTCGCGCGGTACATCGCGAGGTCGGCGTTGCGCAGCAGCTCGCCCGCGCCGAGGCCCGGCTCGGCGAAGGCGACGCCGATGGAGGCGGCGACCCGGACGTCGTTGCCGTCGATGACGTACGGCTGGGACAGCTTCACCCTGAGGCGGTCGGCGAGCTCCAGGATGTTGCGTTCGCGGGCGGCTCGGTCGCGGGTGCCGTCGCCGACGATCAGGGCCGCGAACTCGTCGCCGCCCAGCCGGGAGGCGGTGTCGCCCTGGCGGACCGCCTCGTGGAGCCGGCGGGCGGCCTGCACGAGGAGTTCGTCCCCGGCCTGGTGCCCGATGGTGTCGTTGACGGCCTTGAAGCCGTCCAGGTCGATGAAGAGCACGGCGGTGCCCCGCAGCGCGGCGCCCCGGTCGGAGGCGCGACGGCCGGACAGGGCCTGCTGGACGCGCTTGGTGAACAGCGCGCGGTTGGGCAGGTCGGTGAGCGGATCGTGCTCGGCGTTGTGCTGCAGCTGCGCCTGGAGGCGCACCCGCTCGGTCACGTCCCGGCTGTTGAAGATCAGGCCGCCGTGGTGGCGGTTGACGGTCGACTCCACGTTCAGCCAGCCGCCGTCGCCGGACCGGAAGCGGCACTCGATGCGGGTGGTGGGCTCCTCCTGAGGGCTGGCGGCGAGGAAGCGGCGCACCTCGTGCACCACACAGCCCAGGTCCTCCGGGTGGATGAGATCGGCCAGCTCGGAGCCGACCAGCTCCTCGGCTGGCCGGCCGTAGACCCCGGCGGCGGCCGGGGAGACGTACCGGAGGATGCCGTTGGGAGCGGCGATCATGATGACGTCGCTGGAGCCCTGCACCAGGGAGCGGAAGTGGTTCTCCTTCTGCGCCAGCTCCTGGGTGAGGGTGATGTTGTCGAGCAGCATGATCCCCTGGCGCACCACCAGCGCGAGCACCACGGTGCCGCCGGTGAGCAGCACCACGCGGTCGACACTGCGGCCGTTGAGCACGTTGTAGAGGATCCCCAGCGTGCACACGGCGGCGGCCAGGTACGGCGTGAGGGCGGCCAGCGAGCCGGTGAGCGGGCGGGTGGCCGGATAGCGGCTGTGCTCGCCGGGCGGTACGGGCCCGTGCGGCGGGTGGCCGGCGCCGCGCCGTCCGGGCAGGTGCTCGTGGACCACGCGGGTGTACTGCTCCTCGCCCTGCCGGGGCGGCACCCACGGGGCGTACGCGAGGAGCAGCGAACCGGCGAACCAGCCCGCGTCGAGCAGCTGGCCCGACCGGTAGCTGTGGTGCAGCAGCGGCGAGGTGAACAGGGCGTCGCACATCACGGTCAGGGCGAGCGCGCCGACGGCCGTGTTGACGGCGGAGCGGTGCGGTCCCGAGCGCCGGAAGTGCAGCGCGAGCACCATGCTGACCAGGGCGATGTCGAGCAGCGGGTAGGCGAGCGACAGTGCGGCGTGGGCCACTCCGGGGCCGCCGCCCTTGGCCGCCTGGGCGAGCGCCAGGCTCCACGACAGGGTGAGCAGCGAGCCGCCGATCAGCCAGGCGTCCAGGGCCAGGCAGACCCATCCCGCCTTCGTCACCGGCCGCTTGGCGAGGACCAGGAGCCCCACGATGGCGGGCGGTGCGAAGCAGAGGAAGAACAGGTCGGCGTAGGAGGGGCTGGGGACGGGCAGTCCGAGGACGACCTCGTACCAGCCCCAGACCAGGTTGCCCATCGCCGCCATCGCCGAGGACAGGGCGAACAGCAGCCAGGCGGGGCGGAACCGCACCCGGCGGCTGCGGGCGTACAGCAGGCAGGAGACGGCGGCCGCGCCGGCCGCGGCGCTGAGCCCGAAGTCCCCCATGACGAGCGCGAGTTGTTCCGAGCCCCAGCCGAGCGCGGAACCGATGGCGTAGGCCGCGCACGTCACGGCCAGGAGCAGCTGGTGGACCGCGCTGGGGCCGCCCTGTGCGAGGGGCGGGCGGGGGCGCAGCGCCCCCGGGGCGCGCTGGGTCCGCGGGCGCGCGTCCAAGGTGGTGGGGGGCGACGGCGCGTTCACCGGTCGCTCCCGGTCCGCGCCGGCCCGGTGTCGCGAGGGTCCCGCCGGGCGGGATGCGCGTTCCTGCGGCCGCTGTGCCGGCGGTGGTGACGACTGAGGTTGTGGCTGCCGTGGCGTCCGCCATGACCGGCGTGGTGGCCACGCCTGCGCGTGGCCGAGCGCCAGGGTCGCCGTCGGCGGCCCCGCCGAGTCGGATCGTTGGTCCATAGGCCGTGCATCGCCCGTCGCCCCCCTCGCAGTCTGAAATGTCCATCCCCGGCGCCGACGGTGCGCGGCGCAGCCCCTGTCGGGACGATACACCAGTCTCGTCACTCAGGGACATAGCTTCTCTACGCTCCGTGACCACCAGCGGGAACGCGGGTACGGACCGCGTCCGTGAGGTTGCGGAGGGTGCCCGAAGCGGATTACACGCCCGCCGGGCCGGACGCGCCAGTCCCCTCGCCGCCCGTCGTAAGGATCACGTTGCGCAGCGGCTCGCGGTTCACGAAACGGTGCAACTGGTCCACCAGCAGGCGCTTGGCGCGCGGCAGGAACGCGGATGTGGGGCCGCCGACGTGCGGGCTGATCAGCACGCCCGGCGCCTGCCACAGGGGGTGGCCCGGCGGCAGCGGCTCGGGGTCCGTGACGTCGAGGGCGGCGGTGATCCGGCCGCTCTTCAGCTCGGCGAGCAGCGCCTCGGTGTCGACGACGGGCCCGCGGGCGACGTTGACCAGCAGCGCCCCGTCCTTCATGCGCGCCAGGAACCCGGCGTCGGCCAGGCCCCGGGTGTCCTCGGTGAGCGGGGTGGACAGGACGACGACGTCCGCTTCCGGTAGCAGGGCGGGCAGGTCGGTGAGCGGATGCACGGGACCGCGCGCCGTGGTGCGCCCCGAGCGCGCGACGCGCGCCACCCGCGCGAGCTCGAACGGCGCGAGCCGGTCCTCGATGGCCGATCCGATCGAGCCGTAGCCCACGATCAGGACGCTCTTGTCGGCGAGCGCGGGCCGGAACCCGCCCCGCCACTCGCCCCGGTCCTGGGCCCGGACGTAGTCGGGGACACCGCGCAGCGAGGCGAGGATCAGGGTGAGCGTCAGCTCGGCGGTGCTCGCCTCGTGCACCCCGCGGGCGTTGCACAGCCGCACCCCCGCGCGGACCCGGCCGAGCGCCGGTTCCACGTGGTCGATGCCGGCCGACAGCGTCTGGACGACCTCCAGGGAGGTCATCTCGGCCAGCGGCCGCTGTCCCAGGGGAGCGGGCTTCATGTAGGGGACCACGTAGAAGACGCACGCGGCCGGGTCCGAGGGAAAGGTTTCCGCGCCGTTCCAGAAACGGTACGTCGGCCCCTCCGGAAGGCCCTCGATCTCCTCCGGCGGGATGGGCAGCCACACGTCAGCACTCATGGTCCGGAGGCTATGTCAGGGCCGCGCGGGCGCAGAGGTTAGGTTGGGCATCCAGGAGAGGGAGGGTCACGACCAGGTGGAGCGCAGGACGATCGGCGCGGCGGCGCTCTCGGTGGGGGCCATCGGACTCGGATGCATGCCGATGAGCTGGGCGTACCGCGCATCAGGACAGCGCGGCGACGAATCGGTCAGAGCGGTGCACCGGGCGCTCGACCTGGGCTCGACGCTGCTGGACACCGCCGACATGTACGGCCCCTTCACCAACGAGCTGCTCCTGGGCCGGGTCCTGAAGGAGCGGCGGTCCGACGCCTTCGTCTCGACCAAGGTCGGGCTGCTGGTGGGTGAGCAGCACATCGTGGCCAACGGCCGTCCCGGTTATGTGAAGCGGGCCTGCGACGCGTCCCTGCGGCGGCTCCAGACCGACGTGATCGACCTCTACCAGCTGCACCGCGCCGACCCCGAGGTCCCGGTCGAGGAGACGTGGGGCGCGATGGCGGAGCTCGTCCAGGCCGGAAAGGTACGGGCGTTGGGGTTCTGCGCGGTGGGCGCGCGCGGCGGGCGCCGGTCCGGCGGCCGTCTGCACGACGCGACGATCCGCCAACTCCAGCGGGTGCAGCAGGTGTTCCCCATCGGCGCGGTGGAGGCGGAGCTGTCGGTGTGGTCGCCTGAGGCGCTGGACACCCTGCTGCCCTGGTGCGAGACGCGCGGCATCGGCTTCCTGGCGGCGATGCCGCTGGGCAACGGTTTCCTCACCGGCACCCTGAGGCCCGGCGAGGGCTTCGAACCCGACGACATGCGGGCCCGCCACCCGCGCTTCACCGCCGAGATGATGGCCGCCAACCAGCCGATCGTGGTCGGCCTGCGCCGGATCGCCGCCCGGCACGGCGACGACGTCACCCCGGCCCAGGTCGCCCTGGCCTGGATCCTGGCGCAGGGCCGCCACGTCGTGCCGGTGCCGGGCACCAAGCAGGAGCGCTGGGTCACGCAGAACGCGGCCGCGGCGGGGCTGCGCCTGTCGCCGCGGGATCTGGCGGAGGTGGCGGGGCTGCCGGGGGCGCAGGGATCCTGGGAGTGAGGCCGGCGGAACGCCGGGCGGCACCGGGGCCGCCGCCCCGGGTCCTTCGGGGTTCGGGTGCCGGTGAACGGGAACCTGTGGGGCGCGAGCGGTGTATGACAAGGAGAAGCCCCGGGCTGGAGACCGCCGCGTCGAAGGGACCATGATCGTGCAACGTCGAGCTGTGACGGCCGTGTTGGCCGCGGCCGCCCTCGTGCTGACGGCAGGCTGCTCCTCCGAGGACGGCGGAGGGACACCGGGCGGCACCGAGAGCGCCGCCCCGAGTGGTACGACGGCCCCGTCGTCGTCCTCCGGCCCGCAGGCCGAGCGGACCCCGCCCGCCAAGGGCGGCGTCGAGGTGGTGCGCACGGTCGCCGAGGGCCTGGACAGCCCCTGGGGCCTCGCCCCGCTGCCGGACGGCGACCTGCTCGTCTCCTCCCGCGAAGAGGGCACGATCGTCCGCGTCGACGACCGGACGGGCAAGAAGACCGAGGTGGGCGAGGTGCCCGGGGTCTCCGCGGCCGGCGAGGGCGGCCTGCTCGGCATCGCCCTCTCCCCCGACTACGCCTCGGACCGGATGGTCTACGCCTACTTCACCTCCGCCTCCGACAACCGCATCGTCCGGATGCGGTACGACGAGCAGCGGCCCGCCGGAGAGCGGCTCGGCGCGCCCGACACCGTCTTCAGGGGCATTCCCAAGGGCTTTGTGCACAACGGCGGCCGCATCGCCTTCGGCCCCGACAAGATGCTCTACGCGGGCACCGGCGAGAGCGGCGAGGAAGGCCTGTCCCAGGACAAGGACTCCCTCGGCGGCAAGATCCTGCGGCTGACGCCGGAGGGCGAGCCGGCTCCGGGCAACCCGTTCCCGGACTCGCCGGTCTACTCGTACGGCCACCGCAATGTGCAGGGCCTCGCCTGGGACGACAAGCAGCGGCTGTTCGCCGCGGAGTTCGGCCAGGACACCTGGGACGAGCTCAACGCCGTCGTGCCGGGCGGCAACTACGGCTGGCCGGAGGCCGAGGGCAGGTCCGGCGACTCCGCCTACCGTGATCCGGTGGCCCAGTGGAGCACCGACGAGGCCTCCCCCAGCGGCATCGCCTATGCCGAGGGTTCGATATGGATGGCCGGGCTGCGCGGCCAGCGCCTGTGGCGGATCCCGCTGAAGGGCACGGAGACCTCGGCCGATCCGCAGGCCTTCCTGGAGGGCGACTACGGCCGGCTGCGCACGGTGGTCGCCGCGGGGAGCGGCAAGCTGTGGCTGATCACCAGCGAGACGGACGGCCGCGGCTCTCCCGGGGAGGCGGACGACCGGATCCTGGAGCTGCGGGTGAGCTGACGGCCGCCGTCAGTCCCGTTCCGTCTCCGTTCGGTCCCCCTCCGGCCGCTCCTCGGCGTCCTCCGGCTCGGGCCGGCGGACGACGACCTTGCCGGAGGCGAGGTCTATCGGTCCGCGCCCGGGATCGGCGTCGCCGACGTCCTCGCGGGTCAGCTCCAGCCGCTTCTGCTCGTCACGGGTGTGTTTGCGACCCGGGGCGAACAGTTCCTCGAAGGGGTTGAACACGGAACCTCCATGGGCCGGCGTCCCTCCAGCGTACGTCTCACACCGCCGGACCGGCCGGGAGCGGTTCTGCGGGGAAGAGGCCGAGCCGGTGGGCGACCGCCGCCGCCTCGCCGCGGCCGGACACCCCGAGCTTTCCGAGGATGTTCGAGACATGGACGCTGGCGGTCTTCGGGGAGATGAACAGCTCCTCGGCTATCTGGCGGTTGGTGCGGCCGGCCGAGACCAGGCGGAGCACGTCCCGCTCCCGGCTGGTCAGCCCCAGCGCCTCGGCGGGGTCGGCGGGGGCGGTGGGGGCCAGGGCCGGTGGCGCGGCGCGGTTCAGGGAGAGACGGGCGCGCTGGGCGAGCAGCGTGACGGCGTCGGCGAGCGGGCGGGCCCCGAGGTGGCGGGCGACGGCGAGGGCGAGGCGCAGCAGTTCGGCGGCACGGTCGCGGTCGTCCTCGCCGCCGGAGCCGAGCAGGGACTGGGCCAGGCGGTACCGGACGCGCGCCAGGTCGTAGGGGCGCTCCAGGCCTTCGAAGGCGGTGACCACCTCGGACCAGGCGTCCGGGTCGGCGGCGCCCTCGGCGCGGTCCAGCTCGGCGCGGACCCACTTCTCGTGGGCGAGCCAGATGGGGGCGCCGGTGGTCAGGCGCTTGGCGGTGTCGCGGATGCGGGCGAGCGCCTCCGGGCGGCCCTGCCAGGCGGCGGGCTGATAGCGGCCGTCGGCCTCGGCGGTGGCCGCGACGAGCAGCAGGGGCCAGCCGTAGCGGTGGGTGCCGGGCGGGAAGCCGGCGTCCAGGGTGGCGGCGAGTTCGGCTCGGAGGTCGAGGAGGCGGCCCTCGGCCGCGGCGACACCGAGACTGACGGCGGCGAGGGGCAGCGACTGCTGGGGCATGGGGTCATGGGTGCCGAAGTAGCCGCGGGCGGCGCTCAGATGGCGGGCCGCCTCGGCCACTTCGCCGCGGCCCAGGGCGACTCGGGCCACGCACATGGTGCCGGTGCCCTGCGGCTTGGCGTTCTGGCCGCGCCGGTGGGCGTGCTCGGCGGCCTGCGCCGCCTCGTCCCAACGGCCCAGTGAGTAGAGCGAGTCGGAGAGGTTGGCCCATACCCAGGCCTCGGTGTTGAGCAGGCCGAAGGTCCGGCTGTGCTCGACGCCCCGCTCCAGCAGCGGCACGGCCTCGCGGGAGCGGCCCACGGATTCCAGCACGGAGGGCAGATTGATGTAGGCGCGGCCGGCGACGTAGGACATGCCCTCGGCGAGGGTGCGCTCCAGCACCTCGTACATCACCGGGAGTCCGGCCTTCGGGTCGCCCGCTTCGACGATGAGGCCGCCGAGGGTGAGCCGCGCGTTCATCTCGGTCTCCCGGGCGTCCACCATGCGGGCGTACTCCACCGCCCGCTCGGCCGCGGAGAAGGCTTCCGGGCCCGGGGCGCGCAGCATCAGCCAGCCGGCGACGGCCACCAGGACGTCGGCGTGCACCTGGGACGGCGGCAGGCCGCGGACCAGTTCCTGGGCGGTGGCCAGTTCCGTCCAGCCGTCGCCGCGGGCCTGGTTCTGCACCAGCTGGGCGCGCTGGGTCCAGAACCAGGCGGCGCGCAGCGGGTCGGGGTCGTCCTCCAGCAGGTTCAGGGCCCGCTTGGTGATCTTCAGGGCGCGTTCCCGCTCTCCGCAGAGCCGGCCGGCGACGGCGGCCTCGGCCATCAGGTCGAGGTAGCGCAGCGGTGTGGTGGCGGGGTCACAGCCGCAGGGCGGATAGACCTCGGTGTGGTCGGCGGGGCGCAGGGTCGCGCGGATCTCCTCGGGGGCGACGTCCCACAGCTCCATCGCCCGTTCCAGGAGCCGCAGTTGCTCCGAGTAGGCGTGGCGGCGGCGGGCGGCGGTGGCGGCGACGAGGACGGCGGGGAGCGCCTTGGCGGCGTCGTGGGCGTGGTACCAGTAGCTGGCCAGCCGGGTGACGCGCTGGTCGGCGGGGACCAGGGTCGGGTCGGCCTCCAGGGCCTCGGCGTAGCGGCGGTTGATACGGGAGCGTTCGCCGGGCAGCAGGTCGTCGCCGACGGCCTCGCGGACCAGGGAGTGGCGGAACCGGTAGCCGTCGCCGGCCGGGGAGGCGAGCAGGAGGTTGGCGTTCACGGCGGCCCGCAGCGCCTCGATCAGATCGTCCTCGGTGAGTCCGGAGACGGCGGCGAGCAGCGGGTATTCGACGGTGGAACCGCCTTCGGCGACGATCCTGGCGACGCGCTGGGCGCTCTCCGGCAGGGTCTCGACCCTCACGAGGAGCAGGTCGCGCAGGGAGTCGGTCAGTCCGGGGCAGGAGCCGTCGTGGGCGGCGACGGCCAGTTCCTCGACGAAGAAGGCGTTGCCGTCGGAGCGTTCGAAGATCTCGTCGACCTGGGCGGGGTCGGGTTCGGCGGCGAGGATGGCGGCGATCTGGCGGCCGACCTCCTCGCGGTTGAAGCGGGCGAGTTCGAGGCGGCGGACGGTGCGCAGCCGGTCGAGTTCGGCGAGCAGCGGGCGCATCGGGTGGCGGCGGTGGATGTCGTCGGAGCGATAGGTGGCGAGGACGACCAGGCGGCCGGTGCGCAGGGTGCGCAGCAGGTAGGAGAGCAGATGGCGGGTGGAGGCGTCGGCCCAGTGCAGGTCCTCCAGGGCGAGCACGACCGTGCGGTCGGTGGCGGCGCGGCCCAGGAGGCGGGCGGTGAGTTCGAAGAGGCGGGCCACGCCCTCCTCGTCGCCGTGCCGTCCGGCACCGAACTCGCCCAGCTCGGGCAGGAGGCGGGCCAGTTCCTCCTCCTGTCCGGCGGCCGCGGCGGCCAGTTCCGCCGGCAGTTCGCGGCGCAGGGTGCGCAGGGCGGTGGAGAACGGGGCGAAGGGCAGTCCGTCGGCGCCGATCTCCACGCAGCCGCCGAGGGCGACGACGGCGCCCGCTCGTGCGGCGAGGTCCGCGAACTCCTCGACGAGGCGGGTCTTGCCGACCCCGGCCTCGCCGCCGAGGAGCAACGCCTGCGGCTCGCCCGTGGCGGCACGGGCGAGCGCGTCCTGAAGCGTCTCCAACTCCTCGGCGCGGCCGATGAACACGGGACTGACGGACCTGGTCTCCACGGCCCCGAGCATTGCACGCGGATCCGACGGCGCGGCACCTGTTTTCCGCTGAGCAGAGGCCTGAGCAGAAGCCTGAGCAGAGACTTGGGCAGAGACCGGCGGGACGTGACCGGCGGGGGCGGGGGCCGGACGTGACGGGGCCGGCCCGGCGCCTGTCGGAGAGGCGCCGGGCCGGTCGGGTGCGGTGCTCGGAGCGGTGTTCGGTGCGGTGCTCGGAGCGGTGCTCGGAGCGGTGCTCGGAGCGGTGCTCGGAGCGGTGTTCGGTGCGGTGTTCGGTGCGGTGGTGCCGTGTGTCGCGGGGGAACGGGCCGGCTCCCGCCCGGCCGCTCCCCGGACCGCCGCCGTCACGCGGTGCGCGGGAAGCGGTGCCGGCGGGGGCGGCCGCTATGGGACTCGCTCTCCTCGGTGCGTGCGGCCGCTTCGCGCCGGGCGGCGCGCTTGCCGCGCAGGACCTCGCGGACCAGCCGGGAGTGCTCGGCCCTGCGGATCAGTTCGGCGGAGCGCATCTGCTGGTAGTCGTACTCGTACATGGCGGGTTTCTCCTGGTGAGATCCGGGTTTCGGGATCGCTTGCCGCGATGCCTCCACCTTCGTCTCCCAGCGGGGTCCGCCACATCGGGAGAGTTCCGCATCTTGAGGTCCCCTGCGGGACCTTAGACGCGCGCGCAGGGGTCTTAGGGCTCCCGTAAGGCCCCCTAAGGGCCTCAGCCGGTGGCCGGCAGGCCCAGCAGGACGTCGGTGTACTTGAGGACGGCCAGCAGGAGGCCGAGGACGCCGAGCGAGACGCCCGCCCAGGCGACCGACTTGATCCACGGGGCCTGCGGCCTGCCGGGGACGCCGAACGCCGGCCGGACGAGGACGACGACGCCCACGATCAGCGCGGCCAGCGCGAACAGCCCGGCCCACAGCGCGTTGGCCTGCCAGGCGTCGCCGTAGCCCTCCTTGACCATGGTGGCGACGCTGGAGGAGGTGGAGGTCTCCAGCTGGCCGACCAGCGACTCGCGCGCGGAGGCGACCGTGCCGACCCAGCTGCCGGTCAGCGAGACGATGCCGAGGGCGGCGGAGACGACGGCTCCGGCACCCTGGCCGACTCCGGAGGGCCCGGCCGTCCCCTCGGCCGGCGGCTGCTCCTCGCCGTCCTCCTTCACGACACCACCCGCGCCGCCGGCGTCGGCCGCACCGGCCGCACCGGCGGCACCGACCGCGCCCTCCGACTCGTCCGCCCCATCGGCGGCTACGGTCGCTTCAGTCGCTTCAGTCGCTTCGGTCGCTTCAGTCGCTTCGCCGGTCGTCGCCCCGTCGGCTTCCGCCGCGCCGGCGGTCTTCGTCGCGGCCTCGTCCTCAGTCTTCGTACCCATGCACCGCACCGTACGGACGGAGTCTGAGAGGTCCCTTAACGAACGCTGTGAGCGGCGGCGGCGCGCGCGGCACGCCATTGCGGGGCGAGCACCGACCAGACCTCCATGTCGTGCCGCACCCCGCGGTGCGGGTAGCTCCGGCGCAGCACGCCGTCCTTGGTCATGCCCAGCCGGCGGGCGGCGTTCACGCTGGCCTCGTTGCCCGCGGCGGCGTGCCACTCCACGCGGTGGATGCCGCGTTCCTCGACGACCCAGTCGATCAGCACCCGCATCGCGCGGGTGATCAGCCCTCGCCCGGTGCCGGCGGGTTCCAGCCAGCAGCCGACCTCGCAGTTGCCCCGGGCGGCGTCGAAGTTCAGGGTGAGCACCCCGCCGACGAGGGTGCCGTCCAGCCACAGGCCGTGCAGGTCGGCGGTGTCGGCGGCGCGCATGTCGGCGTACCGCTGGAGCGCGGTCCGCGCGGAGGCCAAGTCGGTGGCCTTCTCGCCGAAGGGGACGAACCGGTTGATGAACTCCCTGCCGCGCTCCAGGTGAGCCAGGAACTCCTCGGCGTGCCAGGGCTCCAGGGGACGCAGTTCGGCGCCGTCGTCACCCAGGGATATCGCGTACATCGGGTTGCCGCTCCTTCTGCTGTACGTCAACGACGCCCGCGAGCTTGTCACGTCCGGCGTCGGCGTCCGCCGGCTTTTGCGGCTCGGGGCGGTGGTCGGGCGGTTCGATGCTGATCCGCGGCAGGCGCCGGTCCAGCCAGCGCGGCAGCCACCAGTTGGCGCCGCCGAGCAGATGCATCAGGGCGGGCACGAGCAGGGTGCGCAGGACGAAGGCGTCCAGGGCGACGGCGGCGGCGAGGGCGATGCCGAACATCGCGATCACGCGGTCGCCGCTGAGCACGAAGGCGAGGAAGACCGCGATCATGATCACCGCGGCCGAGTTGATCACCCGGCTGGTCTCGGCGAGACCGATCCGCACGGCCCGCCGGTTGTCGCCGGTCTCCAGCCACTCCTCGTACATCCGGCTGACCAGGAAGACCTGGTAGTCCATGGAGAGGCCGAAGAGCACCGAGACCATGATCACGGGCAGGAAGGGCTCGATGGGGCCCGCGCTGCCGAGGCCGAGGGGTTCGCTGCCCCAGCCCCACTGGAACACCGCGACGACCACGCCGAACGCCCCGGCGACGGCGGCGATGTTCATCGCGGCGGCCTTGAGCGGGATGCCGATGGAGCGGAAGGCGAGCAGGAGCAGCAGACAACCCAGGGCGACGACGGCGCCGACGAACAGCGGCAGTTTGCCGACGATCACGTCCGCGAAGTCGTCGTAGCCGGCGGTGACCCCGCCGACCTGGAGGTCGAGCGAGGTGCCCGTCTCCGCGCGGGGCAGCACCTCGGTGCGCAGCCGGTCCACCAGGTCGCTGGTCCGCTCGGACTGCGGGGAGGAGTCCGGCACCAGGGTCAGGTACGCGGTGTCGCCGCCGGCGTCGAACGTCACGGGGGTCACGGAGGCGACGCCCTCGGTGCCGCGCAGGGTGGCGTCGAGGTTGTCGAGGGCGAGCCGGTCCTCGGCGCCGTGCACTTCGGTGACGAGGGTGAGGGGGCCGTTCACGCCGGGGCCGAAGCCGTCGGCGAGGAGGTCGTAGGCCTGCCGGGTGGTGGTCGTCTCGGGGTCGTTGCCCTGGTCGGAGGTGCCCAGGTGGAGGGAGAGCGCGGGCAGGGCGAGCAGGGTCATCACGGCGAGCGCGAGCGCGCCGAGCTTCCTCGGGTGGCGTTCGACGAACGCGGACCAGCGGGCGGCGAACCCGGTGGGCAGCTCCGGCTCGGGCCCGTGCTCGGCGAGCCTGCGGCGTTCGCGGCGGCTGAGGGCCCGGGTGCCGATGAGGGAGAGCAGGGCGGGCAGCAGGGTGACGGACGCGGCGACGGTGAGGACCACGGTCAGCGAGGCGGCGACGGCCACGCCGTTGAGGAAGCCGAGCCGCAGGATCAGCATGCCGAGCAGGGCGATGCACACGGTGGCGCCGGCGAAGACGACCGCGCGTCCGGTGGTCGCGACGGCGTTGACGGCGGCCTCGGCGACTCCGAGGCCGCGTTTGAGGCCGCGGCGGTGCCGGGTGACGATGAACAGCGCGTAGTCGATGCCGACGCCGAGGCCGATCAGCATGCCCAGCATCGGCGCGAAGTCGGCGACCGTCATGGCGTGGCCGAGCAGCACGGTCCCGGCGTACGCGGTGCCCACGCCGACCAGCGCGGTGGCGATGGGCAGCAGCGAGGCGGCGAGCGAGCCGAAGGCGAGGAACAGCACGACCGCGGCGACGACGACGCCGACCACCTCGGCGAGGTGCCCGCCGGAGGACTCGGTGAGGGCGACGGCGCTGCCGCCGAGCTCCACCCGCAGCCCGTCCCCCTCGGCGGCCCGCGCGGTGGCGACGACGGCCTCGGCCTCGGCGGCGCCGATGTCCTCGGACCGCTTCTCGAAGGTGACGGTGGCGTACGCGGTACGGCCGTCCTCGCTGATCCGGCCGGCTCCCGGGCCCTCGTAGGGGCCGGTCACGGAGGCGACACCGGGCAGTTCCGCGATGCGGTGCAGCGTCCGGGTCATGGTCTGCTCGACGTCGGCGGCGCGGACGGAGCCCCGGTCGGTGTGCCAGACGATCGTGTCGCTGTCCCCGCCGAGTCCGGGGAAACCGTCCGTCAGCAGGTCGGCGGCCCGGCCCGATTCGGTGCCCGGGACCTCGTAGTCGTCGGAGTACGCGCTGCCGGCGACGATCGCGCCCGTGCCTGTCCCGCCCAGGGCGAGAAGCCACAGCAGTACGGCGACCAGACGGTTTCGGACACACCAGCGTGCCAGAGCTGCCACGGACGTGCTCCCAGTGTGGTGACGTGTGGATCTTTGACCGGGAACAGTCGTGCATGCGCTGAACCGCCCGCAAAGAACAGATGAGCTGCTCCTGTCACTCTTGCAGGAGCAAATGATCGTTTGGCTGTTTGGTGTGCTTGTTCACACCATGCCCGGGTCAGTCGAACTGATCGCCCAGCGCCATCACCATCACCCCGGCGACCAGCAGCCACAGCGCCCTGCGGGTGCGGCCCCGGGAGCCCAGGACGGCCGCGAGGGCGCACACCGCGGCACCGACGGCGTACGCGGCCGGGACGAGCACCGGAGCGGGGTCGGCCAGGCGCAGTCCGGAGGCGGCGATCCCGGCGACGGCGAGCAGCGATCCGGCCCCGGCGGCGGTCCAACGGGCCCGCCGCGCCTCGGTCGTCCCCGAGTCGGCGGGCTCGGCGGCCTCGGCGGGCTCGGCGGGCGTCTCGGAATCAGCGGGTCCACTCATGGCGCGGGAGCGTAGCGCGTACGCCTCGGAAAACCCCGTGCGGGGCCGCCCGGGTGCCTGCTAGCGTCCGTCGGTCCGCCTCCGCGGCCCCCGCGCCGCCCCACCGAAGCAGGTGCGTTGTTTGAAGGTCCGGTCGAGCTCCGACGCCACCACGTTCCCCCTTCAGGACCCAAGGAGCCCGTTCACCGATGTCCGACATCGATTCCAGGACCTCGAACATCCCTCTGACTGACCGAGTCGCCCTCCCCCACTACCCGCGCAGCAACGGCTACGACGCCCGCTGGACCGTCGAGAACCAGATGGGCCCGAACGCGCTGTGGCTGCTGGAGTGGCTGGCTCCGGCCCTCGGCCTCGACACCCTGCCGCCCGGCGCCCGCGTCCTCGACCTGGGCTGCGGCCGGGCGATGACGTCCGTCTTCCTCGCCAAGGAGTACGGCGTCCAGGTCACCGCCGCCGACCTGTGGATCAGGCCGGACGAGAACGCCGCGCGGATCGCCGAGGCGGGCGTCGCGGACCGGGTGCTGCCGGTGCACGCCGAGGCGCACGACCTGCCGTTCGGCGAGGGCGGCTTCGACGCGATCGTGTCCATCGACGCGTACCAGTACTTCGGCACCGACGACCTCTATCTGCCGTCGCTGGCCCGGCTGCTGAAGCCCGGCGGGAGGATCGGCGTCGTCGTCCCGTCCCTGCGGGAGGAGCCGGAGGGCGCCGAGCCGCCCGAGCACCTCACGCCGTGGTGGGACGCGGGCTACTGGTGCTTCCACTCACCCGAATGGTGGCGCCGCCACTGGACCCGCAGCGGGGCCGTGCGGGTCGAGACGGCCGACTGGCTGACCGACGGCTGGCGTGAGTGGCTGCTGTGGAGCGAGGTCGTGGCCGAGGAGAGCCCGGACGAGTGGCACGTCCGGATGGCCGGGCAGTGCGCCGAGATGCTGCGCGTGGACCAGGGCCGGTCCCTGGGCTTCGCCCGCGTGGTGGGCCGCCGCCCCTGAACACACCTGGGGGTGCATCGGATCCGATGCACCCCCAGGGCCGGGGAAACGGGAACTCAGCCCTCGCTGACGCCCAGCTTCTCCAGGATCAGCTCCTTGACGCGGGCCGCGTCGGCCTGGCCGCGGGTGGCCTTCATGACCGCGCCGACCAGGGCGCCGGCCGCCGCCACCTTGCCGCCGCGGATCTTGTCCGCGACGCCCGGGTTGCCGGCGATCGCCTCGTCGACGGCGGCGGTCAGCGCGCCCTCGTCCGAGACGACCTTCAGACCGCGCTTGTCGACGACCTCGTCCGGGGTGCCCTCGCCCGCGAGGACGCCCTCGATGACCTGGCGGGCCAGCTTGTCGTTCAGATCGCCCTTGGCCACCAGCTCGGTGACCCGCGCGACCTGCGCCGGGGTGATCGCCAGCTCGTCCAGCGCGGTGCCGGACTCGTTGGCGCTGCGGGCCAGCTCGCCCATCCACCACTTGCGGGCCGACGCGGCGTCGGCGCCCTCCTCGATGGTGGCGACGATCGGCTCCAGCGCACCGGCGTTGAGGATCGCCTGCATGTCGGTGCCGGAGATCCCCCACTCCTCGCGGAGCCGGTTGCGCCGCACCAGCGGCAGCTCGGGCAGGCCGGCCCGGATCTCCTCGACCCACTCGCGGGACGGGGCGACCGGCACCAGGTCGGGCTCCGGGAAGTACCGGTAGTCCTCGGCCTCCTCCTTCACGCGGCCCGAGGTCGTCGACCCGGTGTCCTCGTGGAAGTGGCGGGTCTCCTGGATGATCGTGCCGCCGGAGGACAGCACGGCCGCGTGCCGCTGGATCTCGAAGCGGGCCGCGCGCTCCACGGACCGCAGCGAGTTGACGTTCTTCGTCTCCGAGCGGGTGCCGAACTTCTCGGTGCCGTTCGGGCGCAGCGACAGGTTCACGTCGCAGCGCATCTGGCCCATCTCCATCCGGGCCTCGGAGACGCCGAGCGCCTTGATGAGCTCGCGCAGCTCACGAACGTAGGCCCGGGCGACCTCCGGGGCCCGCTCGCCCGCGCCCTCGATCGGCTTGGTGACGATCTCGATGAGCGGGATGCCCGCGCGGTTGTAGTCGAGCAGGGAGTGGGACGCGCCGTGGATACGGCCGGTGGCGCCGCCGACGTGCGTCGACTTGCCGGTGTCCTCCTCCATGTGGGCGCGCTCGATCTCCACGCGGAAGGTCTCGCCGTCCTCCAGCTGCACGTCGAGGTAGCCGTTGAAGGCGATCGGCTCGTCGTACTGGGAGGTCTGGAAGTTCTTCGGCATGTCCGGATAGAAGTAGTTCTTCCGGGCGAAGCGGCACCATTCGGCGATCTCGCAGTTCAGCGCGAGGCCGATCTTGATCGCGGACTCCACGCCGGTCGCGTTGACGACCGGGAGGGCGCCGGGCAGGCCGAGGCAGACGGGGCACGTCTGGGTGTTCGGGTCGGCGCCGAGCGAGGTCGAGCAGCCGCAGAACATCTTGGTGCGCGTGCCGAGTTCGACATGGACCTCGAGGCCCATGACGGGGTCGTACGACGCCAGCGCGTCCTCGTACGACACCAGGTCGGTCGTGGTGGTCACGATGAAACTTCCCTCTCAGCCCAGCAGGACGTCGTCGTCGCCCAGCCGCTTCAGCTCGCGGTAGAGGATCGCCAGGCCGGTGACGATCGCGGCGGCCGACACGGCGGCGTCGACCAGACGGAGCGTGTCGCTCTCGGTGCGGGCGAGCTTCGCCTGCTTGGCGACGCTGAACGCGCCGAACGCGGTGGTGGCCATGGACAGGTACAGGCCGTTCTTGGACTTCTTGAAGCCCTTGGCCTTCGACAGCTTGCTCACAGCGACGGAGCCTCCTCGAGAAGCGGGTGGCCCCACTTTTCCACGAACGCGGCCTCGACGGCGGCGCCGACCTTGTAGAGCCGGTCGTCCTTGAGCGCCGGGGCGATGATCTGCAGACCGACCGGGAGGTTGTCCTCCGGGGCGAGACCGCAGGGCAGCGACATGGCCGCGTTGCCCGCGAGGTTGGTCGGGATGGTGCACAGGTCCGCGAGGTACATCGCCATCGGGTCGTCGGCGCGCTCGCCGATCGGGAAGGCGGTGGTCGGGGTCGTCGGGGAGACGATCACATCGACCTGCTCGAACGCCTTCTCGAAGTCCCGCGTGATGAGGGTGCGGACCTTCTGGGCGCTGCCGTAGTACGCGTCGTAGTAGCCGGAGCTGAGCGCGTACGTGCCGAGCATGATGCGGCGCTTGACCTCGGGCCCGAAGCCCGCCTCACGGGTGAGGGAGGTGACCTCCTCGGCCGAGTGGCTGCCGTCGTCGCCGGTCCGCAGGCCGTAGCGCAGGCCGTCGAAGCGGGCGAGGTTGGAGGAGCACTCGGACGGGGCGATCAGGTAGTACGCCGACAGCGCGAGGTCGAAGGACGGGCAGTCCAGCTCGACGATCTCGGCGCCCAGCTCCTTCAGCAGCTCGACCGACTCGTCGAAGCGCTGGATGACGCCGGCCTGGTAGCCCTCGCCGCGGAACTGCTTGACGACGCCGACGCGCATCCCGGCCACCGAGCCGTTGCGGGCGGCCTCGACGACCGGCGGGACCGGGGCGTCGATGGAGGTGGAGTCGAGCGGGTCGTGCCCGGCGATCACCTCGTGCAGCAGCGCCGCGTCCAGGACCGTGCGGGCACACGGGCCGCCCTGGTCCAGGGAGGAGGAGAAGGCGACCATGCCGTAGCGGGAGAC
The DNA here is from genome assembly GCF_040298625.1 of Streptomyces sp. NPDC001532. Taxonomy (NCBI): domain Bacteria; kingdom Bacillati; phylum Actinomycetota; class Actinomycetes; order Kitasatosporales; family Streptomycetaceae; genus Streptomyces; species Streptomyces sp. NPDC001532. Next base: position 24,151 of record NZ_JBEPAL010000040.1, read on the forward strand.
CGCGCCGTAGGTCGGCTTCACGCCTACCGTGCCGGTGACGGCGGCCGGCTGGCGGATGGAGCCGCCGGTGTCGGTGCCGATGGCGAGCGGGGCCATGTGCGCGGCCAGCGCGGCGGAGGAACCGCCGCCGGAGCCGCCGGGGATCCGGGTGAGGTCCCACGGGTTGCCGGTCGGGCCGTAGGCGCTGTTCTCCGTCGACGACCCCATGGCGAACTCGTCCATGTTGGTCTTGCCGAGGATGACCACGTCGGCCGCCTTCAGCCGCTTGGTGAGCGTCGCGTCGTACGGCGGGATCCAGCCTTCGAGGATCTTGGAACCCACGGTGGTGGGGACGCCCTCGGTGGTGAAGATGTCCTTCAGCGCGAGCGGGACGCCGGCCAGCGGGCCCAGCTTCTCGCCGCGCTCGCGCTTGGCGTCCACCGCACGGGCCTGGGCGAGGGCGCCCTCACGGTCGATGTACAGGAAGGCGTGCACCTTCTCGTCGACCGCCTCGATCCGGGCCAGGTGCGCCTCGGTGACCTCCACGGCGGTGAGTTCACCGGCGGCGATCTTCGCCGCGGTCTCGGCCGCGGTCAGCTTGATGATGTCCGTCATGACGGATTACTCCTCCCCCAGGATCTGCGGCACCTTGAAACGCTGCTGCTCCTGGGCCGGGGCGCCGGAGAGCGCCTGCTCGGGGGTGAGCGAAGGGCGGACCTCGTCCGGGCGCATGACGTTCGTCAGCGGGAGCGGGTGCGAGGTCGGCGGTACGTCTTGGTCGGCGACCTCGCTGACGCGTGCGACCGCGCCGATGATGTCGTCCAGCTGTCCCGCGAAGTGGTCGAGCTCTTCGGGCTTCAGCTCCAGACGCGCCAGCCGGGCGAGGTGGGCGACCTCCTCGCGCGTGATGCCAGGCATGCAGCGATCCTCTGGGGTGAGTGTGAGTGTTTTGGCCCAATCCTATGGGGCGCCGCCCCATGCCCGTTAAACGGTTGTGCCGGGGCCCGCGGCGGACGACCTCACCACGACCGCCCCGAGACGCCCCGGACCGCGCCACGGCCGCGACGCCCGGCGGCACGCGGTCCGCCCCTGAGGGCGCGGGGAACGGCGCGAGCGGCCCCGGCGGCCCCCGCCCGAACGGCGACCGCACCCTCCACGACGCACCCCGCACGACACGCCACGGGCGACGCGCCGCGCGCCGCCCCGGCCTACTCCTCCGCCGCCGCGGCCGGCAGCGCCGCGGCCGGGCGGGCCGGCCGCTGCCAGCCGCGGGAGCCGCGGGCGCGCAGCCACGCGGTGGTCTCCTCCGGCGGCATCGCCGCGGCGACCAGCCACCCCTGTACGGCGTCGCAGCCGAGGTCACGCAGCCGCTCCCAGGTCTCGTCGTCCTCGACGCCCTCGGCGACCACCAGCAGGCCCAGGGAGTGCGCGAGGTCGACGGTGCAGCGCACGATCTCGGCGTCCTCGGTGTCGACGGCGAGACGGGCCACGAAGGAGCGGTCGATCTTCAGCTCGCTGACCGGGAGCCGGCGCAGGTGGACGAGGGAGGAGTAGCCGGTGCCGAAGTCGTCCAGGGACATCTTCACGCCGTGGCCGGTGAGTCCGGCGAGGGTGTCGGCGGCGCGCTGCGGGTCCTCCAGCAGGACGTGCTCGGTGATCTCCAGCTGGAGCGCTCCGGCGGGGACGCCGTGGCGGGCGAGGCGGGCGGCGACGGAGCCGGCGAAGCCGGGGGTGTGCACATCGCGCGGGGAGACGTTCACCGCGACCGGCACGAACAGGCCCTGGGACCGCCACAGGGCGACCTGGCCGAGCGCCGTCTCCAGGACGTACTCGGTGAGGATGGGCATCAGCCCGGAGGACTCGGCGATCGCTATGAACTCGTCCGGCGGCACCTTCCCGCGCTCCGGGTGCACCCAGCGCACCAGCGCCTCCAGGCCGGCCACCTGGCCGTCGAAGCGCACCTTCGGCTGGTAGTGCAGCTGCACCTCGTGCGCGTCCAGCGCGCGGCGCAGATCGGCGAGGAGGCCGAGCCGGTCGGGGGTGTTGGAGTCGCGCTTGGACTCGTAGACCTCGACGCCCGTGCGGTCCCGCTTGGCCTGGTACATCGCCACGTCCGCGCGGCGCAGCAGGCCCTCGGCGTCGAGGGCGTGGTCGGGGAAGACGGCGACTCCGGCGCTGGCCTCCAGGACGAGGGTGAGGCCGTCGAGGTCGAGCGGGGAGCTGAGCGCGGCCACCAGGCCGCGGGCGATCCGGGTGGCGGAGGTGGTGGAGTCGGCGATCGGCAGTAAGACGGCGAACTCGTCGCCGCCGAGCCGGGCGACCTCGGCGCCGCGCGGCAGGGCCAGGCGCAGCCGGTCGGCGGTCTGGAGCAGCAGCCGGTCACCGGCGAGATGGCCGAGGGTGTCGTTGACCGATCGGAAACGGTCGAGGTCGATCAGCACGAGGGCGGCCCGGGCGCCGACGCGCTCGGCGTCGTCGAGGGCGGTCCAGATGCGTTCCAGCAGCCACTGCCGGTTGGGCAGTCCGGTCAGCGGGTCGCGCAGTTGCTCCTCCGCCCGGGCCCGGGCTATCCACAGGGTGGAGTCGAGGGCGATGAGCGGGATGGCGAACAGCGGCAGCAGGATCGGCTCGGCGACCGCGACCACGCAGATCAGCGGGGCGATGCCGAGCAGGGCCACCGCGACCAGGCCCTGCCTGACCAGGGCGGTGCGGGCGACGGTGGGCAGGCCGCCGGAGCGGGGGGCGTTGAGGTACCACAGCAGGATGCGGGTGACCGCGAGGTAGGCGGCCGCGACCAGCACCACTCCGGGGGCGGTGTAGAACGTCCAGGAGTCGGGGTTCCAGGGGTTCTCGACGGACGGGACGCGGCCGAAGGCGGCCAGCACCAGGGCACCGGCGCTGATGCCGAGGATGTCCACCGCGCCGTGCAGGACGCCCTGCCGCCAGCGGTGGCGCCGGGCTATGCCGACCAGCACGACGACGGTCAGGCTGACCATGCCGGCCGGCACCCAGCCGTAGAGCAGCAGGACGGCGAGGGTGAGGGCGGCGCCGGAGCCGGTGCCGCCCCACCAGCGGGCGCGGCCGAGCAGCACCAGGTGGCCGACGATGATTCCGGTCAGCACGGCCAGCGACCAGCCGGCGGTGCCGGACGGGAAGAGCGCGTGGTGGCCGGTGTAGGCGCTCAGGAAACCGGCGCCGAGCGCGAACCCGGCCGCCGCGACGACGGCCGCGGGCAGCGCGGGCCAGGACGGGTGCCGCTCGCCGTCGGGGTCCTCCATGCCGGTGCCGACGCCGATGGTCAGGGGCACAGTCTCGGGTGTGTCGGGCCCGGCGGAGGTGCCGTTGGCGCGTTCCTGTCCGCCCGCGCTCCCGGCGGGCCGGCGGCCGCCTCGCCAGACGCCGGCCAACCGGCGCAGCCATGCATCCGGGGCGGCGCTCTCGGTCGGTTCCATTCCCGTCCCTCTCACAGCCGGCGGTGCCCACGCCCCGCGGCCCGATGCCCGACAACCATCAACGGCACCGCGTTGGAAAACCCTTCCCCGTGCCCGTCACGAGCAGGGGATGCGCCGACCGCGGCTGGGCACGGCAGGCGCACATCTCAACAGTAGGCCGCAGAAGGCTTCCACGGGCAGCGGTCGTCGACGGTTGCCCGAATGCGCCCCGGCCGCCCTTATGCATCTGATATGCGCCGATCGGGTGGCCTTCAACCGCTACTCCTCGGTCGGAAGCGCTGCCTCCGACGCCGCCTCAGGCCCTTGCTCCAGCAGGACGTTGAAGCCGTCCTCGTTCAGGACGGGCACCTTGAGCTGCATGGCCTTGTCGTATTTCGATCCCGGGTTGTCACCCACAACGACGAATGACGTCTTCTTGGAGACCGAACCGGTCACCTTCGCGCCCTGGTTCTGCAGGGCGTCCTTGGCGCCGTCCCGGGTGAAGTGCTCCAGGGTGCCGGTGACGACCACGGTGAGGCCCTCCAGGGGGCGCGGACCCTCGTCCTCGCCGGAGCGCTCGTCCTCCATCCGGACGCCGGCCGCCCGCCACTTGCGGATGATCTCCTGGTGCCACTCCTCGGCGAACCACTCCTTGAGGGCCTTGGCTACGATCGCGCCGACACCGTCGACCGCCGTCAGCTCCGCTTCGGTCGCCTGTTCGATGCGCTCGATGGACCGGAACTCCCGGGCCAGCGCCTCGGCGGCGACCGGGCCGACGTGCCGGATCGACAGGCCCGTCAGGATCCGGGCCAGCGGACGCTGCTTGGCGGCCGCGATGTTCTCCAGCATCGCCACCGCGTTCTTCCGCGGCTCGCCCTGCTGGTTGGCGAAGATCGTGACGATCTTCTCCTCGCCGGTCCTCGGGTCCCGCTTGGGCAGACCGCTGTCCTGGTCGAGGACGTACGCCTTGATGGGCAGCAGTTGCTCGACGGTCAGGTCGAACAGGTCGCCCTCGTCCCTCAGCGGCGGCTCGGCGGGCTCCAGCGGCTTGGTGAGGGCGGCCGCGGCGACGTAGCCGAAGTGCTCGATGTCCAGCGCCTTGCGCCCCGCCAGATAGAACAGCCGCTCACGCAACTGGGCCGGGCAGGTCCGGGAGTTCGGGCAGCGCAGGTCGACGTCGCCCTCCTTCATGGGCCGGAGCGGTGTCCCGCACTCCGGGCACTCGGCCGGCATCACGAACTCGCGCTCGCTGCCGTCCCTGAGGTCGACGACCGGTCCGAGGATCTCCGGGATCACGTCACCGGCCTTGCGCAGCACCACGGTGTCCCCGATGAGGACGCCCTTGGCCTTGACCACGTCCTGGTTGTGCAGGGTGGCGAACTCGACCTCCGAGCCCGCGACGGTGACCGGCTCCACCTGGGCGTACGGCGTGACCCGGCCGGTGCGGCCGACGCCGACCCGGATGTTGACGAGCTTGGTGTTGACCTCCTCCGGCGCGTACTTGTACGCGATCGCCCAGCGGGGCGCACGGGAGGTGGAGCCGAGCCGGCCCTGGAGCGGGATCTCGTCGAGCTTGACGACGACGCCGTCGATCTCGTGCTCCACGGAGTGGCGGTTCTCGCCGTAGTACGCGATGAACTCCCGTACGCCGTCGAGGCCGTCGACCACCTTGTTGTGCCGGGAGGTGGGCAGGCCCCAGGTCCGCAGCAGCTCGTAGGCCTCGGAGAGGCGGGTCAGGCCGCTGAAGCCCTCCAGCGCGCCGATGCCGTGCACGACCATGTGCAGCGGGCGGGTGGCGGTGACGCGGGGGTCCTTCTGGCGCAGCGAACCGGCGGCGGCGTTGCGGGGGTTGGCGAAGGGCTTGTCGCCGGCCGCGGTCAGCCGGGCGTTCAGCTCCTCGAACTTCTCCATCGGGAAGTAGACCTCGCCGCGGATCTCCACCAGGTCCGGGACGCGGTCGCCGGTGAGGCGGTCCGGGATCTCCGCGATGGTCCGCACGTTGGGCGTGATGTCCTCGCCGGTGCGGCCGTCGCCGCGGGTGGCCGCGCGGGTGAGGCGGCCGTGCTCGTAGGTGAGGTTGACGGCCAGGCCGTCGACCTTCAGCTCGCACAGGAAGTGGTGCGGGGAGCTGCCGACGTCCTTGTGGACGCGCTCGGCCCAGGCGGCCAGCTCCAGGTCGTCGAAGGCGTTGTCGAGCGACAGCATGCGCTGCCGGTGCTCGACGGAGGTGAACTCCGTCTCGTAGGCCCCCGCCACCTTCTGGGTCGGGGAGTCCGGGGTGCGCAGCTCCGGATACCGCTCCTCCAGCCCTTCCAGGGTGCGCAGCAGCCGGTCGAACTCCGCGTCGCTGATGACGGGAGCGTCCTTCACGTAGTACCGGAAGCGGTGCTCCTCGATCTGCTCAGCGAGCTGCGCGTGCTGGTCGCGTGCCTCGGCGGGCACCGTCGTCTCCGCTTGCTTGTCGCCGGCCACCGTGTTGTCCTCCCGTTACTCAGGGTTGTCCGCGAGGGATCTCGCCGCCCGGACGCAGTGGGCGAGGGCCCGGCGCGCGTAGTCCGGGGAGGCCCCCGCGAGTCCGCACGTCGGCGTGACCGTGACCGCCTCCGCGAGAAGCGCCGGAGACAGCCCCAGCCTGCGCCACAGCGTCCTGACACCCATGACGCTACCGGCAGGGTCCGACAATCGGCCGTCCGTGCTCGGCACGACACCGGCGAACAGCCGGGTGCCGCTCTCCACGGCCTCACCGATCGCCTCGTCGTCACGTTCGGTGAGCAACGAGAAGTCGAAGGAGATGCCCGCCACCCCGGCCCGGCGCAGCAGCGCGAACGGGACGTCCGGGGCGCAGGAGTGGACGACGACCGGGCCGCCGCCGTGCGCGCCGGCGACGTCGCGCAGGGTCGCCTCGACGAGCTGCCGGTCGACGGCGCGGTGGGTGCGGTAGCCGCTGGCGCTCTTCACCTGGCCGCGCAGCACGGCCGTGAGGGACGGCTCGTCGAGCTGGAGCACGAGGCGGGCGCCGGGGACGCGGCGGCGCACCTCGTCGAGGTGGAGGCGCAGGCCCTCGGCGAGCGAGGCGGCGAGGTCGCGGCAGGCGCCAGGGTCGGAGAGGGCGGCCTCGCCGTTCCGCAGCTCCAGTGCGGCGGCGAGCGTCCAGGGGCCGACGGCCTGCACCTTCAGCGGTCCTTCGTAGCCCTGGGTGAACTCCTCCAGGGCGTCCAGGTCCTGGCCGAGCCAGGAGCGGGCCCGTTTGGTGTCCCGTCCCGGCCGGTCGCCGATCCGCCAGCCGCTGGGCTCCACGCGCGCGTACAGCTCGACGAGCATCCCGGCGGTGCGGCCGATCATGTCCGCGCCGGGGCCGCGCGCGGGCAGCTCGGCCAGGAAGGGGAAGTCCTCGAAGGACCCGGTGACGGTCTTGGCGGCCTCCAGGGCGTCCCCTCCGGGCAGGGAACCCACACCGGTGGCGGAACCGAAGGCGGCCTGGCTGTTTTCGCTCACCCGGGAAGCCTACGTAACGCTCCCGGGCGCTCCGCGACAGCCGGTCCCTCAGCGTCCCGGACGGACCGTCAGATCGTTGACCTCGGCGTCCCGCGGCAGGTCCAGGGCCATGAGGACGGTCGTGGCGACCGACTCGGGGTCGATCCACCGCGCGGGGTCGTACTCCTTGCCCTCCTGCTGGTGCACCTTGGCCTGCATGGGGCTCGCCGTGCGCCCCGGGTAGACGGAGGTGACCCGGACGCCGTTCGCGTGCTCCTCATGGCGCAGGGAGTCGGCGAGGGCCTTCAGACCGTGCTTGGAGGCGGCGTACGCGGACCAGTCGGCGTGGGCGTTCAGGCCGGCTCCGGAGTTCACGAAGAGCACATGGCCGCGGGCGGCGCGCAGCTGCGGCAGGAAGTGGCGGGTCAGTTCGGCGGGCGCGATCAGGTTGACGTTGAGCTGGTGGCGCCACGCCTTGGGGGTCAGGTCGCCGACCCGGCCCAGCTCCACCACGCCCGCGACGTGCAGCAGCGAGTCCACCCGGTCGGGGAGCGCCTGGTGGGAGAAGGCCCAGCTCAGCTTGTCCGGGTCGGAGAGGTCGCCGACGAGGGTCCGCGCGCCGGGGAACTCGGCGGCCAGTTCCTTCGCGCGGCCGGCGTCGCGCGCGTGCAGCACGAGGTCGTCCCCGCGCGCGTGCAGGCGGCGGGCGACGGCCGCGCCGATGCCGGAGCCCGCTCCGGTGATCACATGGGTAGCCATGCCCGCCATGCTCGCATCACCGCGCGGTCAGGCAACGCCCTGGCTCTCCTCCAGGTAGGCCAGCGCCCCCACCGGCTCCTCGGCGAAGAACACGAGGTCGGTCAGGGGCCGGGGCAGGAAGCCCTCGTCCTCCATGCGCCGGAACTGCTCCTTGAGGCCGTCGTAGAAGCCCGCGGTGTTCAGCAGCACGACCGGCTTCTCGGTCTTCCCGTGCTTCTTCAGCTCCAGGATCTCGGTGGCCTCGTCCAGCGTCCCGGTGCCGCCCACCATGATCACCACGGCGTCGGACTTCTCCAGCAGCAGCCGCTTGCGCTCGGCGAGGTCCCGCGCGATCACCATCTCGTCGGCGCCGGGGCGCGCCTTGGCGGCCAGGAAGTCCACGGAGACGCCGACGAGCCGGCCGCCCGCCTCCTCGACGCCGTCCGCGACGACCTTCATCAGGCCGACGTCGGAGCCGCCCCAGACGAGCGCGTGGCCGCCCTTGCCGAGGAGTTCGGCGAACTCCCGCGCGGGGCGTGTGTAGCGGTCGTCGAGGTCGGCGGCGGAGAGGAAGACGCAGATGTTCATGGCGTCCACCGTACGCGGGAACAACCGCCGCTCCGCGCGCGCTGTCCCGGTATGGCCCATGGACACACGATCACCATCGAGCGGGGCACGCAGCGGGTGCGGGTGGTGCACGGCGGCCGGGTGCTGGCCGAGAGCGACCGGCCCCTGGTGCTGCGCGAGACCGGCTGCCCCGTGCGCTACTACCTGCCCGCCGAGGACGTCCGGCTCGACCTCCTGACCCCGTCCGACACCCACACCCACTGCCCGTTCAAGGGCACCGCGTCCTACTGGTCGCTGCCGGACGCGGCCGATCTCGTGTGGGCGTATCCGGATCCGAAGCCGGACGTCGCCGAGATCAAGGACCACCTCTGTTTCTACGACGTCGAAGTGTTGTGACCGATGAGTCCGGCATCCCGTGGCAGTCTCCGGGGGCATGGACATGGAGACCATCTCGCGCGACGGCACACAGCTCGCGTACCAGCGCACCGGTGAGGGCCCCGCGGTCGTCCTGATCAGCGGAGCGATGTCGACGGGTGCCACAGTGGCGCCGCTGGCCGCGGCCCTGAGGGACCGGTGCGACGTCGTGGTGTACGACCGCAGGGGCCGCGGCGCCAGCGGCGACACCGCGCCCTACGCGGTGGCCCGCGAGGTCGAGGACCTGGCGGCGCTGATCGAGGCGGTGGGCGGCGAGGCGGCGCTGTACGGCGTGTCGTCGGGCGGCGCGCTGGCCCTGGAGGCGGCGGCGAGCGGACTGCCGGTCCGTCAGGCCGCGGTCTACGAGCCGCCGTTCGCCGATTTCGCGCCGTCCGGGGCGGAGGAGCGGGCCGCGTACACCGAGAACCTGACGCGGGCGCTGGCCGAGGGGCGCCGCGGGGACGCCGTGGAGCTGTTCCTGCGGCTGACCGGCATGGAGCCGCAGATGATCGCGGGCGCCCGGCAGTCCCCGATGTGGGCCGAGATGGAGGCGATCGCGCCGAGCCTCGCCCATGACGACGCGGTGATGGGCGACGGGCTGCTGCCGCGCGAGCGGCTGCGCGAGGTGTCCGTGCCGGTGCTGGCCGTGGCCGGCGCGCAGAGCCCCGGGTGGCTGCGCGAGGCGGTCCGGGCGGTCGCGGAGGCGGTGCCCGACGGCACGTACCGCACGCTGGAGGGCCAGACCCACATGGTGGACCCGGCCGTGCTCGCGCCGGTGCTGGCGGATTTCTTCACCGGCGGCTGAGCCGGCGTCCGCGCCGCGGCGGCCTGCCGTGGGCGGACCGACCGCGTGGCGCCGGGCCTCCGCCGAGGCACCGGCGCCCTGCCGTTCGGCCGGAACGGCCCTCGGCTCAGGCCACGCCCGCGGTCGCCCGCACCGTGGTCGCGATCGTCGCCGAGCCGACCACGCGGGTGCCGTCGTAGAGGACGATCGCCTGGCCGGGGGCGACACCGCGGACCGGCTCGGTGAATGTGACCTCCAGGGAGCCGTCGATCAGCTCCGCCGTCACCTCCGTCTCGCCGCCGTGGGCGCGGAGCTGGGCGGTGTAGGTGCCGGGGCCCGAGGGGGCGGTGCCGCACCAGCGGGGCTTGATCGCGGTGAGGGCGGTGACGTCCAGGGCCTCCGCGGGACCCACGGTGACCGTGTTGTTCACCGGCGAGATGTCGAGGACGTAGCGCGGCTTGCCGTCGGCGGCCGGGGTGCCGATCCGCAGGCCCTTGCGCTGGCCGATGGTGAAGCCGTAGGCGCCCTCGTGGGTGCCGAGCTTGGTGCCGGTCTCGTCGACGATGTCGCCCTCGGCCTTGCCGAGCCTCTTCGCCAGGAAGCCCTGGGTGTCGCCGTCGGCGATGAAGCAGATGTCGTGCGAGTCGGGCTTCTTGGCGACGGCGAGGCCGCGGCGCTCGGCCTCCGCGCGGATCTCGTCCTTGGTGGTGACGGTGTCACCGAGCGGGAAGAGCGCGTGGGCGAGCTGCCGGTCGTCCAGGACGCCGAGGACGTACGACTGGTCCTTGGCCATGTCGGAGGCGCGGTGCAGTTCGCGGGTGCCGTCCTCGCGGACGATCACCTTGGCGTAGTGGCCGGTGCAGACCGCGTCGAAGCCGAGGGCGAGCGCCTTGTCCAGCAGCGCGGCGAACTTGATCTTCTCGTTGCAGCGCAGGCACGGGTTGGGGGTGCGGCCCGCCTCGTACTCGGCGACGAAGTCCTCGACGACGTCCTCGCGGAAGCGGTCGGCGAGGTCCCAGACGTAGAACGGGATGCCGATGACGTCGGCCGCGCGGCGGGCGTCCCGGGAGTCCTCGATGGTGCAACAGCCCCGCGCGCCCGTACGGAAGGATTGCGGGTTCGCGGAGAGCGCGAGGTGGACGCCGGTCACGTCATGGCCCGCCTCGGCGGCGCGGGCGGCGGCGACGGCGGAGTCGACACCGCCGGACATGGCGGCGAGGACGCGGAGCGGGCGGGAGCGCTGCGAGGTGTCAGTCATAACCCCTCCAGGGTACGGGGGCGCGGGAACCGGAGCCCGCGAGTATCCGTTCTGGCTCACATGGAGCAGACGAAGGACGGCGCGCAGCGGCGGCTCGGGCGGCGCTCGCTGATCGTCGGCGGCGCGGCGGCCGTGCTGGGCACCGGTGCCGTGCTGGCGGGCGACGAGCTGGCGCGGCTGTGGTGGCGGGTGCCGGGGGTGGAGAAGCCGCGGGTCGAGGGCGCGGTCGACTACCGGGGCGCGCGGTGGGTGGCGGCCTCCTCGGCCAACTTCCGCTGGGCGGACCGGCCGGACGACTACGCGATAGACCGGGTGGTCGTCCATGTCACCCAGGGCAGCTTCGACAGCGCGGTGAGGGTCTTCCAGGACCCGGGGCACGGCGCCGCGTCGCACTACATCGTGGGCCAGGACGGCCGGGTGGCGCAGATGATCCGCGAGCTGGACGTGGCCTACCACGCGGGCAACCGCGGCTACAACGAGCGCAGCATCGGCATCGAGCACGCCGGTTTCGTCGACCGGCCGCAGGACTTCACCGACGCGATGTACGCGGCGTCGGCGCGGCTGACGGCGGGGATCTGCCGGCGGTACGACATACCGGTCGACCGTGAGCACCTCGTGGGGCATGTGGAGGTGCCGGGCACGGACCACACCGACCCGGGGCCGCACTGGGACTGGAACCGGTATCTGAGGCTGGTGCGGCAGGCGAGGTCGGCGGCGACCACATAGGGAAAAATTTCCGGTTTACCCTCTTCCATTCCCGTCCAGGCGTTCTATCCTTCAAGTAGACCTATGGGATGAGTGAGGGAGCTCGACCGGAGTAGCCGACTTTTGCGTGACACTCAGGTATCCGCTGAGGCCGACATCTACGGTCGCGCTGAGAGGCCGGAAGGTCGCAGTACCGGACCGGAAGGCGACCCCTAACCACCTGATCCGGGCCATACCGGCGAAGGGAACCCGTCTCATAGGTCGTTTCGCGCGCCCGCACGCCCCGGATTCCGCGCGCGCCCCGTGCGCACCGGACTCCGCGCCCGCCCCGCACGCCCCGGGTTCCGCGTCGGCTAGGTCAGCCCCGCCGCGCGCGCCCGCTCCACCGCCGGACCGATCGCCTCGGCGACCGCCTCGACGTCCGCCGCCGTGGACGTGTGACCGAGGGAGAAGCGCAGGGTGCCGCGGGCCAGGTCGGGATCGGTGCCGGTGGCCAGCAGCACATGGCTGGGCTGGGCGACGCCCGCGGTGCAGGCGGAGCCGGTGGAGCACTCGATGCCCTGGGCGTCCAGGAGCAGCAGCAGCGAGTCGCCCTCGCAGCCGGGGAAGGTGAAGTGCGCGTTGGCCGGGAGCCGGTCGACGGGGTCACCGCCGAGGATCGCGTCCGGTACGGCCGTACGGACCGCGGCGACCAGGTCGTCGCGCAGGGCGCCGATCTCGTGGGCGAAACGCTCGCGGTGTTCGGCGGCGTGCCGGCCGGCGACCGCGAAGGAGGCGATCGCGGGCACGTCGAGGGTGCCGGAGCGGACGTGACGCTCCTGACCGCCGCCGTGCAGCACCGGAACCGGGGTGTACTCCCGGCCGAGCAGCAGCGCGCCGATCCCGTACGGGCCGCCGATCTTGTGTCCGGAGACGGTCATCGCGGCGAGGCCGGAGGCGGCGAAGTCGACCGGCAGCTGGCCGACCGCCTGGACCGCGTCGGCGTGCAGCGGGACGCCGAACTCGGCGGCGGCGTCGGCGAGTTCGCGGACCGGCATGACGGTCCCGATCTCGTTGTTCGCCCACATCACGGTGGCGAGGGCGACGTCGTCGGGGTCGCGGGCGATCGCCTCGCGCAGCGCGTCCGGGTGGACGCGGCCATGGGCGTCGACCGGCAGGTACTCGACGGTGGCGCCCTCGTGCTCGCCGAGCCAGTGCACCGCGTCCAGGACCGCGTGGTGCTCGACGGGGCTGGCCAGGACGCGGGTGCGGGCCGGGTCGGCGTCCCGCCGGGACCAGTACAGGCCCTTCACGGCGAGATTGTCGGCCTCGGTGCCGCCGGAGGTGAAGACGACCTCGCTGGGACGGGCGCCCAGGGCTTCCGCGAGGGTCTCGCGGGCTTCCTCGACGGCGCGCCGGGCCTGCCGGCCGGAGGCGTGCAGGGAGGAGGCGTTGCCCGTGATGCCGAGGTGGGCGGTGAGCGCCTCCGCCGCCTCCGGGAGCATCGGGGTGGTCGCGGCGTGGTCGAGGTATGCCATGGTGACGCCGATTCTACGGCCCGGCCCCGGGGCACCTCAGCGGACGGGGTGACTCAGAAGCTCCACGAGATCGTGTTGTCCGCGTGCATGAACGCCACCAGCACCAGGAGGTCGGCGACGCCCAGCGCCAGCCCGAGCCAGGCGCGGCCGCGACGGCGGGTGCCGCGCCACAGCGCGACGGCCGCCAGCGTGATGGCGACGGGGCCGAGGAAGACGTTGAGGACGAGCAGGCCCAGCAGGCCGAGGACGAAGGACGCGACGGCCATGCCGTCGGTGTCGCGGATGCCGGTGCGGCGGGTGGCCGGTGCGGTGAGATGCATGTCGGTCAGCTCCCGACGGTCGGTGGGTCGGCGTGTTGCGACGGTCAGTGGCTCGGCGTGCGGCGCCGGCGGGCGTGCCGCTCGCGCACGGCGAACACCGCGAGCCAGGCGGCGATCAGCGCCGCGGCCACGACGGAGAAGGTGAGCGGCGCGTGGGCCACGGTGCCCATGACCACACCCAGCAGAAGCAGGGCGGCGACCAGGAACAGCATCGGAGGAACCCCCTCTTCGGTGAACGGTTGTGGTTACACTTGTTCACTGACTTCCCAGTCTAACTCGTCGTATGCCTTTCCAATGACAGAGAACAGTTGTTAACTGCATGGCATGAGTCACACCCTCGGCATCCGGCAGGCCCAGAAGCAGAAGACCCGGCAGGCGCTCCTGGACGCGGCGTTGCGGCTGCTGGAGGAGCAGAGCCTGAGCAGTCTGGGTCTGCGCGAGGTCACCCGGGCCGTCGGTGTCGCCCCGACCGCCTTCTACCGGCACTTCCGCTCCACGGCGGATCTCGGCGTGGCCCTGGTCGAGGAGGCGCTGGGCAGCCTGCACCCGATGATCCGGACGACGGTGTCCGCGGTGGACGACCACGACGAACGCATCGCGCGCGCCGTCGAGTTGATCGCCCGTCATGTGGACGAGTACCCCGCCCATGTCCGCTTCATCGCCCGGGAACGGCACGGCGGGGTCCAGCCGGTGCGCGAGGCCATCCGGGAGCAGCTGGCCCGGTTCGCCGAGGAGGTGAAGGCCGAGCTGGCCGAGGACCGCGAGGCCGAGGGCTGGAACGACGACGACCTGCTGATGCTCGCCGGTCTCTACGTCGACCAGATGCTGATCACCGCCTCGCTCTTCCTGGAGACCCTGGAGGCCTCCGAGGAAGAGCGCCGCCGCGTCGCCGAGGTGGCCACCCGCCGGCTGCGGCTGATCACCATCGGCCGCGCCCACTGGCGCGACTGACGCCCGTACGGGCGCGGCGGGGTCAGCCCTGGGCCGCCTGGCCCCCGCCCGGAGCACCGCAGCCACCGGCACCCTGACCGCCGCCGGGACCGCCGGGCCTACCGGAGGGCGCGCCCGAGGGGGCACCGGAAGGAGCGCCCGAGGGAACACCTGAGGGCATCCCCGACGGCTCCCCCGACGGAACCCCTGACGGCGCGCCGCTCGTTTAGGGCTTCCTTGGGGCCGCACTGTCGGCAGCCTGTGCATCGTCCGGCCGGAGTCCGGCCAGGAGTCCGGCCGGGAGTCCGGTGGGCGGGCCGGCGGGTCAGCCGGCCAGTCGCACCCGGGCGAGCTGGCGGGACTGGGCGACCAGACGGTCCGCGCTGTCCCAGACCTCGGCGTCCTCCTCCAGGAAGCCGCCCGCGAGGTTGCGGGTGGTGATCGCGACGCGCAGCGGGCCGGGAGCCGGACGGCAGCGGATGTGCACGGTGAGCTCGACGGTGGGCACCCAGCCGGAGATGCCGAGCTCGAACGCGGTGGGCGGCAGCGCGTCCACCGCGAGCAGCAACGAGAAGGGGTCGGCGTCGCGGCCGTCCTTGAGCCCGAACCAGGCCCGCATCTCCCCCTTGCCGGAGGGCGCGCCCAGCGCCCAGCCGAGGGTGGACGGGTCCAGCTTGAGCATCAGCCGGTCGGTGATGGCGGAGCTGCCGGGGACCGGGGCGGGACCGTCCTCGGGGCCGAAGCACTGCTCGATCGGCGGGATCGCGGGCGGCCGCGCGGTGGTGCGCACGTCGTCGGGGAGGGTGTCGAGGTCGCCGTAGGAGGCGAGGACACGGATCCGCTCGACCTCGTTGCCCTGCTCGTCGTACTGGAGCAGGCAGGCCTGGCCGGTGGAGAGGGTGCGGCCGGTGCGCACGACCTCCGTACGGACGACCGCGGGGCCGGGCTGGGAGGCGGTCAGGTAGTGCGCGGAGATGGTGAAGGGGTCCGCGTGGGGCAGGGCGTCGGCGAGGGCCCGGCCGAGGACGGCGAGGAGATAGCCGCCGTTGACGGCGCTGATGATGGTCCAGCCGGCGGAGAGGTCGATGTCGTACACGCCCTCCGCGCGGCGGGTGACCGCGGTGTCGCGGTCGAACTCGCTGTCGCCGATGGTCGCCTGGGATGCCTGAGCCATGGCGGTACGGTACAACAACAAACTACTAAGCGGTAGCTTTTGCGGGGTCGTCCTCCCGTACCGTCGACCGCCGGTTCCACGCGCGCGGCGCCCGCCAGTGGAAGTGCATGGCCAGCAGCCGCAGCACGAAGGCGGTGACGACGGCGACCGCGGAGGTGACCGTGGTCAGCGCGTCGAACCGGATGCACAGCACCACCATCGCGGCACCGACCATCGCGGGCACCGCGTACAGATCCCGGTCCCAGCGCAGCAGCGACGGCACCTCGTTGGCGAGGACGTCGCGCAGCACACCGCCGCCGACCGCCGTGGCGAGGCCGAGCGCCGCCGAGGCGGTCAGCCCCAGCCCGTACTCGTACGCCTTGATCGTGCCGGAGACGCAGAACAGACCGAGTCCGGCGGCGTCGAAGACGTTCACGCCCAGCTGGATGCGCTCCACCTCGGGATGGAGGAAGAAGACCAGGAGCGCGGCGAGCAGCGGGGTGAGGAAGTACCCCAGATCCGTGAAGGCGGCCGGCGGTACGGCGCCGATGACCAGGTCACGGAAGAGACCGCCGCCCAGCGCGGTGACCTCGGCGAGGACGGCGATGCCGAAGACGTCGAAATTCTTGCGGACGGCCAGCAGGGCGCCGGAGATCGCGAAGACGAAGATGCCGATGAGGTCGAGCGTGTGCTGGACGGACGGGGTGAACAGTTGCTGGAGCACCCGAACATTCTGACGTGCCGAGGGGGGTGCACCTGCATGTGCCAGGTGCACCCCCCTCGGTCGTTCACTTCTCTTCGCCGGAGGCCTTCTCGGTGGAGGCCTTGTCGACGGGCGCCTTCTCGACAGGCGCCTCGTCGGCGGGCCCCGTCTCGACAGACGCCTTCTCGACAGGCGCCTCGGCGGCGGGCGCTTCCTCGGCCGGAGTCACCTCGACCGGCGCTTCCTCGACCGGGGCTTCCGCCGCGGCGGATTCCTCGACCGGGGCCTCCTCCGCCGAGGTCTCCTCGACGGCCTTCTTCACCGCCGCCGACGTCTCCGCCGACTCCTCCAGCACCGCGTCCGGCACCAGTTCCCCGGCTTCCTTCGCGGCGGACAGCAGGACGGTGTCCTGCGGGGCCTGGTCCTCGAAGTTCTCCGGGTGGTGGCAGGCGACCCGCTGGCCGGGGCGCAGCTCCAGCAGCGGCGGCTCGGTCGTCTTGCAGATCTGCGTCGCCTTCCAGCACCGGGTGTGGAACCGGCAGCCGCTCGGCGGCGAGATCGGCGACGGCACGTCGCCCTTGAGCAGGATGCGCTCGCTCTTGGCGTTCTTCCGGCTCGGGTCCGGGATCGGCACCGCGGACATCAGCGCCTTGGTGTACGGGTGCATCGGCGTCTTGTAGAGCAGGTCACGGTCGGCCAGCTCCACGATCTTGCCTAGGTACATCACCGCGATCCGGTCCGAGACGTGCCGGACGACCGAGAGGTCGTGCGCGATGATCACGTACGTCAGGCCGAGCTCCTCCTGGAGGTCGTCCAGCAGGTTCACCACCTGCGCCTGGATCGACACGTCCAGCGCGGACACCGGCTCGTCGGCCACGACCAGCTTCGGGTTGAGCGCGAGCGCGCGGGCGATGCCGATGCGCTGGCGCTGACCGCCGGAGAACTCGTGCGGGTAGCGGTTGTAGTGCTCGGGGTTGAGACCCACGACCGACAGCAGCCGCTGCACTTCCTTCTTGATGCCGCCCTCGGGCTCGACGCCCTGGAGCCGGAATGGAGCGCCGATGATGGTGCCGATGGTGTGGCGCGGGTTCAGCGACGAGTACGGGTCCTGGAAGATCATCTGCACATCGCGGCGCAGCGGACGCATGCCCGCCACCCCGAGGTGCGTGATGTCCTTGCCCTCGAACTCCACCGTGCCGCCGGTCGGCTCCAGCAGCCGGGTGATCAGCCGGCCCATCGTCGACTTGCCGCAGCCGGACTCGCCCACGACGCCCAGGGTCTCGCCGGCGCGCACCTCGAAGTCGATGCCGTCGACCGCGTGCACCGCGCCGACCTGCCGCTTGAGCAGGCCCTTCTTGATCGGGAAGTGCTTCTGGAGGCCGGTGACCTTCAGCAGCACCTCGCCGTCGGCGCGCCCCTCGGACCTGCTCTGCGCAGGGATCGTCACTGCTTTCTCGTCACTCACAGCTTCGGCGCAATCTCTTCGGTCCAGATACGCTCCCGCTGCTCCTGCGTCATGTGGCAGGCGGCCCAGTGCCGGCTGCCGACCTCGGTCAGCTCCGGGCGGACCGTGCGGGTGACGTTGTCCTTCGGCAGGTCCGCGTACGGGCAGCGCGGGTTGAAGGCGCAGCCGGACGGGACGTTGATGAGGGAGGGCGGGGAGCCCTTGACCGGGATCAGCCGCTCCTGCTGGTCGCGGTCCAGGCGCGGCATCGAGCCGAGCAGACCCCAGGTGTAGGGGTGGCGGGGCTCGTAGAACACCTTCTCGGCGGGACCGCGCTCGACGCACCGGCCGCCGTACATCACCAGCAGGTCGTCGGCGAGCTCGGCGACGACGCCCAGGTCGTGGGTGATGATGATGACCGCCGAGCCGAACTCCGTCTGCAGGTCCCGGATCAGGTCCAGGATCTGCGCCTGGACGGTGACGTCCAGGGCGGTGGTCGGCTCGTCCGCGATGAGCAGTTCGGGGTTGTTCACCAGCGACATCGCGATCATCGCGCGCTGGCGCATACCGCCGGAGAACTCGTGCGGGTAGCTGTCGACGCGCTTGTCGGGCTGCGGGATGCCCACCCGGTCGAGCATCTCGACCGCGCGCTTCTTCGCGGTCTTCTTGTCGACGTCGTGGTGGATCCGGTACGCCTCCACGATCTGCTGGCCGATCGTGTAGTACGGGTGCAGCGCGGACAGCGGATCCTGGAAGATCATCGCCATCTCGCGGCCGCGCATCCTGCGGACCTGGTCCTCCGGCGCGGACAGCAGCTCGGTGCCGTTCAGCCAGATCTCGCCGGAGATCTGCGCCTTGCGCTTGCCGTACTGGCCGGCCGTGTGCAGGCCCATGATGCCGAGCGAGGTCACCGACTTGCCGGAGCCGGACTCGCCCACGATGCCGAGGGTCTTGCCCTTCTCCAGCTGGAAGCTGAGCCCGTCGACGGACTTGACCAGGCCGTCGTCGGTCGGGAAGTGCACCTTCAGGTCGCGCACTTCGAGGAAGGCTGACGGAGCGCCGGAGGTGGTGGGCTCGCCCACGGCAGCGCCGGTCTTGCTGAGTTCGGTCATGCGAGCCTCACTCGGGGGTCGATCACGGCGTACAGGACGTCCACCACGAGGTTGGCGATGAGCACCGCGACGGAGGTGATCAGGGTGACACCCAGGATGACGGGCAGGTCCTGGGTCTTGATGCCGTTGAGCACCGCCTGGCCGAGGCCGGGCAGGCTGAACGCCGTCTCGGTCAGGATCGCGCCGCCGATGAGGGCGCCGAGGTCCATGCCGAGCATGGTCAGGATGGGCGTCATCGTGGAGCGCATGGCGTGCTTGCCGATGACGACCTTCTCGGTCAGACCCTTGGCACGGGCGGTGCGGATGTAGTCCTCGCCCATGATCTCCAGCATCGTGGCGCGGGTGATCCGGGCGTACATCGCCGCGTACAGGAAGGCCAGGGTCACCCAGGGCAGCAGCATGCTCTGGAACCAGCCGCCGAAGCTGTCCGACAGGGGGACGAACTCACCCTGGAGCCAGCCGAGCCCGTAGTCGAAGATCGCCAGGGCGAGCATCGCGGTGAAGT
Organism: Streptomyces sp. NPDC001532; assembly: GCF_040298625.1. Lineage (NCBI taxonomy): Bacteria > Bacillati > Actinomycetota > Actinomycetes > Kitasatosporales > Streptomycetaceae > Streptomyces > Streptomyces sp. NPDC001532. The sequence continues at coordinate 43,185 of NZ_JBEPAL010000040.1, forward strand.
AGATGGGCAGCGAGACGCCGCTCAGGGCGACGATCATCGCGCCGCGGTCCCAGAGGCTGCCCCGCTTGAGGGCGGAGAGCACACCGGCCGAGACACCCAGGAGCAGCCACAGCACGGCGGCACCGAGCGCCAGTCCCAGGGTCACCGGGAGACGGTCGGTCAGCACCGGCCAGACGGCCTGCTCGGTACGGAAGGAGTAGCCGAAGCACGGCGCGGAGCAGTGCGTGACATCGCCGCCGGCCGCGTAGGTGCGGCCCGTGAAGATGCCCTTGAAGAACTCCCACACCTGAACGTAGATGGGCTCCCCCAGGCCCAGCTTCGTCCGCACGGCCTCGACGGCGGCGGGGTCGGCCTGCTTGCCCACGAAGCTCAGGGCGACATCGACGCCGGCCCACTTGGGGATGAGGAAGAAGATGCTGAAGACCACCATGACGATGACGACGAGCATCACTGCGGCGGCGAACAACCGCCTGATGAGGTAAGCGAGCACAGCTAACGGCCCGCCGCGCTCCGCGGGCCGCCGGAGGTCTTCCGGCGGCCCGCGGTCACGCCGCGCCGGCCTTCACCTGCCTTTCGTGCCGTACGGCGGGTGTGCCGGTTACTTCGTGTTCTTCAGGCCGAGGTTGACGAAGTCGTACTGACCGCTGTACGCGTCGGTGGTGTACACGTTCGCCAGTCGGTCCGAGCGCCAGTTCAGGAACCGCTCGAAGACGAACGGCAGGTAGTAGGCGCCGTCCATCACCTTGTGGTTGATCTCCGTGGCGATCTGGACCTTCTCGGCGTCGTCCAGCGTGTTGACGTAGTCGTCGAACAGACCGTCGATGGCCTTGTCCTTGATCAGCGCGTAGTTGTTGTTGGCGCTCTCGAGGATGTACTTGCTGTGCCACAGCGGCAGACCGAAGCCCTGGACGGACGGGAAGTCCGCGCCCCAGCCCATGATGATGATGCCGTAGCCCTTCTTCTTCACGTTCGAAGGGCTGCCGACGACGCTGGAGTTCTGCGCACCGTCGTACTGGTCGATCTCGACGTCGATGCCGACCTTCTTCAGCGACGCCTGGAGCGACTCGGCGGTGGCGACCTCGACCGGCTTGTTGTTGCGGACCGCGATGGTGGTCTTGAAGCCGTTCGGCTTGCCGCAGGCCTTCAGCTCTTCCTTGGCCTTGGCGACGTTGCCGCTCTTGTTGGCACCGGCCATCTCGTACGGGTCGTACTTCTGGCCCTCACCGCCGGGGATGCCGGGCGGGAGCATGTTGGTGCCGATGTCACCGCCGGCGACGGGGCCGCCGCGCGCGGTCTGCAGGGACACGTGGTCGGCCCCGTAGAGCACCGCCTTGCGGCAGTGGATGTTGTCGAACGGCTTCACGTTCTGCGCGAGGGCCGCGTAACGGATGTAGCCGGAGACCGGGTTGTCCAGGTTGGCCTTGTGCTCCTTCAGGGCGGTGGAACGGCCCTGCGGGGAGAGGCTGGTCTGGGCGAGGTCCAGGTCGTAGTCGCCGGCGATCAGGCGGGCGTCCAGGTCGTTGGCGTTGGAGAAGAACTTGATCGTGATCTTGTCCGGGTACGCCTTGCGGATCGGGTCCGAGGCCTGCTTCCACTCGGTGTTGCGGACCAGCGTGAGGTCCTTGCCCGGGTTGTAGGACTCGAACTTGTACGGGCCCGAGGAGAACGGGTGCAGGGCGTACTTGGACTTGGTGTCCTTGTCCTGGCGGACCGGGGAGGCGGAGATCAGCGCCAGCATCTCCTCGAAGTCCGAGTTGGCCTTCGGGAGCTTGAAGACGACGGTCTTGTCGTCCGGCGTCTCGATCGCCTTCAGGCCGAGCTTGTCCGCCGACTTGTCCTTGTACGGACCCTGGTACTCGCCCTTGGGGTCGAGCACCTCCTTCAGGTACGTCGGACCGCCGGACAGCACGTCCTGCGCCCAGACGCGCTCGATGCCGTACTTGACGTCCTTGGACGTGATCGGCTTGCCGTCCTCCCAGGTGACGCCGTCACGCAGGGTGTACGTGTAGGTCTTGCCGTCGTCCGAGACCTTGGCGAGACCGGTGGCGAGGTCCGGCGTGAGCTCGGCGCCCGCCTTGCCCGGCTCCGTCTTGTTCGTGACGAGCTGACGGCTGTAGTAGCGCGAGAAGTTCCACATGAAGCCGTAGTAGCCGCGCGTGGTGTCCCACGAGTCGGCGTCCTGGGCGCTGGCGAACTTCAGCGTGCCGCCCTTCTTGGCGGCGGAGGCCTGGGCGACCTTGTTGTTCGCGGCGTCGAAGCCGGCCGCGCCGTTCTTCGAGCCCTTGTCGCCGTTGCCCCCGCCGTCGCCGCCGCACGCCGCCGTGGTCAGCAGCGCCGCGACCACGGCGGCAGCGGCCATGGCCTGCTTGCGCCGCCCTGAGGTGCGTTGGGTAGTCACGATCTCGGATCCTCCGGATTTGATGAGAGACCCCGTGCGTTGCGCCACGGGTCGCTTGCGGTACGGCAGTTCAGCGGGAGCCCTTCGGGTCCAGCGCGTCACGCACGCCGTCGCCGAAGAGGTTGAAGGCAAGAACGGTGATGAAGATCGCCACGCCCGGGATCACCATGTACATGGGATCCGATTCGTAGTAGTCGAGCGCGCTCGAAAGCATCTGCCCCCAGGAGGCCGTGGGCGGCTTGACGCCCACGCCCAGGAAGCTGAGTGCCGCCTCGGTGAGGATGTTGGTGGGGATCATCATCGTCGTGTACACGATGATCGGCGCGACCAGGTTGGGCAGCAGTTCCTTGAACAGGATGTAGAACCGCCCGGCGCCCAGCGAGCGGGCCGCCTCGACGTACTCGCGCTCACGCAGCGAGAGCGTCTGGCCGCGCACCACACGTCCGATGTAGGGCCAGCCGAAGAAGCCGATGACCAGGATCATCACGAACAGCCGGACGCCGGTGCCGGTCAGCCCCAGCATCTCGTTCGGCATGACGGAGACCAGCGCGATGATGAACAGCAGCTGCGGGAAGGCGAGCAGACCGTCCATCACCCGGCTGATGACGGTGTCGACCCAGCCGCCGAAGAAGCCGGCGAGGATGCCCAGCACGGTGCCGAGGACGACGGCGACGATCGCCGACAGGAAGCCGACGAGCAGCGAGATCCGGGCGCCGTAGACGATGCGGGCGAAGATGTCGCGGCCGTTGACCGGCTCGATGCCCAGCCAGTGCTCGCCGCTGATCCCGCCGAGGGATCCGATCGGCGTGCCGAACAGCGGGTCGATGAGGTCCTCGTGGTGGGCCTCGGGATCCTGCCCGACCAGACCGGTGATCGCCGGCGCGAGAACCGCGACCAGGATCAGGAAGAGCACCACGATGCCGCCCGCCAGGGCCAGTTTGTCGCGCTTGAGCCGCTCCCAGGCGATCCGCCCCAGGGAGCGCCCCTGTACGGCCTTCGCGCCGCCGCTGACCGACGCCGCTTCCTCGGCCGCACTCGGAGCCGCTTCCGCGGTCGGCTCGTGCAATGGTGCCGTCATCTGGCAGGGACCCCTCTCAACCGGCGGTAGCCGGCCCGCACTTGCCGCTGTAGCGGCGTGATCAGTCCGTCGTACACGGGGGCGAACACCCGGGCGAACCCCCCTGGCTGGGGAGTCTTCAACGCTTTGGCGATCTGTTGCCAGACTTGACGGTGAATGGATGCGTAACCGTGATGCTGTCTGGGGTGTTCCGTTATCCGAACAGCACGTAACGGGACCCGGACACGGACGAGTTGGGGCAACTGGGACAGGGTGGTTGCTTCCACCCCACTTCTACGCGCGCAGAGGCGCCGTCGGTCCGGAGCTGACCACGGTCCGGACGCCCGGTCAGTACCGGCCCGGCACCGGCGGGTAGCCGTAGCCCGACGCGGGGGACGGGGCCGGCGCGGCGTGCGCCTCGCGGTCGTAGAACGGGCGGGCGTGGGCGCGCAGCCACATCGCGACCGGGTCGTAGGCGTCGGACATCGCCACCGTCGACACCGGCAGCCCGTCCGGTACGGCGCCGATGGACTGCTGCATCATCGCGCGCACCGAGTCCACGGTCGCCGGGGAGGTGTCGTACACGTCCAGCCCGATGGCGAGGTACGGCGCGCCCAGCGCGGGCTGCACCCAGGCGCGGCGCAACGAGCGGACGGCCGGGGTGCGGTGGGCGTTCTGGGTGAGCAGGGCGTAGAACGCGGGGATCTCGATGGTCGGCTCGGCGAGCCGGAGCGGGCCGGCGGGCTGGCGGTCCAGGCCGGTGGCGATCCGCCGCAGGTCGGGCCAGGGGACGCCGACGCCTCCGCCGGGGGCGTGCGGGTTCAGCCAGAGGCCGTAGTGGTCCGGGTAGAGGGTGCGGGCCACGTCGACGCCGTCGACGACCTCGTACGAGCGGTTCCAGCCGCTGGCGGAGAGCTCCTGGGCGGAGGTGACACAGGGGGCGTAGCCGTGGCCGTCGACCTCCATGTTCCCGTACTGCGCGTCGGGGCTGCCGGCCTGGCCGTGCCACAGCAGCATCCAGACCTGGCCGGAGGACGGGGTGGCGAGGGCGCGCAGCAGTGCCTCGTAGGCGTCGTAGCGTCCGGGGGTGACCTGGCGCAGCATGTGCTCGACCTGGCCGGCCGCGGCGGTGCCGCTCGCGCTCACTGTTTACCGCCCCTTCGTACAACACCCTGATTCGAGCCGTGACCCTAGCTTAAGGGTGCCTGCTGACTCCGGGGTTGTGTCGTGTCGGGGTACGGGCCGCGGGTGCTTGCCCGCGCGGTTCCCCGAGCCCCAGGGGTCCCGCTAGTGCCCCCGGGTGTAGAAGGGGCGGACCCGCTCGCGCATCCAGTGGCCCACCGGGTCGTCGGCGACGTCCAGGAGGATCAGGTTGACGGGCCATTTCACCGGGGTGCCGCCGAGGGCGCGGCCGAGCGCGTCCAGGGGCACGGTGCGGACGTCGCCCTCCCACTGGGAGAGTTCGACGCCGACGAACATCACCGGGTCGGCCGTCTCGACGACGGCGAGGCAGCGGCGGGCGGTCAGGACGACGCCGGTCGCGTCGAACTCGGCGGAGGCGGCGGTGAGGAAGTCGACCGGGTCCTCCTGCCAGTCCGGTTCGAAGAGCCGGACCCGGCCGCCGGCCGCGGGGCCGTCCAGCGGGGTGCGGCCGGCCCGGCAGAGCTCGGCGACGGCGGGCGGCGGCAGGGGTATGCCGACGACGCCACCGGGGTTCAGCACGAGGCCCGCCTGCGGGGGCAGGCCGCGGGCGAACTCGACGGCGGGGGCGATGGTGTACGACATGTGGGCGCCGGCGATCTGGCGGAGCTGTTCCTCGGAGCTGAACACCGGGACGTAGGCCTGGCCGTCGATCTCCACGGCGGGCAGGTCGAGGGCGGCGCTGTCCGGACCGCCGCCGCCGGGCAGCGGAACCCAGACGAAGCTGCGGCTCAGCACCTCGACGATCCGGCCGCCGGCCGCGGGTCCCGCGCCGAGGGCGGCGGACAGCACCTCCTCCAGCTCGTTGCCGGGCCAGCCGCCGTGCGGCTGGGGGTGCGCCTGTGCCGGGAAGTCCGCGGAGAAGTCCGCCGGGAAGTCCATCTGCCTACCGCCTGCTTCGTACCACTGCCTGGACCGCACAGGCTAACCGCACCCGGCGCCGCGCCCGGCCTCAGCCCGTGAACCCGATCCGGCTCAAGGTGTCCGCCGCGGCGCGGTCCAGGAGGATCGCCGAGCCGCAGCCGTGCGGAAGGGCGCCGCGGCGGGTGGCGCGCAGCAGGCGGGTGGCGGCGGAGCGGTGGCGCAGGAAGGCGTACCGCGAGACGCCGCGGCCGCGGGCGCGCTGGCCGGCCAGGGCCTGCTCGGCGCTGACGTCGAGCAGCAGCAGATGCAGGGCGCCACCCCGGCGGCGGGCCTCGCGGGCCAGCCAGGCGCGCACCCAGGCCTGGGTGCCGCAGTCGTGGACGACGACGCCCTCGCCGGTGCGCAGGGCGCGGCGCAGTCCGGCGTAGTGCGCGAGGCGGACCAGCGGCCGGTAGAGCGCGTACGGCAGGAAGCGGGGCATCCGGGTGTCCCAGCGGTCGCGGGTGTCCTGGGAGTCGACGCGCGGGCCGCGGACGGTGCGCCGCATCAGGGTGGACTTGCCGCTGCCGGGCAGGCCGGTGACGACGACCAGGTCGCGGGGGCCGAAGAGCAGTGCGCGCGGGCTGCGGCCGGCGCGCTCGCGCAGGTCGCGGACGACGGGGGACGGCAGCGGGGCGCACGCCTCCCCGGCGGGGGCGGCCAACTGACCGGGCACCGCGTAGCCGGTGCCGGTGGCGTACGCCGTGGTCCTCTTCACCGTGATCGTCCTCCCCTGGGGCGGTTCACGAGTTCCCCTCCCCGTCGAGTGTAAAGAGAAGGTAATACGCAATGCCTTGCATTTTCGTACGCGGAGCGCCACAACACGGTTACAGATGCGGCCTGCCACGATCCGGCGCGGCGTGCAATGATGAGCCCGCCAACTGCATACCGGCCGTTTGAATCCGCGCGGGAGAGTTCCCGGCAGTCGTGTCGCCGGGGCGCCGAAGGAGCAAGTCCCTCCCTTGAATCTCTCAGGCCCCGTTACCGCGCGGGCGAGGCACATCTGAAAAGCGAGCCGCTGCCGCGGCTCCACCCAAGGTGCAAGCCGTGACCTACCCCGTGCGGGGGTCTCGGCGAACCTCTCAGGTTCCGATGACAGATGGGGAGGACCTTTCCTCGCCCGTCATGCGTTCATGCCCTGGGAGACGACCGACCGATGAGCAGTTCCGAACTCCGTCACACCGCGCTCGATGCCCTGCATCGTTCGCTGGGCGCGACGATGACCGACTTCGCCGGCTGGGACATGCCGCTGCGCTACGGCTCCGAGCGCGACGAGCACCTCGCCGTCCGCACCAGGGCGGGTCTCTTCGACCTCTCCCACATGGGCGAGATCACGGTCACCGGCGCCGAGGCCGCGCGGCTGCTGAACCACGCCCTGGTCGGCAACATCGCCTCCGTGGGCGTGGGCCGCGCCCGCTACACGATGATCTGCCGGGCCGACGGCGGCATCCTGGACGACCTGATCGTCTACCGGCTGGCCGAGACCGAGTACATGGTCGTCGCGAACGCCTCCAACGCCCAGGTGGTGCTGGACGCCCTCACCGAGCGGGCGGCCGGCTTCGACGCCGAGGTGCGCGACGACCGGGACGCGTACGCGCTGATCGCCGTGCAGGGACCGCAGTCGCCGGGGATCCTCGCCTCGCTCACCGACGCCGACCTGGACGGTCTGAAGTACTACGCGGGTCTGCCCGGCACCGTCGCCGGCGTCCCGGCGCTGATCGCCCGCACCGGCTACACCGGCGAGGACGGCTTCGAGCTGTTCGTGAAGCCGGAGCACGCCGTGGAGCTGTGGCAGGCGCTGACCAAGGCGGGCGAGGGCGTCGGCCTGGTGCCGTGCGGGCTGTCCTGCCGCGACACCCTGCGCCTGGAGGCGGGCATGCCGCTGTACGGGCACGAGCTGTCGACCTCCCTGACGCCGTTCGACGCCGGGCTCGGCCGGGTGGTCAAGTTCGACAAGGAGGGCGACTTCGTGGGCCGCGAGGCGCTCGCCGAGGCCGCCGCGCGCGCCGAGCAGAACCCGCCGCGGGTCCTGGTCGGGCTGGTCGCCGAGGGCCGCCGGGTGCCGCGCGCCGGGTACGCCGTGGTCGCCGGCGGCGAGGTGATCGGCGAGGTCACCTCCGGGGCGCCCTCCCCGACGCTGGGCAAGCCGATCGCGATGGCGTACGTCGACGCCGCGCACGCCGCGCCGGGCACGTCCGGGGTCGGCGTGGACATCCGGGGCACCCATGAGCCGTACGAGGTCGTGGCACTCCCCTTCTACAAGCGCCAGAAGTAGCCACCGAGCACGGTCCGCACCCGGCACCTGTGTGAACCCGGGCACATTCCCGCTGCTCAGGCATGGCGCCGGCAGTCCCCTCTTCATCACCACTCCCCCGCGTACAGGAGAATTCAGGCCATGAGCAACCCCCAGCAGCTGCGCTACAGCAAGGAGCACGAGTGGCTGTCGGCCGCCGAGGACGGCGTCGCGACGGTCGGTATCACCGAGTTCGCGGCCAACGCGCTCGGCGATGTCGTCTACGCCGACCTCCCGGCCGTCGGCTCCACGGTGACCGCGGGCGAGACCTGCGGCGAGCTGGAGTCGACCAAGTCCGTCAGCGACCTGTACTCGCCCGTCTCCGGTGAGATCACCGAGATCAACGACGACGTCGTCAGCGACCCGTCGCTGGTGAACTCCGCCCCCTTCGAGGGCGGCTGGCTGTTCAAGGTGCGCGTCGCGGAGGAGCCGGCCGACCTGCTCTCCGCCGACGAGTACGCCGCCCACACCGCCGGCTGAGGAGCCCGCCACCGATGACTGTCCTGAACACGTCCCTGCACGAGCTCGACCCGGAGATCGCCGCCGCGGTCGACGCCGAGCTGCGCCGCCAGCAGTCCACGCTGGAGATGATCGCCTCCGAGAACTTCGCCCCGCTGGCGGTCATGGAGGCGCAGGGCTCGGTCCTCACCAACAAGTACGCCGAGGGCTACCCGGGCCGCCGCTACTACGGCGGCTGCGAGCACGTCGACGTCGCCGAGCAGATCGCGATCGACCGGGTCAAGGAGCTGTTCGGCGCCGAGTACGCCAACGTCCAGCCGCACTCGGGCGCCTCCGCCAACCAGGCGGCGCTCTTCGCCCTCGCCCAGCCCGGCGACACCATCCTGGGCCTGGACCTGGCGCACGGCGGCCACCTCACCCACGGGATGCGGCTGAACTTCTCCGGCAAGCAGTTCGACGTGGTCGCGTACCACGTCGACGAGGCCGGCCTGGTCGACATGGCCGAGGTCGAGCGCCTCGCCAAGGAGCACCGCCCGAAGGTGATCATCGCCGGCTGGTCGGCGTACCCGCGGCAGCTGGACTTCGCGGAGTTCCGCCGGATCGCCGACGAGGTCGAGGCCCGGCTGTGGGTCGACATGGCGCACTTCGCGGGCCTGGTCGCGGCCGGCCTCCACCCGAACCCGGTGCCCTACGCGGACGTCGTGACGTCCACCACCCACAAGACGCTGGGCGGCCCGCGCGGCGGCATCATCCTGGCGAGGCAGGAGTTCGCCAAGAAGCTGAACTCCTCGGTCTTCCCGGGCTTCCAGGGCGGCCCGCTGGAGCATGTGATCGCCGCCAAGGCGGTCTCCTTCAAGGTCGCCGCCTCGGAGGACTTCAAGGAGCGCCAGCGCCGTACAGTGGAAGGCGCGAAAATCCTCGCCGACCGGCTGACCGCGCCGGACGCCCGCGAAGCCGGGATCAACGTCCTCACCGGCGGCACCGACGTCCACCTCGTCCTCGTCGACCTGCGCGACTCCGAGCTGGACGGCCGGCAGGCCGAGGACCGGCTCCACGAGGTCGGCATCACCGTCAACCGGAACGCGGTCCCGAACGACCCGCGCCCGCCGATGGTGACCTCCGGCCTGCGGATCGGCACCCCCGCCCTCGCCACCCGCGGCTTCACCGCCGAGGACTTCACCGAGGTCGCGGACGTGATCGCCGAGGCGCTGAAGCCGTCCTACGACGCCGAGGCGCTCAAGTCCAGGGTCACCGCCCTGGCGGACAAGCACCCGCTCTACCCGAGCGTGGGCAAGTAAGCACCACCCCGCGCGGGGCACCCCACCGGGTGCCCCGCCACCACCCGCATTGAGGAGTCTGACGTGGCCATCTCGGTCTTCGACCTGTTCTCGATCGGCATCGGCCCCTCCAGCTCCCACACGGTCGGCCCGATGCGCGCCGCGCGCATGTTCGCCCGCCGGCTGCGCAACGAGGACACGCTGGGCTCGGTCGCCTCGGTCCGCACCGAGCTGTACGGCTCGCTCGGCGCCACCGGCCACGGCCACGGCACGCCCAAGGCGGTGCTGCTCGGCCTGGAGGGCGACTCGCCGCGCACGGTCGACGTGGAGAGCGCCGACGAGCGGGTGGAGCAGATCAAGGAGTCGGGCCGCATCCGGCTCCTCGGCGACCACGAGATCGCCTTCGACTTCGACACCGACCTGGTCCTGCACCGCCGCAAGGCGCTGCCGTACCACGCCAACGGCATGACGCTGTGGGCCTACGACGCGTCCGGTGCCGAGCTGCTGACCAAGACGTACTACTCGGTGGGCGGCGGCTTCGTCGTCGACGAGGACGCGGTCGGCGCGGACCGGATCAAGCTGGACGACACCGTCCTGAAGTACCCCTTCCGCACGGGCGACGAGCTGCTGCGCCTGACGAAGGAGACCGGGCTGTCGATCTCCTCGCTGATGCTGGAGAACGAGCGGGCCTGGCGCACCGAGGAGGAGATCCGCGAGGGCCTGCTGGAGATCTGGCGGGTCATGCGGGCCTGCGTGTCGCGCGGCATGTCCCGCGAGGGCATCCTGCCGGGCGGACTGCGGGTGCGCCGCCGGGCCGCGGTCTCCGCGCGCCAGCTGCGCGCCGAGGGCGATCCGCTGGCCCACGCGATGGAGTGGATCACCCTCTACGCGATGGCCGTGAACGAGGAGAACGCGGCCGGCGGACGGGTCGTGACCGCCCCCACCAACGGCGCGGCCGGCATCATCCCCGCGGTCCTGCACTACTACATCGACTTCGTGCCCGGCGCCGACGAGGACGGCGTGGTCCGCTTCCTGCTCGCCGCCGGCGCCATCGGCATGCTCTTCAAGGAGAACGCCTCCATCTCCGGCGCCGAGGTCGGCTGCCAGGGCGAGGTCGGCTCCGCCTGCTCCATGGCGGCGGGCGCGCTCGCCGAGGTGCTGGGCGGCTCCCCGGAGCAGGTGGAGAACGCGGCCGAGATCGGCATGGAGCACAACCTCGGTCTGACCTGCGACCCGGTGGGCGGCCTCGTCCAGATCCCGTGCATCGAGCGCAACGGCATGGCCGCGGTGAAGGCGGTCACGGCGGCGCGGATGGCGATGCGCGGCGACGGCTCCCACAAGGTGTCCCTGGACAAGGTCATCAAGACCATGAAGGACACCGGCGCGGACATGTCGGTCAAGTACAAGGAGACGGCCCGGGGCGGGCTGGCGGTGAACATCATCGAGTGCTGACCGCGCGCACACCCGCTCGATACCCTGTGCGCATGGGTGGGACGATCGCTGCGGTCAGCAGCAACGGCACGTACTCCTTCTCCAAGCCGAACCGCGACGGCATCACACTGCTCGCGGGTCTCGGCGTGGAGGGCGACGTGCACGCCGGGACGACGGTGAAGCACCGGTTCCGGATGAAGCGGGACCCGTCGCAGCCGAACCTGCGGCAGGTGCACCTCATCCACGAGGAGCTGTTCGCCGAGGTCCGCGACGCCGGTTTCGAGGTCGCCGCCGGTCAGCTCGGCGAGAACGTCACCACTCGCGGGATCGATCTGCTGGGCCTGCCCACCGGCACCCGGCTGCGGCTCGGCGACGAGGCCGTGGTCGAGGTGACCGGGCTGCGGAACCCGTGCGCGCAGATCGACGGGTTCCGCAAGGGCCTGATGAAGCAGGTCGTGGAGCGGGACGCCGACGGCGGGACGCGCTTCAAGGCCGGGATCATGAGCGTCGTCCTCACCGGCGGCGTGGTGCGGCCCGGGGACCCGGTGCGGGTCGAGCCGCCGGACGGACCGCACCGGCCGCTGGAGATCGTCTAGCTCAGCCCCGGAACTCCGGGGTGCGCTCCGGCGACGCCTCAGCCAGCGCCTTGAGGACGCCCTCGACTCCGGCGCGCAGCCCGTACACCGGGGTGCCGGGCTGCTGGCGCCAGGACTCGTCGAGGCCGCCCGCGTCGACGGTGTCGAAGCCGAGTTCGTCGATGAGCGCCCGCACCTTGCGCTTGGCCGCCTCGTCGTCGCCCGCGACCGGCAGCGCCTGCCGCTCGGGGTCGCCGGCCGGGCGGTGGCGGTCGAGGATGTCCTGGGCGTAGGTGCCGTTGAACGCCTTGACGACGGGGTGGCCGAGCTGCCGCTGCGTCCAGCCGCTCTCGGTGAGCCCCTCGTCCTCGATCCCGGCGATCCGGCCGTCCCGGTGCCGCGGGTAGTAGTTGCCGGTGTCGATGACGGCGACCCCGTCGGCCGCCTCGTCCAGCAGGCCGGACGGCAGGTCCGGCACCGCCTTCACCGGGACGGTGACGACGACGATCTCGGCGCCGCGGGCCGCCTCCGCCACCGGGACGGGGGTGGCGCCGGTCTCCTCGGCGAGCGCGGTGAGGGTGTGCGGGCCGCGGGAGTTGGCGACGGAGACGTCGTGGCCCAGGGCGGTGAGCCGCCGGGTGAGGTTGCCGCCGATGTTGCCCGCGCCGATGATGCCGATCTTCATGGCCGGCCTTTCCGCTGTCGGTGTTCCTGTCGTGTGACGAGCACCAACCGCCGCTCGGAGCGGGCTATTCCGGGCATCACGCGTACGGGTGACGACGCAGGGGCGCCCCGTCCCGGTGCGGGACGGGCGCCCCTGCGGCGCACGCGTCACTTGTTCAGGTGGGCCCAGAACTCGTCGAACGACAGCAGGCTGTCGCCGTTCAGGTCACGGCTGGCGATGATCGCCTCGGCGACCGTCTCCGTGACGTTCCAGTCGCCCCCCTGGGCCAGGGCGGTCTTGAACTCGGCCGCGGTGATCTGACCGTCACCGTCCGTGTCGATCCGCTCGAACTGCTTGCGTGCTTCCTCGATGTCGGCCACCGGTCCGCCCCTTTTCCTCATGCCTTGCTGTCGTACTGACGCAGGTCAGATTAACGGCCCGCCCGAGCGCGCAGCGCGGCGACCACCCACGCGAACTCCTCCCGGTGCGCCGGCACGGGTGTGCCCTTGAGCACGCCGAGGAGTTCGCGGTAGCGGGCGAGGCGGTCGTGGGACGCCGACTCCATGCGCTCCAGCACCGCCGCCCGATCCGCGTCGCCGAGCAGTTCGCCCAGCACCTCGTCGGCCTCGGGTGCGGTCGGGGCGATCCCGCGCGCCCGGGCCGCGCCGGCCAGCTGGATCAGCCGGCGGGCGAACCACAGGGACGATTGTTCATCAACGTCATCTCCTCCGCGGTCGAGCCGCGTCGCGCCACGGTCGACAGCACCGCACGGGTCGTCCGCAGCGAACGGATCCGCGCGTCCAGCGCCACGACATGGGCCGCGGCGACCTCCGCGACGGTCCGCTCCCCGGCCGGCACGCGGCGGACGTCGTCGAGGCCCAGCCCCAGCTCGCGCAGCGTGCGGATCAGCTCCAGGCGGGCGGCGCAGGCGGCGTCGTAGAGCCGGTAGCCGCCTGTGGAGCGGGTCACCGGGGTCAGGACGCCCTCGTCGGACCAGTAGCGGATGGTGCGCACGGTCAGTCCGGTCGCACGGGCCAGCTCGCCGATGGTGAGAAGTCCGGTGCCGTCGTCGATCATGTCTGCGAGTCTGGGCCTTCCAGTGGGTGGAGACTCAAGGAGCGGTGGTGGCGGGGAGCCTGCGGGACATACTCGACGCGGCGGCGCGGGGCGTCTTCCCGCCCGCGGACGGCCGTACGACCGTGGTCGCGCAGCCGTCCGGGCGGGACGCGGGCGTGCTCGCCCTCACCGCGCACTCGGTCGTCTTCACGGACGAGGACCCCGAGTGGGTCCGGGCCGCGCTGCGGGAGACCGAGGCGGACTGCGACGCGCTGGCGGCGACGATGAACCCGCTGTTCCTCGCGGCGCTCATGGCGCGGACCGGGCGCCGGATGGACACCGTCGACGTGCTGACGGCCGCCGCGCCGCTGCCGGGCGAACCGCGGGTCGCCCTGCGGCGGATCGACGACCCCGGTCATCCCCGGGTGGTCAGCTCGTTGCGGCGGCGCGACGAGGTGCGGGTGTGGGCGGCGGACGGCGGGCTGCTGGTGCTCGGCCGGGGCGTCGCGGGCCGTCTGGAGGTGGCGGTCGAGGTGGCCGAGGGGGCGCGGCACCGGGGGCTGGGGCGGGCCCTGGCGACGGCGGCGCGGCAGCTGGCCGGGGGCGAGCCGGTGTGGGCGCAGGTGTCGGCGGGGAACGCCCGCAGTCTGCGGGCGTTCCAGGCGGCGGGCTACCGGCCGGTGGGCTCGGAGGCGCTGCTCAGTGCCAGGCCTCGTAGTGCGGGTTGCTCTCGCAGCCGCTCATGATCTCGACCTTGGTGGTCTTGTTCACCGGGCACACGCCGATGATGTACTTCCGGTCGACGCCGCCGGGGAAGGCCACCTCGACCTGGTCGGCCCATTTGTGGGTGTCGCCGATGGTCTTGTTGACGTCGACGCCGCCCGGGGCGTCGATGTAGTAGTTCCAGCCCGACTTCCACCACTTCTTGTACAGGTCGTGGTCGTAGGTCGTGGACACGTACGGGGAGGGCTGGTTGACCAGGACGTACTGCTCCACGTCGTACTGGCCGTTCACGACGTCCTTGGGCTTGAAGCCCTCCTCGAAGACCACCGAGGGGCCGCGGCCGTCGGCGCGGTAGAGCGTGCCACAGCTCTTGCGCCAGACCGGCTCCGGGGTGATCCGGTCGACGTCCACGCGGCGGTCGGCGGCCGCCTTGACCTTGTCGTCGTACTGGACCGGGCAGGTGCCGGGTTCGGCGGCGGCCCGTACGAAGGCGGGAGCGGAGGCGGGGGCGGCGGCACCGGCGGACGCCGGGGAGGTGGCGGCGGTCGTCGCGAGGACGGCGGACAGGGAGAGGACGGCGGCGGCACGCCGCCGCACACGAGTAGTGATCATGCTGTGCACGATGGTCCGTCCAGGGTGGCGCGGTGCGGACCGTCACCCGCCCGGCGGCGTGTCAACTGACTACGGGTCAGCGGAAGATGCCGGGGGGCGGTGGCCCCGGCGAGTGGCTCAGCGGTCCGCCACCCGCATCTCGAACCAGGTCGTCTTGCCGCGGGGCAGCAGGTCGACGCCCCAGCGGTCGGACAGCTTGTCGACCAGGAAGAGGCCCCGGCCGCTGACGTCGAGTTCCTGCACCGGCATCAGACAGGGCAGGCCCCGGGACGGGTCGCGGACCTCGATGCGGATACGGCCGCGGGGGCGGCGCATCCGGAGGCCGAAGACACGGGCGCCGGTGTGGCGTACGGCGTTGCCGACGAGCTCGGAGACGAGCAGGACGACGTCCTCGGTCGTCTTGGGCGACAGGCCCCACTGGCGCAGGACCACCACCTGGGCCAGCCGCCGTGCGATCGCCGCGGACTCGGGGCGGGACGGCAGCGCGACTTCCCGTTCCGTCGGGTTGCCGTACGACTCCAGTGCCTTGAGCGCCTGTTCGTCCTCGACCGCGGGCGACCAGCGCGCCGCGGTCGCACGGCCGCGTCCCCGCGGCTGTTCGATGCCCTCCAGCCCCGCCATGCCCCCATCATGGCCGCCCCGCGCGCCCCCCGGGGCCGTTCCCGGCGAATACGCCCCCCGGGGAGCTTCGTCCTGCGCGTTTCGATCGGCATGTGCCGCAGGCAAAGCGGAGCCGGTGGCGGCCCCGCTGACCTGCGAGGACGACTCGATCGACGGCAAAGGACGGACTCCCTCGACGCGGCGGGCCCAAGGTCGCCCCAAGGGTTCCACAAACCGCCCCATCGAGGGATCCGTATCGGACACCCCGTCAATTACTTCTGCCTCAGAGGAACTTCGCCTTGCCCGGTCCGTCCTGCACGAAGCTGCGCATCCCGATCGCCCGGTCCTCCGTCGCGAACAGGCCCGCGAACCAGTTGCGCTCGACGGCGAGACCCGTCTCGATGTCGGTCTCCAGTCCGGTGTCGACGGACTCCTTCGCCGCGCGCAGCGCGAGCGCCGGCCCCTGGGCCAGCCGGGCCGCCCAGGCGTGCGCCTGTGTGTACACCTCGTCGGCCGGCACCACCCGGTCCACCAGGCCGATCGTCAGCGCCTCGTCGGCCTTGACCTGGCGGCCGGTGAAGATCAGGTCCTTCGCCTTCGAGGGGCCGACCAGCCGGGCCAGCCGCTGGGTGCCGCCGGCGCCCGGGATCAGGCCGAGCAGGATCTCCGGCTGTCCGAGCTTGGCGTTCTCCGCGGCGATCCGGAAGTCCGCGCACAGCGCCAGCTCGCAGCCGCCGCCCAGCGCGTAGCCGGTCACCGCCGCCACCACCGGCTTGGGGATGCGGGCCACCGCGGTGAAGGAGTCCTGGAGGGCGCGGGCGCGCAGGACCATCGCCGTGTGGTCCATCTCCTGCATCTCCTTGATGTCCGCACCCGCCGCGAACACCTTCTCGCCGCCGTAGATCACCACGGCCCGCACGTCGTCCCGGCGCGTGGCCTCCTCGGCCAGCTCCTTGAGGCGGTCCTGGGTGGCGATGTCCAGCGCGTTCATCGGGGGGCGGTCCAGGCGCAGCGTTCCGACGCCGTCCGCGACTTCGAGATGTACGGTCATGCAGGCAGGTTAACGGGGACTAACGGCAGCGGACCCGGTGCCGTAGCTCACACCGAGCCGGCACCGGGTCCGCGGCGATCGCGCGCCGGTTACGCCTTCCAGTCCTCCCAGGACATGTTCCAGCCGTTGAGGCCGTTGTCCGGGGCGATGGTGGCGTCGTCGGAGTTCTTGACCACGACCACGTCACCGATCATCGACTGGTCGAAGAACCAGGCCGCCGGCGCCTTCTCGTCCCAGCCGCCGCGCACGTCGCGCAGGCCGACGCAGCCGTGGCTGGCGTTGCGGTTGCCGAAGGCGTCGCCGCCCCAGTAGTTGCCGTGGATGAAGGTGCCGGAGGTGCTCAGCCGCATGGCGTGGGGCACGTCCTTGATGTCGTACTCGCCGCCGTAGCCGACCGTCTCGCCGTTCATCCGGGTGACCGTCAGCTTCTCGCTGATGACCATCTGGCCGTTCCAGGTCTCGTAGCCGGGGGCGCCGGTGGTGACCGGGATCGTCTTGAGGACCTTGCCGTCCCGCGTGACCTTCATGGTCAGCTTCTTGGCGTCGACGACCGAGACCTGCTCGCGGCCGATGGTGAAGGAGACCGACTTGTCCTGCTCGCCGTAGACACCGGGACGGCCCTCGACGCCGTCGAGGTTGAGGCGGACGGTGACCTTGGTGCCGGCCTTCCAGTACGCCTCGGGCCGGAAGTCGAGGCGGTCGTTGCCGAACCAGTGGCCCTCGACGTCGACGGCCGGCTCGGTCTTGATCTCGATGGCCTTCTCGACGTCGTCGGGGTTGGTGATGCCCCGGGTGAAGCGGAGCGAGAAGGGCATTCCGACGCCGACCGTGGAGCCGTCCTCGGGGGTGAAGGTGCCGATGAACGTGTTCTGCGGCGTCAGGGTGGTGAAGCTGGAGTCCTCGGCGGCGGTGCGCCCGGCGGAGTCCTCGGCGACCGCGTGCACCTGGTAGGTGGTGGCCGCGGCCAGGTGGGTGGACGGCGTCCAGGTGGCGCCGTCCCCGGATATCTCGCCGTCGATCTTCCCGCCCTCGGCGTCCTTCACGACGACCTCGGTGAGCTTGCCCTTCGCGGCGCTCACCTTGAGCGCGCCGCTGGTGTCGACCGAATCGGCGCCGTCCTTCGGGGCGATGGAGACGACCGCCTCGGACTGCTTGCTCTCGGTGGCGGCCGAGCCGGAGGCCTTGCCCTCGCCCTTGCCGTCACCCGATCCGGAGCCGGACGAGCCGGAGCCGCCACCGCACGCGGTGACGGCCAGCAGCAGCACCCCGAGTATCAGCGCGAGCAGTCCCCTGCCGCCGCGCCCCCCGCGCGCGTCAACCGACGCCCCCGATATCGGCCGCACGTTCAAGTTGTCTCCCCTCAACGGGCCCGGAACCGGGCCCACACCGGGCCCCGTCGGGCCCGCTCCCCAGCGCGTCCCGCGCGCTCGGCGCATATTAACCATATGGTCAGCGCGGTGAACGCCCCGGAAATGTCACCGTTCGGTCCCAACCGTTCCCCCCGCCGGGTCACTTCACGGCGCTGCCCGCCCGCCACTCCTTCCAGCTCATGTTCCAGCCTCCGAGGCCGTTGTCCGGAGAGACCACCTTGTCATTGCTGTTGACCACCTCGACGACGTCCCCGACGAGGCTGCGGTCGAAGAACCAGCCGGCCGGGGTGTCGGAGCCGCCGCCCTTGTCGTCGCGCAGACCGACGCAGCCGTGGCTGACGTTGGAGCGGCCGAAGACGCTCGCCGGGGCCCAGTAGTTGCCGTGCAGGAAGGTGCCGGACTCGGTGAGGCGCATGGCGTGCGGGACGTCCGGGATGTCGTACTCGCCCTTGCCGTTCTTCTTCTTGAAGCCGACCGTGGCGCCGTTCATCCGGGTCACTTCGAGCATCTCGGTGATGACCATCTTGCCGTTGTAGGTGGTGGTCTTCGGGGCGCCCGCGGTGATCGGCACGGTGCCGAGGAGTTCGCCGTCGCGCCGGACCTCCATGGTGTGGTCGGCGGCGTCGACGACCGAGACCTGGCTGCGGCCGACGGTGAAGGTGAACGTCTTGTGCTGGAGACCGTAGACGCCGGGCGCCGCCTCGACGTCGCGCAGGCGCAGGTCGACGGTGACCTCGGTGCCGGGTTTCCAGTAGTGCTCGGGGCGGAAGTCCAGCCGGCCGTCGCCGAACCAGTGCGGGCGGATCTCGACGGCCGGCTCCGAGGTGACCCGGATGGCGCGTTCCACGGCCGCGCGGCGCCGGATCTCCCGGTTGAACTCCAGGGAGACGATCATGCCGGTGCCGACCGTGGCGCGGTCCTCCGGGCTGACGTACCCGATGAAGCGCTCCTTCGGGACGTAGGTGGTGAAGGTGGTGTGCCGGGCCGAGCGGCGGCCCTCGGCGTCGACCGCGACCGCGTCGACGGTGTACTCGGCGGCGAGCGCCAGCCGGTCGTCGTGCGGTTCCCAGTGCCGGCCGTCCGCGGAGATCCGGCCCGGCACCGGTGTCCTTCGGGCGTCCTGGGTCTTCGTCACCTTCACCGACTCCAGCCGGCCGCCGGGCACCCGGACGGCCAGCTCCGTGTCGGGTCTGACGCCCTTGCTGCCGTCGTCCGGATGCACCCGGACGACGTCCTGCGGGGCCGGTGGCTTG
Source organism: Streptomyces sp. NPDC001532 (assembly GCF_040298625.1). Lineage (NCBI taxonomy): Bacteria > Bacillati > Actinomycetota > Actinomycetes > Kitasatosporales > Streptomycetaceae > Streptomyces > Streptomyces sp. NPDC001532. The sequence continues at coordinate 62,107 of NZ_JBEPAL010000040.1, forward strand.
CCCAGCCCTCCCAGACCGACCGCGCCCGGCGCCTCTCCGGTGCAGCCGACGGTCCCGGCCAGCAGTCCTGCCCATGTCACTACGGCGGCCAGTGCGGCCCTCGCGCGCCGTGCGCGCCCTTGTACGTGCCTCACAAAAGTGTCCAACGACGGCGGCGGCCCTGGGGAAACGTGAGTGCGAGCCAAGCTCTGGGCAGAACAGTGGGGAGGACGACGCGACGGGGAGCCGCGGTCGGGACGCCACAGGGCCCTCGGCGCGTTGTTCCATGAGCCGTGGGAGGCGTACTGGTGTCCAGCGCAGCCGAGCAGGAGACGCGTGTCGGGGAAGGGCGCCCTGCCGCTCTCGTGAACGGCGCCGCGCGCCAGGCGCCGCCGGTGCCGGTGTGGCCGGGGGCGGCGATGCCCCTGGGGTCGCGGTTCCGGGTCGGCCCGGACGGGGTGGCGGGGACCAACTTCGCGCTGTGGGCGGGCGGGGCGGAGGCGGTCGAGCTGTGCCTCTTCGACGACCGGGGCGACGAGCGGCGGGTGCGGCTGAGCGAGCTGACCCACGAGATCTGGCACGGCTTCGTGCCGGGCGTGCTGCCCGGACAGCGCTACGGCTACCGGGTGCACGGCCGCTGGGACCCGTGGACCGGTGGTCGCTGGAACCCGGCGAAGCTCCTGCTCGATCCGTACGCGCGGGCGGTGGACGGCGAGTTCGCGCTGCCGCCGGAGGTGTACGGGCATGTCCGCGACTGGCCGCAGCAGCAGGTCGCCGACACCGTGCGGGACGACCGGGACTCGGCGCCGTTCGTGCCGAAGGGCGTCGTCGTCCACGACGACGACGACTGGGCCGACGACCGCCGCCCGAAGACCCCGTGGGCCGACTCGGTGATCTACGAGCTGCACGTGAAGGGCTTCACCAAGCTGCACCCGGGCATCCCCGAGGACCTGCGGGGCACCTACGCCGGGCTGGCCCACCCGGCGGCGATCGAACACCTGACCAAGCTGGGCGTCACGGCCGTGGAGCTGCTGCCCGTCCACCAGTTCGCCCACGAGGACCACCTGCTCAGCCGCGGGCTGGTCAACCACTGGGGCTACAACTCCGTCGGCTACTTCGCCCCGCACGCCGCCTACGCCGCCTCCGGCACCCGAGGGCAGCAGGTCGGCGAGTTCAAGCGGATGGTCCGCGCGCTGCACGCGGCCGGCATCGAGGTCATCCTCGACGTGGTCTACAACCACACCGCGGAGGCCGGCGAGCTGGGCCCGACGCTCTCCCTGAAGGGCATCGACAACCGGGGCTACTACCGCCTCCAGTCGGACGCCCGCCGGTACGCCGACTACACCGGCTGCGGGAACACCCTGCACGTGGTCCAGCCGCATGTGCTGCGCCTGATCACGGACTCGCTGCGCTACTGGGTGACCGAGATGGGCGTCGACGGCTTCCGCTTCGACCTGGCGGCGGCGCTGGCCCGCTCCATGCACGACGTCGACATGCTCTCCCCGTTCCTCGCGGTCATCGCCCAGGACCCGGTGCTGCGCCGGGTCAAGCTCATCGCCGAGCCGTGGGACGTGGGCTCCGGCGGCTACCAGGTGGGCGCCTTCCCGCCGCTGTGGACCGAGTGGAACGACCGGTACCGCAACGCCGTCAGGGACTTCTGGCGGCACGCGCTGCCGGATGTGCGGGAGATGGGCTACCGGCTGTCCGGCTCCAGCGACCTGTACGCCTGGGGCGGGCGGCGGCCGTACGCCTCGGTCAACTTCGTCACCGCGCACGACGGCTTCACCCTGCGCGACCTGGTGTCCTACGAGCGCAAGCACAACGAGGCCAACGGCGAGGGCAACCGGGACGGCTCGAACGACAACCGCTCCTGGAACTGCGGCGCCGAGGGCGAGACCGACGACGAGCGGGTCCGGGCGCTGCGCCGCCGCCAGCTGCGCAATCTGCTGACCACCCTGCTGCTGTCCACGGGCGTGCCGATGCTGGTCGCGGGCGACGAACTGGGCCGCACCCAGGGCGGCAACAACAACGCCTACTGCCAGGACAACGAGATCAGCTGGATCGACTGGGGGCTGCTGTCGGACCCCGGCTGGAAGGCGCTGTTCGACCTCACCTCGCGGCTGATCGCGCTGCGGCACCGGCATCCGGTGCTGCGCCGCCGGGCCTTCTTCTCGGGGCGGGCCCACTCGGTGGACGGCCTGCGGGACCTGGCCTGGTTCACCGCGCGGGGCACCGAGATGACGGAACGCGACTGGTACGCGCCCGCCGCCACGCTCGGCATGTACCTCTCCGGGCGGGACATCCCGGGCCGCGACGAGCGGGGCGCGCCGATCGTCGACGACAGCTTCCTGGCCTTGCTGCACGCCGGTGAGCGGCCGGTGGAGTTCGTGCTGCCGGGGCCGCCGTGGGCGGAGCGCTACGAGGTGGTCGTCGACACCTCGCTGGAGGAGCAGGCGGCGGCCCCCGGGACGGAGCACCGCGCGGGGGCGGTGATCACGGTGCCGCCGCGGTCGGTGCTGCTGCTGAAGGTGGCGGGCTGAGCCGGAGTGTCGCGGGCGGGTGAAGGTGCCGGAGTGTTGCGGGCGGGTGAAGGTGTTGCCAGTCCATGAACTACCCGGGAGAAGCGTTGACCTCGCGGTACGCCCGCTGGCACCGTCCATGGTCATGAGGCCGTCCCCCTCGCGCTGTCGCTGAGCCGTCCCCCGGCTCCGCCGTTCTTCCCCTTCGCGTGTCCCCGCCCTGGGACACGTCTGCCCAGAGGATTCCGTCATGCCCGAAATATCCCGCCGTGTCTTCGGTGGTCTCGTCGGCGGTGGCGCCGCGGCCACGCTCGCGAGCACGGCCCCCGCCGAGGCCGCCACCCCCACCGCCACCGCCGAACGCCCCTTCCGGGCGCGCCCCGCCGGCCAGGGCTCGCAGCGCCGGCCCAACTTCCTGTTCATCCTCGCCGACGACCTCGGCTGGGCCGACCTCTCGGTGTACGGCGCCCCGCACATCAAGACGCCGAACCTGGACCGGCTCGCCGCGCAGGGCGTGCGCTTCACCGACGGCTACTCGGGCTCGGCGACCTGCTCCCCCACCCGGTTCAGCCTCTACACCGGGCGCTACCCGGGCCGCACCAGCGGCGGACTGGCCGAACCCATCGGCAACCGCACCCAGGGCCTCGACCCGAACCACCCCACCCTGGCCTCGCTGCTGAAGAAGGCCGGCTACGACACCGCCCTGATCGGCAAGTGGCACTGCGGCTTCCTGCCCGACTACAGCCCGACCCGGTCCGGCTGGGACGAGTTCTTCGGCAACTTCGGGGGCGCCCTGGAGTACTTCTCCAAGCTGGGCCAGCTCGGCGAGTACGACCTCTACGAGGGTGACGCGACCTACCAGGACCTGCGCTACTACACGACCGTCCTCACCGAGCGGGCCGTCGACTACGTCGGCCGGGACCACGAGCGTCCCTGGCTGCTCAACCTGAACTTCACCACCCCGCACTGGCCGTGGCTCGCCGAGGGCGACGAGGAGGCGGGCGCCGAGGTCGCGGCGAAGATCCGCGCCGGACAGGTGCTGCCGGGGCTGCTGCACAACGACGGCGGCTCGGTGGAGAAGTACACGGAGATGGTGCAGAGCCTGGACACCGCGATCGGCCGGGTGCTCACCGCGCTGCGCCGGTCCGGCCAGGAGCAGAACACCGTGGTGGTCTTCGCCAGCGACAACGGCGGCGAGCGGTTCTCCTACCAGTGGCCGCTCAGCGGCGCGAAGTCGCAGCTGCTGGAGGGCGGCATCCGGGTGCCGACCATCCTGCGCTGGCCGGCCCGGATCGACGGGCGGCAGGTCAGCCACGAGCCGGTGTACTCCCCGGACTGGACGGCGACGCTGCTGGAGCTCGGCGGCGCCCGCCCCGACCCGGCCTACCCGCTCGACGGCCACAGCCTCGCCGGTTATCTGCTGCGCGGCCAGGCCCTGCCCGAGCGGGACCTGTTCTGGCGGGTGCGGGGCAACCGGGCGCTGCGGCGCGGTGACTTCAAGTACTACCAGGACTCCTCGGGCAAGGATCACCTGTACAACCTCGCCGACGACGTCCGCGAGCAGGCCGACCTGGCCGCCGGCCGGCCGGAGCTGCTGGCCGAGCTGAAGGGCGCGTGGGAGGCGATCGCGAAGGGGCTGCTGCCCTACCCGGGCGCCTGAGCCGGGCGAAATCCGGTGGGCGTCGCCGGTGGCTGTCCGTAACCTCACCAGTGATGCCGACGACACGTGCCACCGCCGAAGAAGAGCGTTCCGGGGACCGTCCACAAGACCAGGTCGAGGACCGCTCAGCCGTACGCTCCCTGCTCCGCCTCTGGCCGTACGTGAGACCCGTGCGGGCGCGGCTGTTCACCGCCGCGTTCGTCGCGGTCGTCGCCTCGTGCGTCGGCCTGGTCATCCCGCTGGTGCTGAAGTGGCTGGTGGACGGACCGGTCGCCGGGCGCGACCCGGCCGGGGTGTGGCTGGGAGCGCTGTACCTGCTGCTGCTCGGGTTCGCCGAGGCGTTGCTCTTCGGGTTCCGGCGGTGGCTGGTGGCCCGGCCGCTGGCGGGTGTCGAGGCGGCGATGCGGGCGGATCTGTACCGGCATCTCCAGCGGCTGCCGGTGGCGTTCCACGACCGCTGGGCCTCGGGACAGTTGCTGTCCCGGGGCACCGGCGATCTGATGCTGCTGCGGATGTTCCTCGCCTTCCCGTTGACCTTCCTGCTGGTGAACGGGGTGACGATCCTCGTCGGCGTGATCATCATGCTGGTCCAGGACTGGACGCTGGGGCTGGTGATCCTGGGTCCGGCGCTGCCGGTGATGGTCGTCTGCGTGGTCTTCGAGAAGCGGTACGCGCTGGCCGCGCGGCAGGCGCAGGACCAGGTCGGCGATCTGACGACGGTCGTCGAGGAGAGCGTGCTCGGCATCCGCATCATCAAGGGCTTCGGCCGCCATCGCAGTCAGGCGCGGGCGTTCCGGGAGCTGTCGCGGACCCTGCGCGGCACCGAGCTGTACAAGGCGCGGCTGCTGGCGACCATCTGGGCCGCGATGATGGCGCTGCCCGAACTGGCCGTCGGCGCGGCTCTGGTGCTGGGCGCCGTGCGGGTCGCCGACGGGGACCTGTCGGCGGGCACCCTGGTCGCCTTCCTCTCCACGGCACTGGCCCTGCGCTGGCCGGTGGACTCCATCGGCTTCCTCCTCGCCCTCAGCCAGGAGGCCGCGACGGCCACGGAGCGCTACTTCGAGGTGATGGACGCGGAGCCGGAGCCGGAGCCGGCCGCGGACGGCGGACCGGCGGACCGGGCGGCCGGCGGTGACGGCGACGGCGACAGCGACAGCGACAGTGACGACCGGGGTCTGCGGTTCCACGGCGTCACCTTCCGCTACCCGGACGCCCCGCCCGGCTCACCGCCGGTGCTCGACCGGGTCGATCTACACGTGCGGCCCGGGGAGTCGCTGGCGCTCGTCGGCGCGACCGGCAGCGGCAAGACGACGCTGACCGCGCTGGTGCCGCGGCTGCACGAGGTGACGGCCGGGCGGATCACGCTGGACGGGGCGGACATCACCGCGATGTCCCGCGAGGAGCTGCGCGGCCAGGTCGCCGTCGCCTTCGAGGAGCCCACCCTGTTCTCCGCGAGCGTCGGCGAGAACGTGCTGATGGGCGCGTCCGCCGCCGCGGGCCCGGCACAGGTGGAGCGGGCGCTGGCGGTCGCCCAGGCGGACTTCGTGCACGCTCTTCCCCAGGGTGTGGACACCCAGGTCGGCGAGCAGGGCCTGAGTCTGTCCGGCGGCCAGCGGCAGCGGCTGGCGCTGGCGCGGGCGGTCGTCGGGCGGCCGAGGTTCCTGGTGCTGGACGACCCGCTGTCGGCACTGGACGTGCACACCGAGGCGGCCGTGGAGGCCGCGCTGCGGGACGTCCTCGCCGACACCACCGCCCTGATCGTGGCCCACCGCCCGTCGACCGTGCTGCTGGCCGACCGGGTCGCCCTGCTGTCCGACGGCCGGATCACCGCCGTCGGCACCCATCACCAACTGCTGCGCGAGAACGCCGAATACGCCCGGCTGATGTCGGGCGGGGACTGCGAGGACCGCTCGGGGGAACAGGAGGACCGCCGATGACGGTGACCACCAGCGCGCCGCCGAAGGACGAACCCGGCGACCGCGCACCCGGCGGCGACCCGTTCGACCAGGACGTCCTGCCCACCCCGCCCGGCGCCACCGGCGCCCTGCTGCGCTCCCTGCTCGCCCCGATGCGGGCCCGGGTCGCGCTGACCGCGCTGGTGCTGCTGCTCCAGCAGGCGGCGGTGCAGGCGGGCCCGCTGCTGGTGGCCTACGCCATCGACCGCGCGGTGCCCGCGCTGCGCGCCGACGACCACGGTCCGCTGATCGCGGTGGCGGCCGGCTATCTGCTGTGCGCGCTGGCGGCCGGCGCCTTGCAGTACGCGTTCGTACGCGGTTCCGCCCGGGTCAGCCAGGACGTGCTGCTGGATCTGCGCGGCCGGATCTTCCGCCATGCCCAGGCGCTCAGCGTCGACTTCCACGAGCGCTACACCTCGGGCCGGCTGATCTCCCGCTCCACCAGCGACGTGGAGTCCCTGCGCGAGCTGCTGGAGGACGGTCTCCAGGAGCTGGTGATGGTGATCCTGTCCTGTGTGTACACGGCGGTGCTGCTGCTCTGGCTGGACCTGGGGCTCGGCGGGGTGGCGGTGGCGTCGTTCCTGCCGCTGTGGTGGCTGGTGCGGCTGTACCGGCGCCGGGTGCAGCGGGTGTATCTCCAGCGCTCCAGCGCGATCGCCGCGGTGATCGTGAAGTTCGTGGAGACCATGAACGGCATCCGGCCGGTCCGCGCCTTCCGCCGGGAGGCCGCCAACGACGCGCAGTTCGCGGTCCTGAACCGGCGCCACGAGCGGACCAACGGAGACGCGCTGCTGGAGATGGCCCGCTATGTCACCGGCTCGCGGATCGTGGGCAACACCGCGGTCGCGCTGATCGTGCTGTGGGGCGCCTACCGGGTGGCGGACGGCACGCTGGCGCTGGGTGTGCTGGCGGCGGCGGTGCTGTACCTGCGGCGGATGTACGACCCGATCGACCGGTTCGGCATGTTCCTCAACTCGTACCAGTCGGCGGCGGCCTCGCTGGAGAAGATCGCCGGGCTGCTGGCGCAGACGCCGACCGTGCCGGAGCCGGCGACGCCCACCCCGCTGCCGCCCCTGAGCAGCGCGGAGCACCCCGGCCGCACCGTGGTCTTCGACGGGGTGCGGTTCGCCTACCGCACCGGCGGCGAGGTGCTGCCCCGCTTCGACCTCACCCTGCCGGCCGGGCAGACCGTCGCGGTGGTCGGCTCCACCGGCGCCGGCAAGTCCACGCTGGCCAAGCTGCTCGCCCGGTTCTACGACCCGACCGACGGCCGGGTGCTGCTGGACGGGGTGGATCTGCGCGACCTGGCCGTGGCGGAGCTGCGGCGCGGGGTGGTGATGGTGACGCAGGAGGCGTTCCTGTTCTCCGGCACGGTCGCCGACAACATCGCCATCGGCCGTCCGGACGCGAGCCGCGCGGAGATCGAGCAGGCGGCGAAGGCGATCGGCGCGCACGACTTCATCACCGCGCTGCCCGACGGCTACGACACGGACGTGCGCAAGCGGGGTGGCCGGATCTCGGCCGGTCAGCGGCAGCTGGTGGCCTTCGCGCGGGCGTTGCTGGCCGACCCGGGCGTGCTGATCCTCGACGAGGCGACCAGTTCGCTGGACATCCCCGGGGAGCGGGCGGTGCAGCGGGCGATGGCGACGGTGCTGCGGGGCCGTACCGCGGTGGTCATCGCGCACCGGCTGTCGACGGTGGAGATCGCGCACCGGGTGCTGGTGATGGAGCGCGGCCGGATCGTGGAGGACGGCAGCCCGGCCGAACTGGTCGCGGGGACCGGCCGGTTCGCGGATCTGCACCGCGCGTGGCGGGACAGCCTGGCGTGAGCGCGGGCGCGGGCGTGAGCACGGGTGCGAGCGCGGGCGGGCCGGTTCGGCGGCCGGTGATCGACGCGCACGAGGATCCGGGGCGTCCGGACCACCGTGGCGCGGGCCGGTATCTGTGGTGGCTGGTGCGCAGCCAGCCGGGCCGGTCGGCCGCCGGGGCGCTGCTGGGCTGTGTGTCGCTGGCGGTGCCGGCGCTGGTGCCGTATCTGCTGGCGCGGGCGATCGACGACGGGCTGGAGCCGGGCGACGGGGCGGCGCTGGCCGGGTGGTCCGGCGTGGTGCTGGCGGCCGGGGCGGTGCAGGCGTGGCTGAACATCATGCGGCACCGCACGATGACCCGGGTCCGGATGGACGCCAACTTCCGCACGGTGAAGGTGGTGATGGGGCAGGCGGTCCGGCTCGGCGCCTCGCTGCCCCGGCAGGTGGCGGCCGGGGAGGTGGTGACCATCGGCGTGGGCGATGTGCAGACCATCAGCCAGTCGCTGACGGTCGTCGGGCCGGGGGTGGGCGCGGTGGCGGCGTACGGGCTGGTGGCCGGGCTGCTGCTGGCCGTGTCACCGCTGCTGGCGGTGGTGGTGCTGCTGGGCGTGCCGGTGACCGCCGTCCTCGTCGGGCCGCTGATGGGCCGGTTGCAGGGGGTGGAGACCGCCTACCGGGAGCGGCAGCTGGCGCTGACCGCGCGGATCGCCGATCTGGCGGGCGGACTGCGGGTGCTGGGCGGGCTCGGCGGCAAGGAGCTGGTCGCCGAGGCATTCCGGCGGGACTCGCGGCGGCTGCGCGACGAGGGGTACCGGGTGGGCGCGGTGACCAGCTGGATCCAGGCGCTGGGTCTCGGCCTGCCGACGGTGTTCCTGGCGCTGGTCACCTGGCTCGCGGCCCGGCTCGTCGCGCGGGGCGAGATCACCGTGGGTGAGCTGGTCTCGGTGTACGGCTATGTGGCGGTGCTGGTGGTGCCGGTGGCGTACGTCCTGGAGTTCGGCCACCAGATCAGCCGGGGGCTGGTGGCGGCGCGGCGGGTGGTGCGGTTCCTGCGGCTCGACCCGCCGGCGGACGTCGGTGACCTCGACGCCCCGGCCGAGCCGTCGGCGCTGCACGATCCGGAGTCGGGGGTGCGGGTGCCGCCGGGGCGGCTGACCGTGCTGGCCGCGGCCCGGTCCGCCGACGCCTCGGCCGTCGTCGACCGGCTGGGCCGGTACACGTCGTCGGAGGCGACCTGGGGCGGGGTGCGGCTCGACCGGATCGCGTCGGCGCGGGTACGAGGCCGCGTCCTGGTCGCCGACCACGAGGCCGACCTGTTCGCGGGGACCTTGCGCGAGGTGCTGTGCGGGCGCCGGGAGCGGGACGAGACGGCGGTCGCGCGGGCGCTGTACGCGGCGGCCGCCGACGACATCGTCCGGGGGCTGCCGGACGGCCTGGACACCCCCATCGACGCGCAGGGCCGCAATCTCTCCGGCGGCCAGCGGCAACGCGTCCGGCTGGCACGGGCGTTGCTCGCCGACCCGGAGGTGCTGCTCGCGGTGGAGCCGACGTCCGCGCTCGACGCGCACACCGAGGCGGCCGTGGCGGCCCGGCTGCGGGCGGCGCGCGGCGGCCGTACGACGGTGGTGACCAGTACGTCCCCGCTGGTGCTGGACGTGGCGGACCTCGTGCACCACCTGGTCGACGGCAAGGTCGAGGCGACCGGCAGCCATGACGATCTGCTGGCCCGCTCACCGGGCTACCGGGCGCTGGTGGCGCGGGACGCCGGCACCGGAGTGGCGGAGGACCATCGATGAGCGGACGGACGGGACGGCCGCCGGGCGGCCTGCCGGTGGCCGCGCCCGCGCGAGTGCGGCAGGCCGTGCTGGGCCTGGTGCGGGCGGACGGGCGGGGGTTCGCGGCGGTGGTGGCGCTGAACGCGCTGGCCGCCGTGGCGGGGCTGGCCGGGCCGTGGGTGCTGGGCCGGATCGTCGACGAGGTGCGCGGCGGCGCGGGCGTGGACGTCGTGGACCGGCTGGCCCTGGTGCTCCTGGCCTGTGCGCTGGCTCAGCTGCTGCTCGCCCGCTGGGCCCGGTACGCGGGCCACCGGTTCGGCGAGCGGACGCTGGCCCGGATCCGGGAGCGTTTCGTCGACCGGGCGCTGGCGCTGCCCGCCTCGGTCGTGGAGCGGGCGGGCACCGGTGACCTCACCGCGCGCGGCACCGCCGACGTCGCCACGGTCGGCACCACGCTGCGCGACGCCGGTCCGGTGCTGCTGATCGCCTCGCTCCAGGCGCTGTTCCTGGTCGGCGCGGTCGTGGTGCTCGACCCGCTGCTCGGGCTGTGCGCGCTGCTGTCGCTGGCCGGGATCTGGTTCCCGGTGCGCTGGTACCTGCGCCGGGCGCGGCCCGCGTATCTCGCCGAGGGCGCGGCCACCTCCGAGGTCGCGGAGATCCTGGCCGCCACCGCGGCCGGCGCCCGCACGGTCGAGGCGTTCGGTCTCCAGGAGCGCCGGATCGCCGCCTCGCGGGACGCGCTCGCCGAGGCCCGCCGCACCCGGCTGCGCACGCTGTCCCTGCGGACCGGCTTTTTTCTTCCGGTGGACTTCTCCTACGTCGTCCCGGTGGTGGCGGTGCTGCTGGCGGGGGGCGCGCTGCACGCGCGGGGGCAGGTGAGCGTGGGGGCGGTGGTGACGGCGGCGCTGTATCTGCGGCAGCTGACCGAGCCGCTGGACGAGATCCTGGTGCGGGTCGAGCAGTTGCAGAGCAGCAACGCCTCGTTCGCCCGGGTGGAGGGCCTGGCCGAGGCGCCGCGGGCGACACCGGCCGACGGCCCGGACCCGGACGGCGACCGCGTCGACGTCACCGGCGCGCGGTACGCCTACGAGCGCGGCGGCGAGGTGCTGCACGGGGTCGATCTGACGGTGCGGCCCGGGGAGCGGCTGGCGGTGGTGGGCCCGTCGGGCGCGGGCAAGTCCACGCTGGGCCGGCTGCTGGCGGGTGTCGACGCGCCGACCGCGGGCTCGGTGACGGTGGGCGGGGTGCCGGTCGCCGGGCTGGGCCCGGAGCGGCTGCGACGGCAGGTCGTCCTGGTCACCCAGGAGCACCATGTCTTCCTGGGTTCGGTCCGCGACAACCTGCGCATCGCCGAGCCGGACGCCGGTGACGAGCGGCTGTGGGCGGCGCTCACCGCGGTCGGCGCGGACGGCTGGGTGCGCGAGCTGCCGGGCGGGCTGGACGCCGGGCTGGGCGCGACGGGGCACCGCACGGACGGTTCGCAGGCGCAGCAGCTGGCGCTGGCGCGGGTGGTGCTGGCGGACCCGCACACGCTGATCCTGGACGAGGCGACCGCCCTGCTCGACCCGGCGACGGCCCGGCACACCGAGCGCGCGCTGGCGGCCGTGCTGGAGGGCCGTACGGTCATCGCGATCGCACACCGGCTGCACACGGCGCACGACGCGGACCGGGTGGCCGTGATGGAGGCCGGGCGGCTCACCGAACTCGGCACGCACGAGGAGCTGGTGGCGGCGGGCGGGGCGTACGCGCGGCTGTGGCGGACCTGGCACGGGGAGGCGCGCCCGTAGGGGCCCGCTTCGGCAGCCGGTCCGTATATCGAACGTGAACTCCCGGACAACGGACGATTTCCGGCCAACTTTCTGACGCGCTCCTGACAGGAGCCGCGCACTGCTGCCACTCTTCCCACGGCCGCCTCACAGCAACCCCACAGCTCGGCGCACCGCCGCTGTGCCGACGGCCCAGCTCCACGCACGCCCGGACGGCCCACCCGCCGCCCGGTCTCCCCTGGCCGCGCGATCCGCGGCCGCGCAGAAGGAGTCAGTGTTGAGCAGCAGTCCCTCTCACAGACGCACCTCCCACACCCCCCACCGTCGTGCCGCGGCCGTCGCCCTGGTCGGCGTCGCCGCCCTGGTCGCCGCCGCCGTGCAGTCCGGCGCCGCGACCGCGGCCCCCGAGCGGGCGCCGTCCCTCTCGGCCGAGGCCGACCCCGGCGCCCTGCCGAAGAAGCTCACCCCCGCCCAGCGCGCCGAGCTGATACGCGAGGCCGAGGCGGCGAAGGCGCGGACCGCGAAGGACCTCGGTCTCGGCGCCGAGGAGAGGCTGGTGGTCAGGGACGTCGCACAGGACCGCGACGGCACCCTGCACACCCGCTACGAGCGGACCTACGACGGTCTGCCGGTCCTCGGCGGCGACCTGGTGGTCGAGACGGCGAAGGACGGCTCGACCGAGGGCATCACCCGCGCCACCCGGGCCGCCGTCAAGCCGGCCACGCTCACCCCGGCGGTCGCCGCCGCGCGCGCCGAGCGGCAGGCGCTGGCCGCCGCCGAGGCGGAGGACGCCGACAGCCCGGACGTCAACCGCGCCCCGCGCAAGGTGATCTGGGCCGCGAGCGGCACCCCGACCCTGGCCTGGGAGACCGTCGTCGGCGGCTTCCAGCACGACGGCACCCCGCAGGAGCTGCACGTCGTCACGGACGCGGCGACCGGGAAGAAGCTGTTCGAGTGGGAGGCGGTCCAGACCGGTACGGGCAACACCGTGTACAGCGGCACGGTCCCGCTCACCACCACCCAGTCGGGGTCGACGTACAACCTGACCGACGGCGCCCGCGGCGGCCACAAGACGTACAACCTGAACCGCGGCACCTCCGGCACCGGCACCCTGTTCTCGGGCGCCGACGACGTGTGGGGCAACGGCAGCCCGTCCAACCTGGAGTCGGCCGCCGCCGACGCCCACTACGGGGCGGCGCTCACCTGGGACTACTACAAGAACGTGCACGGCCGCAGCGGCATCCGCGGTGACGGCGTCGGCGCCTACTCGCGGGTCCACTACGGCAACAACTACGTCAACGCGTTCTGGTCGGACAGCTGCTTCTGCATGACCTACGGCGACGGCTCCGGCAACGCCAACCCGCTCACCTCGATCGACGTGGCCGCGCACGAGATGACGCACGGTCTGACGTCGGTGACCGCGAAGCTCGTCTACAGCGGCGAGTCCGGCGGTCTGAACGAGGCGACCTCCGACATCCTCGGCGCGGCCGTCGAGTTCCACGCCAACAACTCCTCCGACGTCGGTGACTACCTCATCGGCGAGGAGATCAACATCAACGGCGACGGCACCCCGCTGCGCTACATGGACCAGCCGAGCAAGGACGGCGCGTCGAAGGACAGCTGGTACTCCGGTATCGGCTCGATCGACGTGCACTACTCCTCCGGCCCGGCGAACCACTTCTTCTACCTGCTCAGCGAGGGCAGCGGCACCAAGACGATCAACGGTGTCACCTACAACTCGCCGACCTCGGACGGGCTGCCGGTCACCGGCATCGGCCGCGCCAAGGCGGAGCAGATCTGGTTCAAGGCGCTCACCACCAAGTTCACCTCGACCACCAACTACGCGGGCGCCCGCACCGGCACCCTCGCGGTCGCCGGTGAGCTGTACGGCACCACCAGCGCCGAGTACAAGGCGGTGCAGGACGCGTGGGCCGGCGTCGCGGTCGGTTCCCGCTCCGGCGGCGGCGGTGGCGGCGGCACCTCCTTCGAGAACACCGCCGACGTCTCGGTCCCGGACAACGGCGCCGCGGTGACCTCCTCGGTGACGGTGACCGGCCGGACCGGCAACGCCCCCTCCAACCTCCAGGTGGGCGTGGACATCATCCACACCTGGCGCGGTGACCTGGTGATCGATCTGGTGGCTCCGGACGGGACGGCGTACCGGCTGAAGAACTTCAGCTCCTCCGACTCGGCGGACAACGTGCAGACCACCTACACGGTGAACGCCTCCTCCGAGGTCGCCAACGGCGTCTGGAAGCTGCGGGTCCAGGACCAGGCGGCGCAGGACACCGGCTACATCAACAGCTGGAAGCTGACCTTCCCGTAGACCGGACCGGGCAGCGCGCGGGCGTCGCTCCAGGGGCAAATCCCTTGGGGCGGCGCCCTTTCCGGTTTTCTCTTTACATTCCCGAAACGTTTTTTTGGGAGTTGGTTTTCGGTCAACATCACTTCGGGGGTCCTGACATGTGCACACCACAGGTGTCACTCTTCCCTCACCCGCCGCACGACTTCCCAGCAGGCCCCCACCCAAGGAGTTTGTGTGTCCCCCACGACCCGCCTCTACGCGCGTCACAAGCGCACCACCCTGGCGCTGGCCACCGCCGTCGCCGCCGGAGCCCTCCTGACCACCGGTCTCACCACCGGCTCCGCCACCGCCCAGACCCCCTCCGACACCACGGCCGCGCGCGCCGCCACCCCGCTGGCGCTCTCCGCCGCGACCCGTACGGCCCTGATCCGCCAGGCCGACGCCGCGACCGGGCGGACCGCCGACGAGATAGGCCTCGGCGCCAAGGAGGAACTGGTCGTCCGGGACGTCGTCAAGGACGCCGACGGCAGCCTGCACACCCGCTACGAGCGCACCTACGACGGCCTGCCCGTCCTCGGCGGCGACCTCGTCGTCCACCGGAGCCCGACCGGCGAGCGCGAGGGCGTCACCAGGGCGACGAAGGCGCGGATCGCGGTCGCCGACCTCACCCCGGAGATCACCAGAGCCGCCGCCGAGTCCCAGGCCGTCAAGCGCGCCAAGGCGCTCGGCGGTACCGACTCCGACGCCGCCCAGGCACCCCGCAAGGTCGTCTGGGCCGGCGACGGCAAGCCGGTCCTCGCCTACGAGACCGTCGTCGGCGGCCTCCAGGAGGACGGCACCCCGAACGAGCTGCACGTCGTCACCGACGCGGCCACCGGGGAGAAGCTCTACGAGTACCAGGGCATCGAGACCGGCACCGGCAAGGGCCTCTACTCGGGCACCGTCACCCTCGGCACCTATCTGTCGGGCTCGACGTACCAGCTGCACGACACCTCGCGCGGCGGCCACAAGACGTACAACAAGGCCCGCTCCACCAGCTCCGCGGCCGGCACCCTGTTCACCGACGCCGACGACACCTGGGGCACCGGCACCGCCTCCAGCTCCACCAGCGACCAGACGGCCGCCGTCGACGCCGCCTACGGCGCCCAGGTGACCTGGGACTACTACAAGAACACCTTCGGCCGCAGCGGCATCAAGAACGACGGCAAGGCCGCGTACTCGCGGGTCCACTACGGCAACGCCTACGTCAACGCGTTCTGGTCGGACAGCTGCTTCTGCATGACCTACGGCGACGGCGAGGGCAACACCAAGCCGCTCACCTCGCTGGACGTGGCGGGCCACGAGATGACCCACGGCGTCACCTCGAACACCGCCGGCCTGAACTACTCCGGCGAGTCCGGCGGCCTCAACGAGGCCACCTCCGACATCTTCGGCACGGCGGTGGAGTTCTACGCGAACAACGCCTCCGACCCCGGTGACTACCTCATCGGCGAGAAGATCGACATCAACGGCGACGGCACCCCGCTGCGCTACATGGACAAGCCCAGCAAGGACGGCGCGTCGGCGGACTACTGGTCGTCGAGCCTCGGCAGCCTCGACGTGCACTACTCCTCCGGCCCGGCGAACCACTTCTTCTACCTGCTCAGCGAGGGCAGCGGCGCCAAGACGGTGGGCGGGGTCAGCTACAACTCGCCGACCTACAACGGCGCCGCCGTCACCGGCATCGGCCGCGCCAAGGCCGCGGCGATCTGGTACAAGGCGCTGACCACGTACATGACGTCGACGACGAACTACAAGGGCGCCCGCACCGCGACCCTGAGCGCGGCGTCGGCCCTGTACGGCGCCTCCAGCACCGAGTACAAGGCGGTGGCGGCGGCCTGGACGGCCGTCAACGTCGCCTGACGCACGGCTGGGCCCACGAGACGGCACCCGGCGGGCGGTCGACGCCGGGTGCCGCCCTACTCTGGGGCGCATGTCTCTTGGGGAGTTCACGTACGAGGACGTCGGCGCCACCCGCCGGCCGGGCTTCTGCCCGCCCGGCTTCCGGCCCCTGCACGTCCGCACCCGGATAGGCGAGGGCGAGGCCGTCTTCCACCGGGCCGCCGAGGCGGTGTGCACCTGGGAGATGCACCGGGCGATGGGCGTCGGCATCGACGCCGGCGCGGACCGCGCCGCACCGGACGTCGACGTCACCGTCACCGTCGCCGGGATCCTCAAGGCCCCTTGCCGCGTGGTGTGGACGGTCGAGGAACCCCGCCGCGCCGGCTGGGCCTACGGCACCCTGCCCGGCCACCCCGAGTGCGGCGAGGAGTCCTTCGTCGTGCACCGCACCGGCGACGGCACGGTCTGGCTGACGATCTCCGCCTTCAGCCGCGCCGCCAGGTGGTACGCCAAAGCCGGCGGCCCGGCCACCCGCGGCGTGCAGCACGCCTACGCCCGCCGCTGCGGAAAGGTGCTGCGCCGGCTGTGCGAGTCGGCGCAGTGACGGCGGTTCACCTCATCAGCACCCCCGCCGCCTCCCCCAGCTCGTCCGCCGGCACCGCGAGCACCCCCAGCTCCGCCCCGGAGGCCAGCAGCCGGTGGGCCGGCAGGATGCGGACCGTGTAGCCGAAGGGCCCGGTGCGGTCCAGCGACAGCGGACCCTCGTACACCCAGCGGCCCTCCAGATCCGGACCGCCGGCCGGCTTCAGCGGGACGGCGGCCGCGTCGGCGATGCGGTCCTCGGAGTCGACGCGGCCGGAGACCGCCTGCACCTCGACGTCGTCCGGGGCCAGCTCACCGAGGCCGACCCGGACCCGCAGGGTGAGGGTGGTGCCCAGTTCGGCGGTGGCCCGCGTCGCGGAGGTCTCCACATGGTCGACCGTCACCCCGTGCCAGGCGGAGCGCACCCGCGCCTTCCACTCGGCCAGATCCCGTGCCGCGTCCGGGTCCATGGCGCGATGGGCGTGCGCCGCGGGGGCGTACAGCCGCTCCACGTACTCGCGGACCATCCGGCCCGCCAGCACCTTCGGACCCAGCAGGGTGAGGGTCTGCCGGACCATCTCGATCCAGCGGTCGGGCAGCCCGCCCTGCCCGCGCTCGTAGAAGCGCGGGGTGATCCGCTGCTCCAGCAGGTCGTACAGGGCCGCGGCCTCGATGGCGTCCCGCCGCTCCGCGTCGGTGGCGGCGCCGTCGGCGGTGGGGATCGACCAGCCGAAGTCCGGCTGGAACCACTCGTCCCACCAGCCGTCCAGCACGGACAGGTTGAGACAGCCGTTCAGCGCCGCCTTCATCCCGCTCGTCCCGCACGCCTCCAGCGGGCGCAGCGGATTGTTCAGCCAGATGTCGCAGCCCGGGTAGAGCTTCTGCGCCATCGCCATGCCGTAGTCCGGGAGGAAGACGATCCGGTGCCGCACCCGCGGGTCGTCGGCGAACCGGACCAGATCCTGGATCAGCCGCTTGCCGCCGTCGTCGGCCGGGTGCGCCTTGCCCGCCACCACGATCTGCACCGGCCGCTCCGGATGCAGCAGCAGGTCCATCAGCCGGTCGCGGTCCTGGAGCATCAGCGTCAGCCGCTTGTACGAGGGGACCCGGCGGGCGAACCCGATGGTCAGCACGTCCGGGTCGAGCACCCCGTCGATCCAGCCCAGCTCCGCCGTCCCGGCCCCGCGCTGCCGCCAGGCCGTCCGCAGCCGCTCCCGGACCTCCGTCACCAGCTGCTCGCGCAAGGAGCGGCGCAGCTCCCAGATGTCCTGGTCGGGGATGTCGGCGACCGCGTCCCAGCGGTCGGAGCCGCCGATGGTCAGCGCGTCCTCGGTGCGCTGGGCGCCGATCTGCCGGGCGCCGAGCCGCAGCACCTCGGGCGCCACCCAGGTCGGGGCATGCACCCCGTTGGTGACGGAGGTGATCGGCACCTCCTCCGGGTCGAAGCCCGGCCACAGCCCGGAGAACATCTCGCGGCTCACCCTGCCGTGCAGCAGGGACACGCCGTTGGCGCGCTGGGCCAGCCTGAGGCCCATCACCGCCATGTTGAACAGATTGGGCTCGCCGCCGGGATAGGTCTCCATGCCGAGCTGGAGGATGCGGTGCACATCGATGGCGGGCAGCTCGGCGTCGGCACCGAAGTGCCGGGCTACCAGCTCACGGTCGAAGCGGTCGATGCCGGCCGGGACGGGGGTGTGGGTGGTGAAGACGGTGCCCGCCCTGACCGCCTCCAGCGCCGCGTCGAACTCCAGGCCCTGCGCGCACAGTTCGGCGATCCGCTCCAGGCCGAGGAAGCCCGCGTGGCCCTCGTTGGTGTGGAAGACCTCGGGCCGCGGATGGCCGGTGAGCCGGCAGTACGTCCGCACGGCCCGCACTCCTCCTATGCCGAGCAGCATCTCCTGGAGCAGCCGGTGCTCGCTGCCGCCGCCGTAGAGCCGGTCGGTGACGCCGCGTTCACCGAGGTCGTTCTCCTCCACGTCCGAGTCGAGCAGCAGCAGCGGCACCCGGCCCACCTGGGCCAGCCAGATCCGGGCCCGCAGCGACCGGCCGCCGGGCAGCGCCAGGGTCACCTGGGCGGGGGTGCCGTCGGGCTCCTTCAGCAGGGCCAGCGGCAGCTCGTTGGGGTCGAGGACGGGATAGTGCTCCTGCTGCCAGCCGTCCCGGGACAGGGTCTGGCGGAAGTAGCCGTGCCGGTAGAGCAGGCCGACCCCGATCAGCGGGACGCCGAGGTCGCTGGCCGCCTTCAGATGGTCGCCGGCGAGGATGCCGAGGCCGCCGGAGTACTGGGGCAGGGCGGCGGTGATGCCGAACTCGGGGGAGAAATAGGCGACGGCCGCGGGCAGTTCCCCGGTCTGCGTCTGGTACCAGCGGTCGCCGGTGACGTAGTCGTGCAGATCGTCGGTGACCGTGGTCAGCCGCCGCAGGAAGCGGCGGTCCTCGGCCAGCTCGGCGAGCCGGGCCGGCGGCACGCTGCCCAGCAGCCGTACCGGGTCGCCGCCGCAGGCGGCCCAGCGGTCGGGGTCGACGGACTGGAAGAGGTCGCGCGTCTCCGCATGCCAGGACCAGCGCAGATTGCGCGCCAGGTCGCTCAGCGGCCGGAGGGGTTCGGGTAAAACGGGACGGACGGTGAATCGACGGATCGCCTTCACGGTTCCACCTTGTCGCTGCGCTGACGGACGCGGTGTGCGTCGTTTGTCCTTCTCGACGGTAGTGGCTACCCCGCGTCGCCGTGGCCGACTCCGGGGTCCGCCGCGCCCGGCCCGCCCCGATGCGCCGCTTCCCGTGACCCGGCTCCGCCCGCGGCAGTCGCCCGGTGACGCCGAAAGGGGGAACGGACCCTGCGTCGGCTGCCGGACCCGGCATCGCCGAGAAGTACGGGGGCGCCTCAGCCACCCCCGCGGCACGGTCCGCGCCGGCTGGGCCGTACGAGCGAGCGGGACGCGACCGGGACTTCGCCGACGGCGACGCCATCGCCGCGGTGACGCCATCGCCTCGGACGGCACGGACGACTGGGACGGCACGGACAGCTCGGACCGCGTGGGTCGCGCACGGCCGTCGGTGGCGGCCGCGGCGCCGCCTCGCGAGGGTGTACTTCCGGCCAGTCTTTCGTCGCAAGTGAGCGCCCGCCGGGCCCCCGTCGCGAGCCCCGCCGGGCCGCGGCACACCCGCTCGTCCCGCCGCGGCCACGGCCCCGCGGGGCACCTGTGAGCCTGCCGTGCCGGCCTCACCCCGGGGTCGCGCGGGAGCGGCCCGGCGAAGGCGGCGCACTCCGGTACGGCCATGGCGTCCTCGCATGTCACGGGCGTTGCCGCGCGGTGTCCGGCGGGCCGTCCGAGGGTCGGGCGGGACCCGTTCGCGGGCGCGCTCACGGCGGGTGCGGCGACCGGCGGGGTGCCGGACCGGGGGCCCGGCCCAGCGCGCGGACTTCTTCAAATACCGCGCTGTTGATGGCACAGTCCGGCCATCGGCTCCGTTCGTCCCGGGCGGGGCCGGTCTTGTGTGTAGACATACGCGTGAGTAGTTAACAAAGTGCCGGATTGCCCACCCGAATAGGGTGGGAAGGCTCCTGCGGTACACCTCACAGGCACCTCACGCAGAACCACCTCCCCACAGCAATCCGCCCACCCACGTTGACGCGGACAGGAGCGGTGATGCCCGCCACGCACCACTCGTCAGCACCCCCGACCCTCAAGCCCGAAGCCCCTCCCGCGCACCCGCCGGGCACCGGCCCGTCGGCCCCGGAGCCATCCTCCGCGGGAGACGTCACCGCCGTCGGGCGCATACCGGTCCTCGACGTCCGCCCGGTCGTCCAGCACGGCCGCCGGCCCGCGAAGGCGGTCACCGGCGAGGCGTTCGAGGTCTCGGCCACCGTGTTCCGCGAAGGCCATGACGCCGTCGCGGCCAATGTGGTCCTGCGGGATCCCGAGGGCCGGCCCGGCCCGTGGACCCCGATGCGTGAACTCGCCCCCGGCACCGACCGCTGGGGCGCCACCGTCACCGCGGGGGCGCCCGGCCGCTGGACCTACACGGTCGAGGCCTGGAGCGACCCGGTCGCCACCTGGCGGCACCATGCCCGGATCAAGATCCCGGCCGGCATCGACACCGACCTCGTCCTGGAGGAGGGCGCACGGCTGTACGAACGAGCGGCCGAGGAGGCGCCCGCCGGGGAGCGGGGGCCGGTCCTGGCCGCCGCGGAGGCCCTGCGCGACGAGTCCCGGTCCGCCGCCGCCCGGCTGGCCGCGGCGCTGACGCCGGAGGTGGAGGCGGTTCTCGCCCGGTACCCGCTGCGGGAGTTGGTCACCGCCTCGGACCCGTTGCCCCTGCTGGTGGAGCGGGAGCGGGCGCTGTTCGGGTCCTGGTACGAGTTCTTCCCGCGTTCCGAGGGGACGGCGGAGCGGCCGCACGGCACGTTCCGGACGGCGGAGCG
>NZ_JBEPAL010000041.1:0-79825 GCF_040298625.1 Streptomyces sp. NPDC001532
CGCACCGCCGCCTCCGCGGCCCGCCGGGCGGCGTGCTCGGCCCGCTCCCGGGCGCGCTGTTCCTCCCGGCGCCTGCGGGCCGCCGCCTGGGCCCGGCGCCGTTCCGCCTCGCGCCGGGCGTAGGCCGGATTGACGGTGACGGTGCTGTACTTCGGTGATCCGCTCATGCTTCCCTCCGCGCCTGGGTGTGCAGCACGAAGCCACGCGCCGCGAGTTGTTCCTCCAGGCCCTCCCGGAAGCCGGGGGTCGGTGGCACCCCGGCCCAGGAGAGCGATCCGTCGCCCTCCACGGACAGTTCGACGCCCGCGCCGGTGTCGGGCTGGTCCGCCAGCTCGGGGTGGCGGTCGGTGAGCGCGACGATGCGCTGGTTGGCCGAGCCGCGCCAGCGCAGATCGCCGTGGCGCGCGGCGATGTAGGGGCCGTCGACGAGCAGGTCGAGGCGCCGCAGCAGGGCGCGCCGGTCGGGGCCGCCCCGAAGCAGGGCCTCGTACCGGAATCCGGAGTACGCCATCGCGCTGAAGCCGGGCCGCCTCTCCCGGACGGCGTCGAGCAGCGCGGCCAGTGCCGCCGCCTGGCTGAAGGGTTCACCGCCGGAGAGGGTGACGCCGTCGATGCCGGGCAGGGCGCAGAGCCAGTCGGCGAGTTCGGTGACGGAGTGGGTGGTGCCGCCCTCGAACGGCAGGGTCTCCGCGGCGACGCAGCCCCGGCAGCGCAGGGGGCAGCCCTGCACCCAGACGACGGCGCGGGTGCCGGGGCCGAGCACGGTGCAGCGGTCGAGCCTCCTGGCCACCGAGACAAGGGTCGCTCGGGCTTGTGTCATCCGGCCTTCTCCTGCCCGTCGTCGGTGTCCCGGTCGGTGTCACGCTCGGTGGCCTCGTCGGCGCCGATATCGGTGCGGGCGTCGGTGCGGGCGTCGGTGCCGGCGTCGGCGTCTGCCTCGGCGTCGGTGCGGGCGTCGGTGCCGGTGCCGATGCCGGCGTCGGCGTCGGCGTCGGCGTCGGTGCTGTCGTCCGGGTCGTCGGCCGTGTTCCGCATGGCGCGGTGGGCGTGGGTGCCCGGCGGCCCGTGCGGTGCCGGACAGCTGTCCGTGCCCCGTTCGGCCAGGTCGCACCAGGGGCACCACGGCCGTTCCACGGTGTGCACATGGCAGGGGTTGGCCGCGCAGGTCCGCAGCCGCCCCGGCGCCGACTCCGCGGCCAGCGCCTCGGCCCAGGCCGCCGCGGTGGGCCGGGTGCCGCCGAACGCGGCCCGGAAGAGGGTGAGGAGCCGTCGCGGGAGCAGGTCGGCGGGCGGTGCGGAGCGGGGCAGCACCACCGATCCGCGGTCGAGCAGGCGGCACCGGCCGCGCAGCACGTTGTCGTCGTAGGAGAGGTAGTCGCCGCCGTCCGCGGGATGCCCGGCGAAGGGGTGCAGGCCGCACATCAGCACCTGGTGGACGAGGACGGCGAGCACGAAGTCGTCGGAGGCGTCGTCCGGTGCCGTGCCGGCGGGCGCGCCGATCCGCTCGGGGGCGGTGTGGCCGGGGGTGCCCATCCGGCCGGGGAAGCGTTCGGCGCCGTCCCGGAACTGCCAGGAATCGACGTCCGCGATACCGACGTCGCCGCGGGCGTCGACCCAGAGGTTGTCGGGTTTGAGGTCGCCCACGACATAGCCCTCGGCGTGCAGATCGGCGAGGAGCCGGGCCAGCGAGGCGGCGGCGGTGAGCGCGGTGGCCCAGGTCGCGCGGGGCGCGAGGACGCGGTGATCGGCCGGGGTCAGCAGGTGTGTGAACGGCTGGTGGGCGTGGCGCATGTCGGTCATGACGTAGCCGTCGACACCGTCGGCGCCGGGCCCGCCGGCCCGCACCCCGGCGAGCGGCCAGGCGATCCGCTCCGGTGTGCCGGTGAGCAGCCGGACGGTGCGGGGCTCGCGGCGCTGCCGGACCAGCCTGGCGATCCGGCGGCGGTAGGCGGCCGGGTCGGGCGGGTCGGGGACGAGCTTGGCCACCAGGGGCCGGGCGTCGTCGACGCCGTACACGACTCCTTCGGAGCCGCTGCCTATCCGCTGGGTGAGCCGCCATTCCCGGCCGCTCGCGGAGACCACCGTGAGGGCCACCGTCACCCGCCGTCCACCAGTGCGCACAGCACGGTCAGGTCGTCGCCGGTGCGGGCCGCCTCGGGTCCGGAGAGCAGGGCCCGCAGGGGTTCGGCGTCACCGCCGTTGGCGCGGAGCGTCGCGGCGAGTCCGCCGAAGAAGCGGTCGGACGGCAGCGGCCCGGCCTCGGGCGGGAGCCGGTGCACGCGGGGGTGGTCGAGGGTGAGGGCCGCGCAGCCGTCGGTGGCGAGGACGACTCCGCTGAGGTCCGGCTCCCACACCGCGAAGGTGCGGGTGCGCAGGGCGGCTCCGGGCGAGGAGAGGAAGACGGGTCCCGGTCCGCCGGGTGCGGGCGGTGGCAGCACCAGGTGGCAGCGCTCCGCGCGGTCGGCTGCCGCGCCGGTGGCGGCGGGTTCGCGGGTCAGCACCGTGCCGAAGCAGTCGCCGACCGAGACGAAGGCGGCCCACGGCGGCCGTACGGCGACCGCGGCGACGGTGGCGGCCAGCGCGCCGGTGTCCACCGGCCGGTCCGGCGCCGCCGCTGCCAGGACACCCTGGACGCACCGCAGGTGCTCCGCGACCAGCCGGGTGCCGGCGGCGGCGATCCACCGCGTCCAGGTCTCCGGCGGCTCCGAGGGGCCGGGTGTGTCCTCGGCGAGGACACGGCAGGCGGTGTCCACGGCGATGTGCGCGCCCAGCGCGCTGCGCTCGCGGCCACCCGCGCCGTCGGCGACGGCGAGCACCACCGTGTCGCCCAGGTCGGCGGCCTTGAAGGCGTCCTGGCACCCCTGCCCGGCGGCGAGGTGCCCGGTCCCCTGCACGGCGGCCCCGGCGACGATCACCGGACCCGGTCCTCGATCGCCTGGAGGCGCCGCCTGCGCTCCGCCAGGTTCGCCACCTGCTCGTAGATCTCGTCGGCGGCCTGCACCGCGCCGATCCGGTCGGAGCTGTGGAACATCAGCTCGAGGATCTGCCCGAAGTCCAGGCCCTCCAGCATCAGCGCGGACTTCGGTGCGAGGACCCGCAGCAGTTCCAGGTCGGCGCCGCGCACCCCGATCGCCTGGAGCACGCACTCGCCGCGCTCCTCGCCCCGGCGCACCCGCTCCGCCGTACCGGCCAGGGCGGTGGGGTCCATCGGCTGCCCGTGCGCGTCGCTCGGCGCGCCGTCCGTCAGGACCCACAGGAAGGGCCTGCGCACCTGTACGCGCTGCTGCTGGAGGGTGCGGTAGCGGGCCCGGGCCAGGTCCAGCGCGGTCTCGACGGCGTCCGTCATGCGGGTGAGCCCCGAGGCTTCGAGCCGGGGCGGGCGCATCCGGTCCACCGGCACGAACAGGCTGTCGCGCGGCGCCTGTTCGACGGGCACCAGCCGCTCGCGGGCGGGGTCGAAGACGCGCACCCGCGAGTCGAAGGTCATGAGGCAGACCTCCACCCGGGCCCGCAGCCTCGCCTCGTTCCGCACCTCGGCGAACCAGCGGGCGAGCGCCTCGGACAGTTCCACGATGCGAGGGCTGTCGGCCGGGCGGCCCATGGAGGCGGAGGTGTCGAGGATCAGGACCACGGGCTGCCGTTCGTCGTAGCCCCGCGCGAAGCCGAAGCCGAACTCACTCATCCCCGGACCACCCCGCCCTCGTCCCCGCCCGGTTCCGCCGCTTGCGCGACGAGCCGGCCGTGTGCCGCGTCGTGGCGCACGACGACCTCGGTGCCCGGGGGCAGACCCGGGGGGTCGGGGAGCATCCGCAGCAGCACCCCTTCGACCAGTACGTACGCGTCCGGAGCCGGCCAGGTGACGATCCGGCCCCGAGCTCCATGACCCCACACATCCATCCCGCCACTCATGCGCTCACGTTAGGTGACACCACGTCAACTGTCCGCGCGCCTGCGGAAATCAGGCGGCAGAAGGTCTCGGCGTGCTTCCG
The DNA here is from genome assembly GCF_040298625.1 of Streptomyces sp. NPDC001532. Classification (NCBI taxonomy): domain Bacteria; kingdom Bacillati; phylum Actinomycetota; class Actinomycetes; order Kitasatosporales; family Streptomycetaceae; genus Streptomyces; species Streptomyces sp. NPDC001532. The sequence continues at coordinate 3,990 of NZ_JBEPAL010000041.1, forward strand.
TGCGCCCCCCTACGCCTCCCTGCTCGCGCCGGGGCACTCTTCCATTGCACCGGATCACCCGGTCGGCCTCGGGTCACGGACGGGGCGGATTCCGGCCGGGAGGCGCTCCACGAGATCCGCCGCCGCGGCGCTGCGCACCACGAAGTGGACGTCCCAGCCCGCCCCGCGCGCCAGCTCCGCCTCGACGGCCGCCCACACGGCGGCGAGCGAGACGTGGTACGGCAGTCCGCCGCGACCGGAGCCGAGCAGCGGGAAGCACACCGAGCGCAGCGGCGGGGTGTGGTGGTCGTGCTCCTCGCCGAGCACGGCGAGGACTCGGGCGACGGCCCGGGTCACGTCGGCCGGCAGCACGTTGTAGTCGTTGGTGCCGGCACGGGGCACGGCGATCGCCGCGTGGTAGATCCGCCGTACGCCCTGCGCGGCGAGGGCGCCGGCTCCGGTGGCGGCGACGGTGCCGGGCAGCACCGCCCGCCCCGACGTGCCGTGCCGCGCCGCCCACCGGCGCAGCTCCTCGGCGAGCGGGTCCTCCATCACCTCGCCGGTCACACCGTGCACGGCGGCGGCCCGGCGCAGCGACGCGGCCACGGACCCCTTGTAGCGTTCGGGCAGCGCGAAGTAGACGTTGGCCGGCGAGACCACCACGTCCACGTCCCGCAGCAGGTCCACGGAGTGCAGATGGACGGTGAGCCGCACCGGCCGGCCGCCGGCCTGCGCCTCCACGACCCGGTGCGTGCCGGTCCGCCACGCGGCCGCGTCCGCGCCGGGAGGCGCCCCGTCGGTCTCGCCCGCCAGCCGGACGATGTGCTCGGCGAGCTGGCCGAGCACCATCACCTCGTGGTCCTTGCGGAAACGCTCGACGCTCACCCCGTACACCGAGGCCGCCCGGGAGCGCCGGGAGGACGCCGGCCAGTCCCGGGTGCCCTGCGCCAGGCCGAGGGTGTACTCGGCGGCGGTGCGCAGGGTGCCCGCGTCCAGCCGGGACGCGGCGAGCCGCAACAACGCCTCGACGGCCGCGCCGGGCGTGCGGGCGGCGGTCGCGGCCACCGTCCGCGCCGCCGACTCCAGCGCGGGCAGCGAACGCCCGTGCAGCCGGACCAGTCCCGCGCGCCGAACTTCCTTCAGTTCCAGCAGAAGTGACGCATAGTCAGGTAAAGACGTTGCCATGCGACCACCATGGCACCAGTCTTCTCAGGCGGACAAGCCGAATCCCCGGGCCCCGAGGCCTCACTGCCACACGGGTTCCGAGATCTCCGCGCGGAGCGGTTCGAGGATCTCGTTGGCGCGTTTCATGCCCTCCTGGGAGCCGAGGTCCGCGATCCCGGTGTCCGTCAGCACCTCCAGCGGTCCGCCGTCGCGGTCCTCGAAGCGGTCGTGGTAGAGCACCAGGGCGAGCCGGGACCGGTTGCGCCGGGACTCCCAGACCAGCCCCATGGCGTCCGGTGCCTGCGCGCGGATCTCGCTGGACCAGCGCCGCGCCCTGGCGTAGTTGCCCTCGTCCTCAAGGAGTGTGGCGTCCTGGCAGACGGCGGCCAGGTCCTGTCCCTCGATCAGGGAGACCAGGTGCAGGTCGTAGCGGGTGCGCAGGCCGCTGAGCGAGCGCTGCCAGACCGTGCGGTAGGGGATCCGCCGCATGCCGACGGGCCGTTCGAAGGGCCGGGAGCGCAGCACGCTCTCCGCGAGGGCCGTGAGCGGGTCGTCCGCCAGGTAGAGGCTGTGGTACGGATCGAGCACGGTGCCCTCGAAGCGGCCGCCGTCGAAGTGGATGTCCGACAGCTTCGGGTTGAACTGGTCCGGCGCGTACTTGGAGTGGTGCACCCGCCACAGTTCCGTGCCCGCCGGGATCACCTTGCGGTGCGGCCGCAGCTCCAGGTCGATCATGGGGAAGAAGCCGTTCATCATTCCCCCTCCGCCAGTGCGCCGGCCGCCCCGACCAGCCGGTGGTCGGGCAGCCGGCCGAGGAGCGACGCGGGTGTCCCGCCGAGCCAGGTGTTGCCGCTGAGCCACCAGGTCGCGGCGCCCCACGGGTCGATGTCGGCGAGCAGCAGCCGGTTGACGCGCAGCACCACCTGGTGCGGGCTGCCGGTGCCGGCCGGGAACTGGAACTCCGGGTAGCGGTCGCCGTCGTGGGGATCGGCGAGCCTGATCAGCTCGGCGGGCGGCGCGCCGCCGCAGCGGGCCCAGGTCTCGTCGGTCGTCAGAGCGGGTGCGCGCAGCAGCTGCTGCTGTCCGGCGTCGAGGGTGTACGCCGGTTCCGTCGGCGGCGGCGGAAGGGTCAGCCACGTCATCAGTTCTTGTGCGCCCGCCACCGTGGACGGCCCCGGCGGTGCCGCGACCAGCCGGATCGAGTCCAGCTCCTCACGCACCGGGTGGGCGAGCGGCAGCGGCAGCAGCGCCAGGCGCACGCCCTGGAGCGCCCTGCGGACCGCCCTGTCGTCGCCCGGCGCCGTGTCGGCGAGCGCCGCCAGCCGGGTGAGCAGCAGCGCGTGCTCCTCGTCGTCCAGCGCCTCGCGGATGCTGTCCCGGTGTTCGCCGATGAGACCGAGCAGCCGCTCCGCCGCGTCCGCGCCGTCGTCGTTCACGCCTTCCTCCCTTCAGTCGTGGCCCCGCCGGCCTCGGCGGTGGCCTGGCCGGCTTCTGTCCGGGGCCGGGCCGGGCCGGGGTGTCCCTGGTGGATGAACGGCGCCCACAGCGCGGTCCGTTCGAGCCCCGGCCGCCTCATCTGCCGCAGCAGTTCGCCGTGGAGCGAGCCGGGGTTCTCGCGCTCGGGGTCGAGCATCCACAGCTGCGCGGCCCGCAGCGCGTCGACCGGGCTGAGCCCGGTCACGGCGAGGTGGTGGTGGAACACGGCCATGAGCAGCGCCGACGCGCTGTCCGTGGCCGTCCACCGGGTGCCGACGACATCGCGCGCCCCGCCGGCGAGGAACGCGGTGGTGAGGGTCAGCGCCTCGTCGTGGTCACGGGTGCTGAGATCGGTCTCGCAGGCACTCAGCACGACCAATGGTCCGTCGGCCGCGGCGGAGGCGTCGGCCCTGGCGGCAGCGTCCGCCTTGGCGGCCCCGGCGGCAGCGTCGGCCCCGGCGGCCCCGGCGGTCCGGGCGGCAGCGTCGGCCCCGGCAGCAGCGTCCGCCCCGGCGGCAGCATCGGTCCGAGCGGCAGCATCGGCCCCGGCACCAACGTCCGCCCCGGCGGCAGCGGCCCGGGCGGCAGCATCGGCCCCGGCGGGTCGCTCCTCACGGTCGAGAAGTTGGGTCACCGTCAGTCTGCCGTCGTCAGCGAGATCCAGGCCCGAGGCGGTGGGTCGCGTCCCTTCCGATCCGTGGCAGGCCACATGGAGCAGCGAGGCCCCGTCGGCGAGGAAGCCGAGGATTTCCTCCGGTGTGCCCGCGGCCGGGTCCGCCCCGTCCGGGTCGTAGAACGCCCCGCTCAGCCGCGCCTTGGGGTAGTGGGCGTCACGCAGGGCCATGACCTCGATCTCGGCGTGCGTCATGGACATCCGCGGGTCGGCCACCAGCACGGGTGCCGCCGCCGGGTCGCGCGGCGCGCGTGCCACCGTACGGAGGAACTGGCCGCCGGAGGCCGCGTAGCTGATGACCGCCGTCTCGCAGAGATACGTGTACGGCGCCCCGGGCGGGAAGCGGGCGGCGTGCCAGGGGACGATGCCGAGGCGTCCGCAGGGCACCAGGACGACCCGGAGCGGCGGCCGGTCCTTGCCCACCGGCTGCCCTTCGGCCGTCAGGCGCTGCTCGATGTCGGCGAGGACCGGGCCGAGCACCTGGAAGGCCCAGTCGCACAGCTCGTCGAGCGCCCTCTCCCAGGTCTGCGCGGTCGCCGCGTCACGGGGCTGCCGCTGACGGGCCGTCATCGCGTCGAGGTAGCGCTCCAGCGGGGCGCTCTCCGTGCCGGACAGCGGAGGCCGCCCGCCCACCCCGACCCCGATCCCCGGACCCACCGCGATCGTCAGGCCGGGGTCCGCGTCCTCGCCGGGGACCAGGTAGACGAGGGCGTCGGCGCCGCTCGCCTCGACGCCGTCGGCGAGGTCGCTCAGCGTGGGCGTGCCGAGCAGGCCGCCCTCCCGACGGTAGCCGAGGGCGTCCAGGGCGCGGCGGCGCAGGGTGCTCGGCAGCATGCCGGGGACCTGCGGGCCGCGGTCGGACCCGGCGCCGTCGGACCCCGTGCTGCCGGACCCCGTGCCGTCGTTTCCGCCGCCGTCGGGCCACGCGCCCGGTGCCGGGCCGGCCGCCCGCCAGGCCTCGGCGAGGTCGGGGTGTCCGGAGCGTTCCAGGAGTTCGGGCACGGCCGCGGAGGCGGACGCCGCCTGGAGCACCAGGGCCCGGCCCAGTTCCAGGACGGCGACGGCGTCGTGGACGTTCCCGCGCCAGGCCGCCCATCTGGCGGCCTTCCCCGCGCGGCTCGCCCCGGAGCGGGCCGCCATCAGCCCGTGCTCGGCGCCGGTCTGCAGGAGGACGTCGGCGGCCAGGGTCGTCAGCGACTCCTTGACCGCCTCCAGGGCCGCGGTGTCCTCGCGGTCCTCCCGGACGAACGCGCGCGCCTGGTAGGCCTCGGCCAGGTTCCACAGCGCCTCGGCGGCGATCCGTGGCGCCCGTCCCTGCCGTACCCCGTCGCGCACCCGCTCCAGTTCGGCGATTGCGGGGTCGAGGAGGGCCGGGTCACGGGTCAGGTCGTAGCGCATGATCAGGTCCGCCGCGGAGGCGTGGAGGTCGGACGTCGAGGCGTCCGTGGGCGGCGGCACATGGTCGGGAACGTCCGCGGGCAGCTCGCCGGTGAGGCCGGCGCGGAGCAGGCCGAAGTCCGGGAGGTACGGCAGCGGGATCTCGTCGCCGTAGGGCAGGGGGCTGTTCCTCGCGCCCGCCATCCCCTTCTCCATAAGGGACACGGACCGCAGCAGGATCTCCTTCTCGCGGGTCAGGACGCCGAGCCGGCCGTAGGCCGCGCCCAGGACGCTGTCGGCCATGAAGCGGAAGGTGTGGTCCTCGGGGACGGTCTCGCTCATCGCCTCGGCCTCGTCCACCAGGCCTCGCAGCGCCTCGGTGTCCGCCGCCTCCCCGGCGGCCATCACCCGGGAGTACAGCGCCAGGGCACGGCCCAGCACGGCGGGGTCGCCGATCCCCGGGGGCATCGATCCGGCGATCTCCGCCATGTGACGGGTGATCGCGTCGGTGTGGGCGCGGCCCGCCGACCAGTCCTGGAAGGTGCCGCCGGCAGCGGGACTGATGTGGAGCAGCAGCGCCCGCAGGCTCTCCAGGGCGGAGGACGCGTCCGGTCCCGGCAGCGGCAGGCCCTGCGCGGAACGCAGCTTGCCGAGCAGGTCGTCGAGCGCCTGCGGGGCGCCGCTGCGCAGGACGTCGTCCAGCCCCAGGGTGGTGGCGTGGACGGCGTCCATGGCGGCGGCGAGGTTGCGCAGGTCGTCACGGGTGAGGGGCGGCGCCTGGGCCGCTTCCGGTTGCGGCTCGGGCTCTAGCTCCGGCTCCGGCTCGGGCCTTAGCTCCGGCTCGGGCTCCGGCTCCGGCTCCGGCTCGGGCCTTAGCTCCGGCTCCGGCTCCGGCTCCGGCTCCGGCTCCGGCTCCGGCTCCGGCTCCGGCCTGAGCTTTGGTTTCGGCTCCGGCCTGAGCTTCGGTTTCGGCTCCGGCTTGTGTTCCGGTTCCGGTGTGGGCGCCGCGGTGGCCCGCTGGTGACCGGTGGCCCCGGCCGTCCCGAGGAACTGCTCCAGCCGCTCCCGCGTCTGGTCCGCGAACGGGGACCCGCCGGGCGCCATGCTCATCAGCAGATCGGTGAAACCGGGCCCCGCCGGAGCCGACATGAACGCCAGCACCTGCCGCAACTGCCCCACGAACTCCGGCGGAAGGGGCAGCTCCACCGCCTCCGCCAGGAGCTGGGGGAACTCCGCCGTCAGGGCTGCCGGCCCGGCCGGCCCCACCCGCGCGCACCAGTCGAGGTAGGCGGAGAGATCGGGTGGCGCTCCAGGGGCGCCCTGCTGCGGCGGGACGGGCGAGAGGAGGGCCACCAGGAACAGCGCGGCCCAGCGGCGGTCCTCCTGGGTCACCGAGGCGCCCAGCGGGGTACCGCGGTCCCGGGCCTCCCGCAGCATGCGCTCGGCCCGCTCCCGGTCCGCGGGCGTCCCGCCCCCGGCGAGGTGCCGCGCGGCCAGCGCCGCCCCGAGCCAGAGGCCCACCGAGGCGCGCAGCTCCTCGTCGTGGTCCACCAGCCGTGCGAGCTGGTCGAGTTCCGTGACGGAAGCGTCGTAGGGCCGGGCGGACACCGCCGCGGACGCGCCCAGCGCGGGGATCAGCCGCTTCACCCGCTCCGCGGCGTCCGCCGCCCAGACGCGCAGGCCCTGGACACCGCCGCTCTCCTCCTGGCTCACCGGCATCCCGCCTCTCCGCGACCGACCGCCCATGAAGGCACCTCACTATGCCGAGCCGCCGGGTGGGCGGGGGCGGATTCCACCGGTTCTCCCGCTCAACGCCCCGAATCCGCCCGGGCCGCACCCAGATCGGCCCGCATCTGCCGCCGCATCTCCCGCAGCCGCTCCCACAGCGCGTCGATGCCCCGCTCCACGGCGGCGGGCGACTCCCCGGGCCTGGCCGTGCCGTCGTCCAGCCGCCGGACCATGCCGTACAGCGCGCCCAGGTCGTGGCTGACGGTGGCGGCCGGTCCCAGGACCCGCTCGGGCAGCCGCATCTGGGCCTCCGCGTACACCTCCCGGTGCTGGTCGCGGGCCGCGGTGAGCCGCTGCCGCACGGACGGCAGATCCGTCTCGCGGTCCAGTGCGTGCAACTGGTCGGTGAGGGCGGCCAGATAGTGCCGGGCCACGGTGTTGAGCGCCACGTAGCAGGCGCGCAGCTCCAGTGCCTCACTGCGCCGCTCCCACAGCTCCTCGGCCCTCTCCTGCTCGCGCTGCCGACTGCGGTCCGCCGCCCGCTGGGTCAGCAGCGCGGACAGCAGCGTCCCGACCACTCCGACGACCGCCGCCACGGTCGCGGTCCCCAAACCGACGTCCACCGGGCCCCCATCCCTCGTGCCGCTCGGACCAGCGAAGCAGCCGGCCCGCACCGCGTGAACCGCCCGGCCGGACGTCGCCCCGTGTTCGCCCGGTGTTCGCCCTGCCTGCGACCGACCGACCGGGCGTCGCCGGTGTCCGGGCGGCCGTCGGGCGAGTTCCGGTTGTCCGGCGGGTGGTTGGCGCCGAACGTGCGCGGGCCGCGGGTGCGCCGCAGCATCATGGGGCCACGGGAGCGACCGGGGCGCTCCACCGCGGCGGGCGAGGCGTGGAGGCAGTGTGAGCGACGAGGAGAGCGGCGGCGTACGGGGGCTGCGGGCGTGGGCCGCCGAGGCGACGGCGCGGGCCGACGAGGTGGTCCGGCGCGTGAGCCAGGAGCCGCTGACGGCCGAGGACTTCGACGGCCCGGTCGCGGAACTGCGCCGGCTGCGCGGGCTTCTGGACCACGACGTGGCGACGCTCGGCAGGGTCACGCTCAGCCTCGGAGCGCTGCTCGCCATGCGGCATGTGTCGGGGCAGGGCGAGCCCGGGGACCGGGCGGAGGCCGGGCGCCTGCTGGAGGAGGTCCGGGACCCCACGGCCCCGGCCGGTACGGCGGTGACCGAGGAGGGCCGGCGGTGGGCGGCGCTGTTCCTGCTGACGCTGACCGGCCACGCGGTGCCGGGCGCCCGGGGATCGGCGCCGGACTTCTGGCCCGTGTTCGACGGGTCGATGCGCACCCTGCCGGTCGATGTGAACGCCGAGGCGGCGAAGGCCGCCGCGCTGGCCGCCGAGGTGCGGGAGCTGTCGGTGCCGCCGGAGGACCAGGAGCGGCTGCGTCAGATGCACGACGTGCTGTCCTACGCCTCGCGGACCGACTTCTCCGATCCCGCGACGCTGGTGAGCATGCTGCCCGCGGACTTCCCGTTCACCGATCAGCTGCGGATGCTGATGAACGTCCTCACCACCCTGCCGGACGCACCGGCGCCGGCGCCCCACGGCGAGGGCGGGGACGACGGCGGGGACGGCGGCGGTGAGGGCGGCGGGGACGGTGGGAAGGCCGGCGGTGAGGGCGGCGGTGAGGGTGAGGGCAGCGGCGCTGGTCAGGCGCGGGTCCCCGACGCCGACCACACCGTCACCGGCGCGTGGCTCGCCGGGCTGCTCGGCACCGCGGAGGCCCTGAAGAGCGGGGACCCCGAGGCCGTCGGCCGGCTGCTCCAGCGGCTCGCCGGTGACCTCGACCGGCTGCCGGACGGGCATGGCAGGGCTCCGGAGATCGAGCAGGTGATGCGTCTGGTGATGCAGACGAGCGAGCCGCTGGGCGGCAGCCGCAGCGACGGGGACGTCGCCCGCGACCAGTGGAAGGCGGTCAGCGAGCACTACGGGCGACTGGCCGCCGACGATCCCGCCGCCGCCCGACTGACCCTGGCCCTGCGGGTGATGAACCTGCTCAACCGCATCCAGGCGGCGGAGGAAGGCGAGCACCGGGAGGAGTTGCCGGCGCTCTTGGCCGAACTGGAGGCACTGGAGCGGTCCGTGCCCGAGGAGCACCCGTTCCGCTCGCTGGTGGTACTGGCCTACGGCAACGCGCTCGCCCAGCACGGCCACCACACCCGGGACAGGGAGACGACCGAGCGGGGCCTGGCCCTCCAGCAGCAGGCCCTGGCCTCCCCGACGATCCGCGAACTCGGGCTGCCCGCCGCCCTGCTCACCTCGGCCGAGGAGGCGCTCCAGGCGGTCCGGGCGGTCCTGGGCGAGAGCGTCGACCTGATGCCCGCGCCCACCCCGCTGCCGCCGGACGCCTCCACGGAGACCCGCTATCTCGCCGGGCTCTCGGCGACCCTGCGGCACTCCATGAGCCACGACCCCGCCGACCTGGACTTCGCCATCGACGCGCTGGAGCAGGTCCGCGAGCGGGTCCGGCAGGGCCGCTCGCCGCAGCTCGCGGCGCGCGCCCTGTGGCAGCTCGCGGAGAATCACCGCGTCCGGCTGCGCCGCACCGAGGACGAGGCGGACCGGCGAGCGGCCACGGACGCGGCGCTGGAGTCGTTGCAGGCGCTCGCCGGTGACGTCGTCCTCCAGACCGGGCCCGACCACGGTCTGCTGGCCGCCCGGTCCGGTGCCGACCGTGGCGTGCGGGCCGCCGTCTGGGCCGCTTCGCAGGGCCGGGTCGAGGCGGCCGTGGCGGCGCTGGAACTGGGCCGGGCGCTGGTGTTGCGGGCGGCGGCCACCTCGCGGGCCGTGCCCGAGCTGCTGGAGGCGCGCGGCCACCACGAGCTCGCCGAGGCGTGGCGCGCGGCGGGCGGCACGCCGCAGCCGCGCTCGGACGCGCCGCCCCGCGAACTGCCCGGCTCGCTGCGCCGCCGCGCGCTGGCGGCCCTGGGGCACCGGGATCCGAACGGAGTGCTGTTCCGCACCCCGACGGTCGGCGAACTCAAGGCCGGTGTCGCCCGGGGCGGCGCGGACGCGCTGGTGTACCTCCTTCCCGGCGAGGGCGACACGCCCGGCACGGCCATCGTGGTGGGGCCGGACGTCGGCACCGGCGTACGGGCCCTGCCGCTGCTGTCCGAGGAGCGGAGCGGTCCGCTGGAGCGGTACGTCGACGCGACGGCCGCGCATCAGCGGCGGCCCTCGGACACCGCTGCCGCGCAGGCCTGGGAGGAGGCGCTGGCCGAGCTGTGCGACTGGGCGACGGAGGCGGTGATCGGCCCGGTGATGACCGGCGTCGCGCAGCGGCTCGCCGCCGACGGGAACCGGCGCCGGGACCGTACCGGACCGCCCAGGATCGTGCTGGTGCCCTGTGGCCGGCTGGGCATCGTGCCGTGGCACGCGGCCCGGCTGCCGGCCGGGGCGCCGCACGACTACGTCTGCCAGGCGATGGTGATCAGCTACGCCGCGTCCGGCCGTCAGTTCCTCGGCACCGTCCGCCGCGGCCGGCGGGCCCCGGACACCGCGCCCGTCCTGGTGGCCGACCCCACCATCAGCCTGTCGTTCGCCGAGCTGGAGGTGGCCGCCCTCCAGCAGTCGCTGTACCCGCGCGCACGGCTGTACGGCGAGTTCTACGAACCCCCGGCCGAGCCGGCGGGCGAGGGCACTCCCGACGACCTGCTCGACGCGCTCGCCGGGGCACCGTCCCTGCTCCACCTGGCCTGTCACGGCTCGGCCGGCACCAGCCCGACGGAGTCCGCGCTGCGGCTGGCGTCCCCGACGGCGGCGGAGGGCGCGGACGCGGCGGAGCCGGACCCCGCTCTGCTGACCGTCACCCGGTTGCTGAGCCGTCCGCCGGCCGGACAGGACGCCGACGACGGGCCGCTGGTCGTGCTCAGCGCCTGTCAGACGGATCTCACCCGGCGCGACCACGACGAGGCGCTGACGCTGACGACGGCGTTCGTGGCGAGCGGCGCCCGGGACGTGGTCGGGTCGCGCTGGACCACGCGTGACTCCGCGTCGGCACTGATGATGGCGGTGTTCCACCACTACCTGGCCGTGGACGGGCTCAGTCCCGTCGACGCGCTCAGGGCCGCCCAGTTGTGGATGCTGGACCCGGACCGGAAGAACCCGGGCTCACTGCGCGGCCGTCTCCTCGACGAGCTGGCCAAGGGCCCTCGGCTGGACCGCCTCGCGTCGTGGGCGGCCTTCATCCACCAGGGTCATCCGGGGCCGTCCGGGACGTGACCGGCGCCGTGCGTCACTCGGCGGGGCTGGTGACCCAGCGCAGGACAGCGGTGGTCACCGTCTCGCCGAGGGAGCTGATCGCGTCCACGGCGTGCTGGTCGCCGGGGAGCGGGGCGATGCCGCGGATGGTGAGGGCGGCGTGCAGGTCGAGGCGGCGGCGGTCGGCGGGGCTGAGGGGGATGTCCAGCCGGGTCGCCGGGTTCGGCGGCGGCAGCAGATAGTCGCCGCCGGTGCCTTCGTCGGGGGTGGTGGAGCCGTACGGGTCGCAGACGGGCCAGGCGTCCATGGCCGGGGCGATCGTGTCGCTGTAGGGGTGCACGGCGAGCTCCCTCGTTCGGGGTGGTCTGTCTGTCCGTTGAAGTCGCCAAGCCGTCCGTCGCGGTTGCGGTGCGGCGCGACGGTCCCCCGGATGCCGCAATAAGTCGGGCTACCCGCCTATCGGACCCCGGAGGCGGCCCGGCCCGGCGGCTATCTCTTGTGGACGGGCGTGAGGACGGCGAGGGTGCCGTTCGCCTCGCGCAGGGCGAGCTCCAGGACGGCCGGGGTGTGCAGGGCGCCCGTCCCGTCGGGCGGCACGATCCACTCCAGGCCCGCGACGGCCCGGCAGGGCGGGGGCACGGCCACCCAGCAGCCCCGGCCCGCGTGGCGGACGCCGTCGCCGACCCACTCGCTCTCCGGATCGGGCGGCAGGAAGAAGCCGACGCGGCGGGCCGCGCAGTCCACCAGCGTGGGACCGGGGACGTCCAGCGGGTCACGCCACAGTAAGTCCAGTGCCAGCAGGCCGAGATGCTGCGGAACGCTGAGCACGTCCCAGAAGCGGCCCGCCTCCAGCAGCACGGTTCCCGCCCCGTCGTCCCACTCCCGCTTGCAGGCGCGGGGGTCGGTGGCGGCGGCGGCGAGCCACTCGACCCCTTGCTTCCAGGTTGTGCTCGGCATGTTCCGTCCCCGCGTCGTTCTCGGCCTGTGTGAACGGGTCCGCGCGCGGCGGAACGGAGTCACGGCCCCAGCCATGCCCCGCGCCGTCCGCGCGCCAACCCGGCATATGCATGGTGGTGGATATTTCTATCCGCCGAGAAGGGTGGCGTGCCGTGGCGTTTCCGCCGACCACCGTGCGACACGCGGCCGTTGAGCCCCGGGGTGCCACAACGGCCCAGGTCGGCACGGGTCCGGCGTGAGCCGCCACCCACGGCGCCGCCACCACCGCCCCGAACGGCACCCAACGGCACCCAACGGCACCGATCAGCACCGATCGGCGCCGGTCAGCACCAGTCGGCAACGATCGGCGTCGATCAGTACCGGGAGACGCCGACCGCGGGGACGCCACACCCTCGCTCCCCGCACCTCGACCACCGCAGCACCGAAGGCCCGCAGCACCACAGCACCGCGCGAGAACCCGCGCACGCGACCCGCGCATGCGGCGGCGGCCGAGACGACCGTCCGCGACCGGCACACACCACCCGCCCACCGCCGCCCGCCCCACCGCAGCCCGCCCCCGCGCTCACCCCAGCCGCGCGACCCGCCCGCCTACCACCCGGGCCCCACCCCGCGCACCACCCCGGCGGCACCCGCCGAAGCCCCCACCGCCGCCCTCGTCCGCACCGACGACGGCCCGCGCTCCGACACCGCTCCCCCGGACACCGCTCCCCCGGTCTCCACCTCCGCCATCAACTGCCGCAGCGCGGCGCGGATCTCGGGCGCCGCCGGTTCGGTGTGCGGGCCGCCCAGGGCGCGGTGGGCCCGGTTCCAGGCACGGGCGTTCCGGCCGGTGCGGTGGTCGACGTAGGCGCGGGCGTAGCGGGCCAGGAGACAGGCCCAGGTGTCGTCGCGGACGCCCGGTTCGGTCAGGGCGCGCCGGGCGTCGCGCCGGGCGGCGTCGGGGGCGAAGCCGGCCTGGGCGACGGCCGCGGCGGCACGGCTGACGGCCGGGGACGGGCCGCCCGGGGCGTGCGGCGGGATGGTGTCGGCGGCCTCCCGGAAGTGCGCGGCGGCGGCCGGGGCGTCGCGGGCCAGCAGGCCGTGCACATGGGCGATCCGGCCGAGGGTGGCGTCGTCGCCGGCCAGCACGGCGGCGGGCCAGGCGCGCGCCAGCAGGGTGCGCGCCGCCCGGGGGTCGGCGGCCGCGCTGAGCCAGGCCGCCAGCCACAGCCCGCGCACCACGGCGGGGCTGTCGGCGTCGCAGCGGGGCAGCAGCCGGGTGAGGTGCTGTCGGCCCTCTTCGGCCCGGTCGTGCACCGCCCACCAGAACCACAGGGCGACGACGGTCTCCAGGGCGTCCTCGGCGTGTTCGGGGTGGGCGAGGGCGTACCGCACCATGGGGTGGATCTCGGCGTGTTCGTCGCGGACGAGCTGGACTGCCTGGCGCTGGCTGCCCTGGTTCCACAGGTTCTCGGCGACGGCGGCCGTCCGTCGGCAGTGCACGAGGTGCCGTTCGGCCGCGACCGCCGACTCGCCCGCCGCGCGCAGCCGTTCGGCGCCGAACTCGCGCGCGGCCCGGCGCATCCGGTAGCGGGGCTGGAGCGCCCCGCCGGGGGTGCCCACCGGTTCCAGGACACCGGCCGCGGTGAGCTGGACCAGGCAGGCGGCGACCCGGTCCGGTGCCACGCCCGCGCCGCCGCACAGGAACACCGCGGTGGACTCGGCGAAGGAGCCGGTGAAGACACTGGCCCGGCCCCAGACGATCCGTACGTCCCGGTCGCAGAGCACATAGCCGGCGGCGATCGCCTCGCGCAGTGAGCGGTGCCTGCGCAGGCTCGGGTGCGGGCTGCTCAGCCAGCCCTGGTGGCGTTCCAGGAGTCCGGCGAGTTCACCGACGGGGTGCCGGGAGGTCTGGGCGGCGGCCAGTTCGATCGCCAGCGGCACTCCTTCCACCAGCCGGCAGACCTCCGCCGCCGCCCGCAGCTGGTCGTCCCCGGCGCGGAACTCTCCCGCCGCGCGGGCGCGTTCGACGAACAGCCGTACCGCCGGGGCCGGTTCGCCGTCGGCCGCCTCCCAGCTCAGCGGGGCGAGCCGCAGCACCTGTTCGTCGCCGAGCCCGAGGACGCGGCGGGCGGTCACCAGCACCCGCAGATCCGGGACGGCCATCAGCAGCCGCTGGACGAGGCCCACGCACTCGGCGTGCACGGGGTCCGCGTCGTCCAGGAACAGCAGTACGGGGGCGGAGCGCAGCCCGCGCATCAGGGTGATCGCGTCGGTGTCCGCGGCCGGCCGGCCCGGGCCGGCCACCGCCCGGCCGAGCGCCGCGCCGAGCGCTCCGGGCGCGCCCTGTCCGCTGCCCTGCCAGCGCACCCTGACCGCGCGCCGCCACGGCACGCCGTGTCGCGCCGCCGCGGCCTCGGCGGCCAGGCGGCTCTTGCCGACGCCGGCCGTGCCGGTGACCGTCACCAGCCGGTGCCCGGCCAGGTAGCCGCGCAGGAGGTCCGCCTCCCGCTCCCGGCCGACCAGCGCGTCCGATTCCCAGCTTCCCGCTTCCCAGCTCCCCGGTTCCCGGTTCTCCGGTTCCGGGTCCTCCGACGCGGAGGGGGACCCGGTACTGCGCACACTTGTCCACACTTGCCTCGACTCCCCGTGCCGTTCGCCACGTGACCGTCCGCCGACGCCGCCGTCCGGAGCCGGCACCTGCCGGTGCAGAACCGTCACTGCAACGGCGTCATGGCAACCCCAACGCCACCTCGCCTCCGGGGTGGCGCCGACGCGCCGGGGATCACCTCAGGCGACGAAGCCTCGAACGCCCACGCGTCAAGGCCCCGGCACGGCACGGCGGTGCCGCGCGGACGTCAGGGGAGGATGTCCGCGCGGCACCGGGCCTTCCGGTCAGCCGGTCGCGCGGACCGCCTCGCGGATCAGGTCGGCGACGTCCTTCGGCCGGGAGACGGCGACCGCGTGGGACGCGCCCTCGATCTCGACGACGGTCGCGCCGGCGCGCTTCGCGGCGAACCGCTGCACCTCCGGGTTGATCGCCCGGTCGGCGCCGGCCACCAGCGCCCAGGCCGGCGTGGTCCGCCAGGCCGCGGCGGTCGCGGTCTCCTCGAACGCGGCGGCGGCCAGCGGACGCTGGGCGACCGCCAGGACCCGGGTGACGTCCCGCGGCACATCGGCGGCGAACACCTCGGGGAAGGCGTCCTCGGCGATGGTGACCTCGACGGCGGGAGCACCGTCCGGCCCCGGGTACGTCCACTGCTCCAGGCTGCTGCCGAGCGGGGAGGCGGGGAAGCGGCCCTGGAGCTCGCCCAGGCTCTCGCCCTCCTCCAGGACGTACGCCGCCACGTAGACGAGCCCGACGACGTTCTCGGCGGCGCCGGCCACGGTGATCAGCGCACCGCCGTAGGAGTGGCCGACCAGGACGACGGGACCGTCGATCCGGGCCGCCACGGAGGCGATGTAGTCGGCGTCGGCGGCGAGGCCGCGCAACGGGTTGGGCGGGGCGACGACGGGGACGCCGTGGCTCTGGAGTTCGGCGATGACGCCGGACCAGCTGCCGGCGTCGGCGAAGGCGCCGTGGACGAGGACGACGGTGGGAGTGTTCATGATGCTGTGTCCCTCGTGGGTCAGGCGGTGTGCAGGGCGGCGCGCAGGGTGCCGGTGGCGAGCGTGATCGCGGCCTCGGCGGCGTACGTCCCGCGCAGGGCGTCGAGCATCACGAAGTCGTGGATGATGCCCTGGACGCGGACGGCGGTGACCGGGACGCCGGCCTCGCGGAGCTTGTTGGCGTACGCCTCGCCCTCGTCCCGCAGCACGTCGGCCTCGGCGGTGATGACCAGGGCCGGGGGCAGGCCGGTGAGCTGTTCGGTGCTCGCGCGCAGCGGCGACGCGGTGATCTGGGCGCGCTCGGCCTCGTCGGTCGTGTACTGGTCCCAGAACCACTGCATGCCGTCGCGGCGCAGGAAGTAGCCGGTGGCGAACTGCCGGTAGGAGCCGGTGTCGAAGGCCGCGTCGGTGACCGGGTAGAACAGCACCTGCTGCACCAGCGGGACGTCACCGCGCTGCTTGGCCATGAGGGTCAGCGCGGCGGTCATGTTGCCGCCGACGGAGTCACCGGCGACGGCCAGCCGGGAGCCGTCCAGGCCCTTCTCCGCGCCCTGCCGCACCACCCACTGGGCGACCGCGTAGTTCTGCTCGATGGCGACGGGGTAGCGCGCCTCGGGCGACAGCGCGTACTCGGGAAAGACCACGGCGGCTTCGGCGCCGACGGCCAGTTCGCGGACGAGGCGGTCGTGCGTGTGGGCGTTGCCGAACACCCAGCCGGCGCCGTGGATGTAAAGGATCACCGGCAGGGTGCCCTCGGCGCCCGCGGGCTTGACGACGCGGGCGCGGACGCTGCCCGTGGGGCCGCCGGGGACGGTGATCCACTCCTCGTCGACGGCGGGCTTGGCGATCTCGCCGGACTGCACCTCGTCGACGGCCTTGCGTCCCTCCGCCGGAGGGAGTTCGAACAGGTACGGCGGATTGGCGGTGGCCTGCGCGAACGCGGCGGCCGCGGGTTCCAGGACCGGCTGTACCGGTTCTATGGCGTCGGACATGTGCGTCTCCTGCGAGATCTCGGGGTGTTCGATGTCGTGCCCCGCCACGCTAGAACCGGCGCCGGCAGGGGAACCGCCCGCGAGTGCAGCGGCACTGTTCCTGGAGCGCACGTGGTCGCTCGGCGGGAAGCACGCCTTCAGGGGCGCTTCGGCGGACGGCAGCACGTCTCCACATCGGCCCCGACGGCACCGGCGGAGCGCCGCGTCCGGCACCGGACCGGTGGCATCAGCAGCTGTGCGACGCCATCGGCGGCCGGGGTCGGCCGAGCCGGAGCAGCAGACCGGCGAGTTCGGCCGGCGTGGTGATCATGCAGTCGTGGCCGGTCGCCAGCTCCCACACCTGCGCCGGGGCGCCGTTGGGCTGGGTCGCGGGGACGGGGCGCCGGACGAGTCCCTCGGGCTGGACGGTGCAGTGGATGTGCGTGCGCGGGATCCTCCTCGCGGCCGGCTCGTTCAGCCGCACCGGTTGCCGGAGGCAGCGCACCGGCTGGTCCGACAGCATCGTGCGCAGCCAGGCGACATCGTCCGGGTCGGTCACCCCGAACAGGCCGACGGGCGGCGGCATCTCGGGCGGCGGCGGCAGCCTCCAGCCGCTCTCCGACCGCAGGGCGAGGTCGATCAGGTGCTGGGTCACGGGCATGACGTCGACGGCCGTCTCGCCGTGTTCGGGGACCATCGCGTCGAGGTAGACCAGCCGCGCGATCCGGTCCGGGACGTCATTGGCCACGGACGAGACCACCAACCCGGCGTAGCTGTGCCCGACGAGGATCACCTCGGTGAGGTCCTCCTCGGTGATCAGCGCGACGATGTCGTCGACGTGCGTGTCGAGTCCCACGTCGGGGCCGGCCAGATGGGCCTTCTCACCGTAGCCGGTGAGCGACGGTGCCCTCACCTGGTGGCCCGCCGCCGTCAGCAGCGGAACCACCCGCTCCCAGCACCTGCCGCTGTGCCAGGCGCCGTGGACCAGTAGGAACGTCGACATGGTGGTGCTCCTTGCTGTGCCGGCCCGCGTCGGAGCGCGGGAGGAAGGGGGCGGCTCGGTCGGCCGACGGCAACGTTGGCGTGGCGGTGCCGGGCGAGCCAGGGCCTTCGCGATCCTGGGGGTGACAGGACCACCCGGACGCGCGGCCGTGGGCACTAGCGTGAGGTCATGACCGGCGAATCGAACCTCCTGGGCGACTACGTGCGCGCCCGCCGTGAGCTCGTCACTCCCGAGCGGGCCGGTGTCCCGGTCCAGGGGGTGCGGCGGGTACCGGGGCTGCGCAGGGAGGAGGTCGCCCTGCTCGCCGGCATCAGCGTCGACTACTACCTGCGCCTGGAGCAGGGCCGCGACCGTAATCCTTCCGCGCAGGTCCTGGAGTCCCTCGCCCGTGTGCTGCTCCTGGACGACGATGCGACGGAGCACCTGCTCGGACTCGGCGCGCACCGTCCCCGGCGGCGCCGGCGGCGGCCCGTGAAGGAGACCGTTCCGCGGGGCGTCGCGCAGCTCGTCGCCACGCTCGCGCTGCCCGCACTCGTCGAGGGCCGCTACTTCGACGTCCTCACCGCCAACACGCCGGCCACAGCTCTGTCGCCGCGCTTCACGGCGGGCGCCAACCGGCTGCGCAGCCTCTTCCTCGACCCCGCCGAGCAGGCCCTGTACCCGGGCTGGGAGAAGGCCGCCGCGGGCATGGTCGCAGGCTTCCGCCGGTCCGTCGGCACCGACACGGACGACCCCAGGTGCGTCGAGCTGGTCGGTGAACTCTCCCTCGCCAGCCCCCTTTTCAGCCGGATCTGGGCCCGTCACGACGTGGTGGCGTGCGAAGGCACGCCCAAGCACATCGACCATCCTCAGGTAGGCGGCCTGTGGCTGAACCGGGAGCGGCTGAGCGTCGACGGCGCGGTCGGCCAGACGCTCGTGGTCTACCACCCGGTTCCCGGTACGGACAGCGCTGACCGATTGGCGCTGCTCGCCTCCGCAGCACGGTCACCGGTCGCGCCTCCCGGCCGGAGCTGATCAGCGGCCCGCCACCCACACAGTGGGCGCCTCTCGACGCCTTCGGCCGGGTGCGTGCGAGCGAGCGCCGAAGCGTCCCCGTCCCGGCCGATCCTGCCCACCAGGGCGGCGGCCCCTGGCTGACCACTGGTCCACGGGCCTCCGGCGCGGGTGGCCCGCGGTCCGCGGGGTTGCGGTCAGCCGCGCGCCGGGTTCCGGCGCGGTGTGATCACGGCGTTCGGGAGGGCGGGCGCGGGCAGGCGGTCGCCCGGGTACCCCTCGACGGCGCCGAAGCGGTCGGAGGCGTTCTCCCAGTCCTCGCGCGCCTGGACGATGTCGTCGTGGCTGCGGCCGATGAAGTTCCACCACATGACGATCTCCTCCTCGAACGGAGGCCCGCCGAGCAGGACGATCCGGGCGGTGTCGTCCGACTCGTTGACGAGGGTCAGGGCGTCGTCGCCGGGATGGACGTAACCCAGTTCCGCCGGGTTCAGCACGGTGTCGGCGACGCGGACGTCGCCTCGGTCGACGAGGACGCCGTGCTCGAAGCCGGGGTCGACGGCGAGGGTGAGCACCGCGCGCGGGCCGAGGGTGATCTCGGCGCCGAGGAGCGGGGTGAAGGTCCGCACCGGTGAGGTGACACCGGCGAGCGAGCCCAGGAAGACGCTGATCGAGGCGCCTGGCGCCGCCACCGGTTCGGGCACGTGATGCTGGAAGTCGCGGTCCGCGTGCCGGTGTTCGCCGGGCAGCGCGACCCACAGCTGGACGCCGTGCAGGATCGTGGTGCGCGCGGTGGAGACCTCGGTGTGGCTGATGCCGTGGCCGCCCGTCATCAGGTTCAGCTCGCCGGGCCGTACGAAGGCGCGGCTGCCGAGGCTGTCGCGGTGTTCGATCTCGCCGCTGAACAGCCAGCTCACGGTCTGGAGTCCGGTGTGCGGGTGCGGGGCGACGTCCATGCCGCCGGTGCTGCCGACGTCGTCGGGGCCGTAGTGGTCGGCGAAGCACCAGGCGCCGATCAGGGTCCGGGCGCGCTGTGGCAGGGTGCGCCGTACGGTCATCGCGCGCGGTCCGCCGAGGGGTACGTCGCGCGGGGTGAGCACGTCCACGCGCGGCCGCCCGGTGGTGGACACCGTGTCGTCCTGCGTGGGTCCGCACCGCGTCTCGACAGGCACTTTCTCGGCATTGCTCATCGGGGACCGCCTCCTGCCGCACATGATAGTTTCATTTTCAACAATACCTCTTCAGGGAGCCTCACGGTGAGCAGCAGCCCCACGGCCGGTCCGTCGGCCCGGCGGATCTTCTTGGACAAGCAGAGCCCCAAGCCCTACCACGCGCTCGTCCAGACCTCGGAAGCGGTCCGCGCGACCGCCGCCGAGGCGGGCCTCGACCGTACGGTCGTGGAACTGATCAATCTCCGGGTCTCCCAGCTCAACGGCTGCGCCTTCTGCCTCGATCTGCACACCCGGGCCGCGCTGCGCGCCGGGGAGACCACCCAGCGGCTCGGCGTGCTGCCGGCCTGGCGGGACACCGAGCTGTTCACGCCCCTGGAGCGCGCCGCGCTCGCGCTGGCGGAGGCGACCACCGTGCCCTCCGACGCCGCCGCGCAGGAGTCCGCGTACGCCGCCGCCCGCGAGATCCTCACCGACGACCAGATCTCCGCGGTGACCTGGGTCGCGATCACCATCAACGCGTTCAACCGGGTCTCGATCATGAGCAAGCACCCGGTGCGATGAGTTCGCGGAGCACGGTGTCCCCCGGTATTTTCGTGATCATGCTCGGGGGCGGGCGGCGGCCGGGCGACGGGGAGGGAGCGGGATGAGCGGCGGGCAGGCGGCGTTCGGGGCGCTGCTGCGGGAGCTGCGGCTGGCGGCGTCCCTCACCATCGAAGGCCTGGCCGAGGCCTCGGGCGTGAGCGTGCGCGGCATCGGGGACCTGGAGCGGGGCCGGCGGGCCGCTCCGCAGCGGCGGACGGTGGCCGCACTCGCGGACGGGCTCGGCCTCGACGAGGCGGCACGCGAGCGGCTGCTGGCGTCCGCACGGGACGGACGCGCCCTGGGTTACAGCCCCGTCGGCGTGCGGTCCTTCCCCCGCGGCGTCGACGACTTCATCGGCCGGGAACGGGAGTTGCTGCGCCTCGCCGACCTCGCGGCCCAGACGGCTCAGGCGGCTCAGACGGCTCAGGCGGCTCAGGTTCAGGCGGCCCAAGGGCGTCCGGGGCACGCGGCCGTGCCGGACGCCTCCGCCACCTCCGCCACCTTCGACGACTCCGACGCCTCCCACGGCACCAGCGCGTCGGAGGTCGAGGTGGAGCCGGAGGTCCCGGGCGCGTCGGAACTCACCGCCCGGTCGGGCGCCGCCGCTCGGTCGGGCGCCGCCGCCGAGGCGGGTGGCGCCGCCGTACCGCCCGTGGTCGTGGCCGTGTCCGGGCCTCCGGGGACCGGCAAGACCACCCTCGCGCTGCACGCCGCCCGGCAGCTCGCCGACCGGTTCCCCGACGGACAGCTGCTGGTGGATCTGCGCGGCATGGACGACAGTCCGCCGGACCCGGCCGAGCTGATGCTCGGCGTCCTCAGAGCCCTCCAGGTCGCCGACCGCGACCTGATGAAGGCCGGACCGCAGGGCCACCCCGGCCTGTACCGACGGCTGCTGGCCGAGCGGCGGTGCCTGCTGGTCCTGGACAACGCCCGTGACGAGGCCCAGGTCCGCCCGCTGCTGCCCGGCACGGGCGGCGCGATGGTGCTGGTCACCAGCCGCCGGATGCTCACCGGCCTGGAGAGCGTGCACCGGCTGCCGCTCGGGGAACTGAGCGCGCGGGAGGCCGCCGCGTTCCTGACCGGCCTGGTCGGGGCCGAGCGCGCCGCGGCCGACCCCGCCGCGCTCACCGATGTCGCCCGGCGCTGCGGTCATCTGCCGCTGGCCCTGCGGGTGGCGGGCAACTGGCTGGCGACCCGCACCGGTTGGACCGTGCGCCGGCTGGCGGACCGCCTCGCCGTCGAGGAGCGGCGACTGGACGTCCTGACCGCCGGGGACGTGCGGGTGGCCGCCGCCTTCGACCTGTCCTACCGTCAGCTCACCCCGGCGGCGGCCCGCATGTTCCGGCGGCTGGCACTGGTCCCGGGCCCGGACGCCGGGGCCGCCTGCGCCGCCCGGCTCACCGGCCAGGAGCTGTTCGACGCCGAGGACACCCTGGAGGAGCTGGTCGAGGCCGGGCTGCTCGGCACGGACCAGGACCGCTACCGGCTCCACGACCTGCTGCGGCTGTACGCCCGCGCCCGGCTGGCGGCCGAGGAGGACGCCGGGGACGTGGCGCGGGTCCGCGCGGAACTGTCCGACTGGCTGCTGCGGACCACGGTCGTCGCGGGCCGCTGGTTCGAGCCCGGCCACGGAGCGCCGCACCCCGGCCGGCAGGACACGGTCGACCTGTCCTCGGCGGACGGCGCGCGCCGCTGGCTGATGGCGGAGGGCGCCAACTGGCTGGCCGCGCTGCGCGAGGCCGCGGCGGCCGGCGCACACGCCACCGTGGTGGAGGTGGCGGAGTCCCTGCACTGGTTCTCCGATCAGTGGATCTTCTGGGGGCACTGGCCGGAGGTCTTCGGCACCGCCGCCCGCTGCGCCCAGGCACTGGGCGACCCGGCTCTGGAGGCGACCCACCTCAACTACCACGCCTGGGCGCTGCTGCTGTGCGAGGGCCGCCCCCGGGACAGTCTCGAGCGCTCCGCCGAGGCTCTCACCGCCGCGCGGCGCGCCGAGGACGTCGTACAGCAGGCGTGGGCACACTTCTACCGCTCCTGGGCGCTGCGGGTGGCCGGTGACATCCCGTCGGCGCTGGAGCACAGCGCCCGCTCCGCCGAGCTGTTCGAGTCCACCGGCGACATCCACGGCAGCATCCAGGCCAAGTCGAACCACAGCCTGAGTCTGCTGTCACTGGGCCGCAGCGAGGAGGCGCTCGCCTCCCTGCGGGACTCGCTCGCCTTCCTGGAGCGGGAGAGCGCCCGCATGCTCCCGCACATCGCCGACTTCACCCGGCTCATGCTGTACTCGTCCATCGCTCACTGCCTCGCCCACGAGGAACGGTGGGAGGAGGCGGTGGCCCACCTCAGGACAGGCGTCGATCTCTCCCGCGCCGGCGGCAACACGGCCGTGGAGAGCCGTCTGCTGCTCGATCTGGGCGACGCGCTGCTGTCGGCGGGACGCACCCAGGAGGCCCAGGACGCCTTCGCCGCCTGTGTCGGGCTCGGCACCGGCGCCGACCCGCAGCGCGTCGCCGACGCCCGGGACCGGCTCGCCGCACTCGACACCGACGGCTTCGGCACCGAACGACGCCCTTGGAAGGACCGTAGGGCGTCCCGGTCCCGCGCGGCCACTCCCCCAGCGCACACCCCTGTTCCCTGAGCGCACGGCGCGGCACGGCGACCCTCGCGTCCGTGTTTCTGCCTCCTTTGTGCCTGGAGGTCCGGGCGGCCCGTTGCTTGGCTTCTCGCAGACGGGGTGGAGAGGAGAGCCAGGTGAGCCTGACGCCGACGACCGAGGCGGTGCCCGACCGGGGCGGACTCGCCCGCTGGAGCGAGGACCTGGGCCGGGCGCTGGCCCCGATGGACGTCACCCCGCACGGCGGCGGCCCGTTCTCGGGCCGGATCGTCACCGGCCGGCTGGGGCACCTGCGCGTGTCCCGCGTCGAGGGCGACGCCCAGCGCGCCGTGCGCACACCGGAGCACATCGCGCGCTCGCCCCGCCCGTACCTGGCCGTCGGCGTCCAGACGGCGGGGACCGCGACCCTCGTCCAGGACGGCCGGCGGGCCGACGTGGGCGAGGGCGACCTCATGGTCTACGACACCTCCCGGCCGTACTCCCTCGACCACCCGGTGCCCTTCGCCACCCGGCTCGTCCTGCTGCCCCGCCACGCGCTGACCGTGCCCGAGGCGGAGGCCGGGCGGCTCACCGGCACGGCGATCGGCACCACGGAGGGCTTCGCCGCGGTCCTGAAGCCCTTCCTGGCGAAGCTCGCCGACGCTCCGCCCCCGTATCCGCCCGCCGTCGCGGACCGGCTGGCCGCCTCGGTGATCGACCTGTTCGGCACGCTGGTCGCCGAGCGGACCCGGCGGGCGTCTACGGCACCGGACAGCGCGCGCGGCGAGCTGGTGCGGCGCATCCGCACCCACATCGACCGCAACCTCGGGGACGCGGCGCTGTCGCCGGAGGCCGTCGCGAAGGCGCACCACATCTCCGTGCGGTATCTGCACCGGCTCTTCGAGGAGGAGGGCGTCACCGTCGGCCGGCTGATCCAGCGGCGGCGTCTGGAGGAGTGCGCCCGCGAACTGGCCCGCCAGGGCTCTCCGGCGCCGACCGTGTCGGCCGTGGCCCAGCGGTGGGGTTTCGTCAACCCGGCCCACTTCAGCCGGGTGTTCCGCGGCGCGTACGGCCTGTCCCCGCGCGAGTGGCGCGTCCTGCGCACCACCGCCGCACCGGACACGCACAGTGACCGGATCACCCTGCCGCAGCCCGGTCGGCGGGCGATTGTCCGAGCCTGATGTCACGCTGGGTTCGTACAGGGTCGACGGAAGGAACACCTCGCCATGATCACGACCGACTTCGCCCCCGGCTCCCCCTGTTGGCTCGACCTCGGCACCCCCGACATCCGGGGGACGGCGGCCTTCTACAGCGCGGTGCTCGGCTGGGACTACGAGTCCATGGGCGAGAGCGAGGAGATGGAAGGCGGCATGTTCCGCAAGGACGGCAAGATCGTGGCCGGCCTCGGCAAGCTCACCGAGGAGGGCGCCCGCTCGGCGTGGATGCTCTACTTCAGCGTCCCCGACGCCGACGCCACCACCGAGGCGGTCAGCGAGGCGGGCGGCACGGTGCGGGTGCCGCCGATGGACCTGGAGGAGTGGGGCCGCATGGCGCAGTACAGCGACCCGCTGGGCGGCCAGTTCGCCGTGTGGCAGCCGGGCACCACCAAGGGCGTGGACCTGGTGGACGCGCCGGGTTCGCTGTCCTGGACCGAGCTGATGACGAGCGACGCCGCCGGCGCGAAGGAGTTCTACGGCCGGATCCTCGGCTGGCAGTTCAGCGACATGGAGCTGCCGGGCGGCGCCGGCACCTACTCCCTCATCACGCCCGCCGGGCAGTCCGAGGACCGGATGCACGGCGGTGTCATGCAGCTGCCCCCGGAGAACCTGGAGCTGGCGAACGGGCGGCCCTACTGGCACCCGGTCTTCAACGTGGACGACTGCGACGCCGCGGTCGCCAAGGTCACCGACAACGGCGGCAGCGTGCAGATGGGGCCTGAGGACGTGGAGGGCGTCGGGCGGCTGGCCGTCTGCCTCGACCCGTCGAACGCGGACTTCGTCGTCCTCACCCCCTCGGAAAGCTGAGCGCCGGCGAGCCGGCCGCCGGGCCGGACCGGGCTCCGGCTGCGGAGGTGCCCGGCGGCCCACGGGTGTATGCAGGTTCCATGAGCCCTCGACCACGGCGCGGCGGTCACCGCGGGGCATGGGAGCCGCAACGCACCCTGCTGGCGGTACCGCTCGGGCTCATCGTGCTCGTCACGGTGGTCGACTCGCTCGCCCCGCCGGATGTGCACCTCGGCCCCTTCCTGGCCGCCGCCCCGGCCGTCACCGCGTCCTTCGCGGGCCCTCGGACCACCGCGTGCGTCGGCGCCCTGGCCGTCCTGGCACAGATCGTGGTCGCGGCCGTGCGCACCACCGTCACCGACCTCAACCACAGTGTCCAGATCACCGCGCTGATCCTGATCTCGGCGATCGTCACCTTCTTCGCCCACCGGCGGGAGCGGCACGAGAAGGAGCTGACGCAGCTGCGCACGGTGGCCGATGCCGCCCAGCAGGTGGTGCTGCGGCCACTGCCCCGCCGGATCGGCCCGCTGCGCGTCGCCTCGGTCTACCTGGCCGCCGAGGCGGAGGCGCAGATCGGCGGGGACCTGTTCGCCGCGGTGCGCACCACGCGCGGCACCCGGTTCATCGTCGGGGACGTCCGGGGCAAGGGCCTGGAGGCGATCGGGGACGCGGCGCTGGTGCTCGGCGCCTTCCGTGCCGCCGCGCACCAGCAGGCCGACCTCGCCACGCTCGTCGCCTATCTGGAGGGGACCGTCTCGTCCGACCTGGACGACCCGGCCGCCGCCGCCTCCGGCCCCGGGTTCCCGCCGGGAGACCCGAGCGAGGCCTTCATCACGGCCGCCGTGCTCGACGTCCCCGACGACGGCGCGGTGCTGCGCCTGATCAACTGCGGCCATCCGCCGCCCCTGCTGCTGAGCGGGGGCCGGGTCACCGCGCTGGAGGTGCGCGACCCCGCCCCGCCGCTGGGCCTGACCGCGTACGGCGACATCCCGTTCACCACGCAGACCTTCGCCTTCGGGCCCGGCGACACCCTGCTGCTGTACACCGACGGTGTGATCGAGGCCCGTGACGGCGCCGGGGTCTTCTACCCGCTGCCCGAGCGCCTGGCCGCGCTCCCCCACGGCGGCCCGCAGGCCCTGCTCCGCGAGCTGCGCGAGGACCTTCTCGGCCACACGCTGGACGGGCACCTGGGCGACGACGCCGCGTTGGTGGCGATCGAACGCTGGGAGAACGAGTAGGCGGCCGCCGCCGGCCGTCTCCGCCCGCACCCGGCGGGGGTGATCCACACCGCTATCCTTCTACTCTTCTACGTGCTTGTAGAAGCATAGGTATGTGCGTGAAGGAGCGGACCCCACCATGGCGTTCACACGACTGCCCGGACCGCCCGGCGTGGGCGGCCCCACGGTCGACACGGTGCTCGACCCGGGCACGGTCCGGCCCGGCGGCACCCTCACCGGCCGGGTCCGGCTCCACGGCGGCGCCGCACCCATCGAGATCGAGCACATCGCCGTGGAACTGGTGGCCCGGGTCGAGGCCGAGCAGGAGGGCGGCGGGAGCGAGGACGTGGTCGTCTTCGAGCGGTTCACCGTGGGCGGCGGGCTGCGGCTCGGCGAGGGCGAGCGGCAGGAGGTGCCGTTCGCGGTGACCCTGCCGTGGGAGACCCCGGTCACCGAACTGTACGGGCGGCGACCGGGTGCCGTCCTCGGGGTGCGCACCGGGCCGGCGGTGGCCGGCGCCGATCATCAGGGCGACCTGGACCCGCTGACCGTCCTGCCGCTGACCGTCCTCCCGCTGCCCGCCCAGGAGGCGGTCCTCGAGGCGTTCGGCCGGCTCGGCTTCGGCTTCCGGTCCGCCGGCCTGGAGCACGGCCGCATCGGCGGCACCGGCCAGCGGCTGCCGTTCCGCCAGGAGATCGAGATCGCCCCGTCGCCACGGTGGGCGGGACAGGTGAACGACATCGAGGTGACCTTCCTCGCGAGCCCCGGCGGGTTGGAGGTGGTCCTGGAGGCGGACAAGCGCGGCGGCGCCCTCTCCCCCGGCCATGACGCGCTGACCCGCTTCACCGTCCCGCACGACGGGGTCTCGCACCAGGACTGGAACACGGTCGTCGACGACTGGGTCCGCGAACTGATCGAGCACCGCGCGTCGTACGGCTCCCAGGCCGCGTACGGATACAGCGGCGCGCCGGAAGGAGCGAGGGGTTGAGCGGCGCGGCGGGCGGGTCGACCGTGGCGGGCGGCGCGGTCCGCAACCGGGCGGCCCGGGTCAGCGTGTCCTGCGCGCTGGCCGGCGTCGGATTCCTGCTCAACTTCGGCACCCCGCTCGCCTGGCTCAATCCCCCGATCTTCCTCGGCCTGGCAGCGCTGTGCGGGCTGGCCGCCGTGCCCATCGGGCATGTGGGCCGGTTCCGGGGCCGCCGCCGGGACAAGCCGGAGCGCGGTCTGGCGCTCCTGGGCATCGTGACGGGCTGGCTGGTCCTGCTCACCTGCCTGCTGGCGACGGCGGCGTTCCTGGGCCTGGTCACCGGCCTCGCGGTCATCGCGGACCGCACCTGAGCGCCGACGTACGGAGCGTCGTGGCGTGCGGTACCGGGATCGTGGTCACCGCGGCGTGCGGCGTCGGCATCACCGGCGCGGCGCGGGCGATGCCCGTCGCGCCGCACCGACGCGCCACTGGGCCGACCGCCCCGAGGCTCGCCGACCCGCCGGCGCGCCGACCACCTGGGCCCCGGCGCCGCGGCCTCAGATCTCCCGCTCGCCGCGGCCGTCCGCCAGCAGTTCGCGCAGCAGCCGCTCGTCGGCCGGGTCCAGGCCGCCGACGAAGCTGGCCAGGACCGCGCGCCGGTCGCGCTCGGCGTCCAGCACCTTGCGCATCTTGCGGGCGGCCAGACCCGCCTGGTCCGAGGCGGGTGTCCAGGCGAAGGAGCGGCCCGCCCGCTCCCGGGTGACCGCGCCCTTGTCCAGCAGCCGGGTCAGGATGGTGATCACCGTGGTGTAGGCGAGGTCGCCGCCCAGGCGCTCCTGCACCCAGCCGGCCGGAACCGGCCCGTCCGCCTCCCGCAGCGTCGACAGGACCTGTGCCTCCAGCTCCCCCTGCCCGCGTCGCCGGGGACGCTGCCGGTGATCCGTCACACCCTGTCTCCCTTCCCGTTGCCGCGTGCGGCGCGTACGGGCGTTCCTCCGCGTCATCGTAGAGGCGGCGCCGTGCGCGGCAGCGGCTCGCCGCGATCCCCGGGCCATCGCTTCTACAGTGCCGTAGATTCCTGTCCCGGACACCGACACACATCTCACGTAGGGGGAGAGCAATGGGAGTTTCCCTGTCCAAGGGCGGCAACGTCTCGCTCAGCAAGGAGGCGCCGGGCCTCACCGCCGTCCTGGTCGGCCTCGGCTGGGACGTCCGCACGACCACCGGCACCGACTACGACCTCGACGCCTCGGCGCTGCTCCTCGGCGCCGACGGCAAGGTCCCCTCCGACGGGCACTTCGTCTTCTACAACAACCTGACCAGCCCGGACGGTTCGGTGGAGCACACCGGCGACAACCTCACCGGTGAGGGCGAGGGCGACGACGAGGTCGTCAAGGTGAACCTCGCGAGTGTGCCGGCCGATATCGACCGGATCGTGTTCCCGGTCTCCATCCACGACGCCGCCGCCCGGGGCCAGAGCTTCGGCCAGGTCCGCAACGCGTTCATCCGCGTCGTCAACCAGGCCGGCGGCGCCGAGATCGCCCGCTACGACCTGTCCGAGGACGCCTCCACCGAGACCGCCATGGTCTTCGGCGAGCTCTACCGCAACGGCTCGGAGTGGAAGTTCCGCGCGGTCGGCCAGGGCTACGCCTCCGGACTCGCCGGTATCGCCGCCGACTTCGGCGTCAACGTCTGAGGCCGGGACGTCATGTTCGGACTGAGCGAACTCGCGGTCGTCCTCGTCGTCGCCATCGCCGTCATCGGCGCCCGGAAGCTCCCCGAACTGACGCGCTCGGCGGGCAGATCCGCTCGCATCCTCAAGGCCGAGGCGCGGGCGGCGAGGGAGCCGGAGACCGGGGCGGCACCCCGGGTGATCAAGGGCGAGACGGTCGCTCCCGGCACTCGCCCAGGCGCTCCCTCCGGCACTTCCGCCGCCACGGACGGCCCCTGACCGGAGCGGCCCTGACAGTCCTCGGGCCCGAACGGCGGGGGCCGGCCGCCGCGTCCGCGGCCGCCGGCCCCTGCCGCGCTCACCGCCGGTAGCCGGTGACCTCGCCGATCCACCGCATGAACGCGGGAGCGTCCTGGTTGACGCCGTGGCCGCCGTCCCAGTACATCGCGGTGTCCACGTCGTCGCCCAGGTTCTCCAGGCTGAGGTGGAGGTTGCCGACGACGGTCAGCGAGGTGTCGCTGTCCTTGGTGCCGACGCGGATGAACCAGTGCCGGGCCCGGTGGGGATTGCGGCGCCCGAGGAAGTGCATCGGGTTCATCAGCTCGATCTTCTCGGGGAGGTCGGCGTCGAGCCGGGCGCCGCTGTCGCCGGTGGCCTTGCGCAGGCTCCACTCCGTGAAGTGGCGGGCCTTGATGGTGCCGACCCCGAACAGGTTGTTCTCCGGCGAGGCCAGGGTGAACGAGTCGAAGGACGGGACGTTCTTCTTGCGGGCGCCGACATGGGCGAGGAAGTCGCTCCAGCCGAAGGACGCCTTGCCGCCGGACCAGCTGAGCCACGGATTGGCGGCCAGGTAGGCGGCCCGGTCCGCGTCCGGCAGGCCGGCCAGATGACGCGTCGCGGACGGCTCCAGGAAGGTGCGGACGAGGTAGGCGTCGTAGTTGCGGGCGGTGACACGGCCGAAGCCCTGCCCGCCCCGGAGCTTCAACGACGCCTGGTACTCGGCGAATCCGGCCCGCAGCTCCTTGGAGAGCTCCTGGTCGACCTGGGCGCCGGAGGCGAGCGGGTTGGCGCCCCAGCACCACTCGTACGCCATGTCGGCGTGCTCCAGGTCGATGATCGGGCAGTACGGGGCGGCGGCGAAGACGGCGTCACCGGCGTCGGCCGCGCCCAGCTCCGCCAGGTGGGCGTCGTAGCGGTGGCTGTCGCCGGAGGCGCCGAGCAGCGCGGTGAGGGCGCCGCCGGCGCTGACGCCGGTGGCGACGATGCGGCCGGTGTCGCCCGGGACACGGCCCTCGTTGTGCCGGAGGTAGCGCACCGCCGCCTTCAGGTCGACGATCGCGGCGGGGGCGACGCCGTAGTGGACGCCGTCGGCGTCGACGAGGGTCCGGCCGCGCGCCCCGGGTTCCACCACGACGTAGCCCGAGGCGAGGGCGAGTTGCGGGTTCGTGCCTCGGCCGACGCCGGTGGCGTTCGCCGTGGAGGACGGCATGTAGCCGCCGACCTGGTTGGCGAGCAGGATCGGCGCGCGGGACGCGTCGACCGGCTTCCCGTCGATCTCGACCGGGACGCTGATGTTCAGGGACTGGTGGGCGGCGTCGACGGGGCGGGCGACGTAGGTGAGCGCTTTGTGGAAGCGGTAGGTGACGGTCCTGGGGCCGTCGTCGGTGGCGACGGTCGTGGTGAGGACGGTGTGGGCCGCCGGGTCGAAGGCCAGCGGGTCCGCGGCCCGCGTGGCGCCGGACGTGCGTGCGGAGCCGGCCGGGGCTCCCGCGGCGTCGGCGGCCCGCGCGCCGCCCGCCGTCCCGAGGACCGCCGGGACGGCCGCCGTCGTGGCCAGCGCCTTGACCAAGTGCCTGCGCTTCATCGCGTTCTCTCCTCCGGGCAGGGAAAACCGGAAGACGGAGACCGCTTCCGGCGGAAGCGAACGTATGCACAGCCGAAGCGATCGTCAACAATTTGGTCAACTATTCTTTGGTCACGGATGCCCGGCGCGGATGCCCAGCGCGGAGGCAGGGCACGGAGGCGGGGCGCTGAGCCGGTCAGTCCACCGGGTGGCCGGGAGAGATGTCGAGGGCGTCGCGCAGCCGCAGCAGCGGGCCGTCGGCCCTCGCACCGCACTCCACCGGTTCGAGGACGAAACCGACGTGATCGCCGGCGTCGAACCGGCCGGTCACGGTCCCGACGAACCAGGCCGCCGCGTCCTGAAGGACGGCCGCGCCGCCGTGCGCCGTCCGCCAGCCCACCTGCCGGAACTTGTCGGTCTCGTCACCCGTCTCCCCGCCGAACAGCGCGGCCAGCGCGTGCTGGTCGCGGGTCAGCAGATGCACGGCGAGGACGTCGGCCGCGCGGGCCACCTCATAGGTGTGGTTGACCTTGGACAGCCACACCACGTAGCGCACCGGCCGCATGGAGCACTGGGCCGAGAACCCGACCAGGCAGCCCGACCGCTCCTCCCCCACCGCGGCGGTGACCACGCACATCTCCGGATCGAGCCGTTCCATAAAGGTGTCGGCGTCCGTCACGTCCTCGTCCTCCGCCGTCACCACGTGTGGCCCTGCGCGGCCAGCCACCTGTGCAGGCTCTCCTTGTCGGCCGGGGTGATGCGGGCCGGGCCATTGACGTCCGGGCCCTCGTCCTCGTTGAAGCCGGTGTCCGTGACCCGGGCCGTCACCCAGGTCGCCAGGTCCCGCGCGGCCTCCTCGGGCAACTTGCCGTCGCGCCAGCTCTCGCGCGTGCGGCGGGCCGCGTCGGCGTCGTGGTCCGCCAGCTCCGCCAGCCAGACGGGCACCAGCCGGTCGGCGACCTGCCGGTCCGTCCCGGCGGCGGCCTGTCGCTGTTCGTCTCCGCTCATGGGAACCGGGTTACCCGATCCGGCCGGGCGAAGCGGATGACGGCACCGGCGCGGGGAACCCGGGGGGTACGGGAGGCGTCCTTCCTCGTGGACGGGGCGGGCCGGCCGGCCCGCCGACGACGAGACGAGGACGACCCATGAGTGACCAGGCCCGAAGGCTGTTCGAGGCGCTGGACCTCGACCATGACGGGACCCTGACCCGCGACGAGGTGATCGTCGCCCTGCGGTCCAAGGGACCGTCCCTGGCCGCGACGGGCGTGCTGCCGTTCTGGGGCGTGCAGGACGTCGACGCCAACTCCGCGCTGTTCGACGCCGCGGACCAGAACGGGGACTCGGTGCTGACCCTGGAGGAGTTCGCGGCGGTCGTGGACCGCCGGTTCGGCTGGAGCTGACGGACGGGGACGCACGGACCTGAGCGGACGGACGGGTCCCGCACGCGCAGCCGGGCGCGTGCCCCGGCCCCGCGTGTCGGCCCCTGGTCTCGGCCCCGCGTGTCAGCGGGCCCGGCGTGTCACCCGGTCTGGCCGGGCAGGCGGACGACCTGGACGAAGAAGTCGTCGATCTGGCGCACCGCGGCGATGAACTGGTCGAGGTCGACCGGCTTCGTGACGTACGCGTTGGCGTGCAGCTTGTAGCTGCGCAGGATGTCCTCCTCGGCCGCAGAGGTGGTGAGCACCACCACCGGGATGAGGGACAGCTCCGGATCCGACTTGATCCGCTCCAGGACCTGCCGGCCGTCGTACTTGGGGAGGTTCAGGTCGAGCAGGATGAGGTCGGGCCGCGGCGCGCCGGTGTGGTCGCCGCGCCGGTAGAGGAAGTCCAGGGCCTCTTCGCCGTCCCTGACCACATGGAGCGTGTTGCCGATCTTGTTGTCCTCGAACGCCTCCCGGGTCATCAGCTCGTCGCCGGGGTCGTCCTCGACGAGGAGCACGTCGATCGGGGTGGCGGCTGGGGTGGTCATGTAAGAGCCTTTTCCTCGGTGTCCGCGGCGGGGATGCCGGTCCCCTCCGCGGTGGCGGACAGGGACGGCAGGGTGAAGTGGAACCGGGTGCCGTCCGTGTAGGCGGTGTCGATCCAGATCCTGCCACCGTGATGTTCCACGATCTTCCGGCACAAGGCCAGTCCGATCCCGGTGCCACCGTAGGCGTCCCGGCTGTGCAGCCGCTGGAAGATGACGAAGACCTTCTCCGCGAACTGCTCGGGGATGCCGATGCCGTTGTCCGTGACGCTCACCCGCAGGCTGTCCTGCTCGTCCGGGTCGGTGCCGCACTCGATGGACACCCGCGGGGTGACGCCGGGCCGGCGGAACTTCAGGGCGTTGCCCACCAGGTTCTGCCAGAGCATGGCCAGCAGGGTCGGGTCCCCCACGACCTCGGGCATCCGCTCCGGGCGCTCCACCTGGGCGCCGGACTCCTCGACGGCGGCCCCGAGGTTGGCCAGCGCCTTGTCCAGCGCCCGGTCCAGGCCGACGGGCACCCGGGCGTCGTTGAGGCGTCCGACGCGGGAGAAGGTCAGCAGGTCGTTGATGAGCACCTGCATCCGCTTGGCACCGTCGACGGCGAAGTCGATGTACTGCCTGCCGCGGTCGTCCAGGCTGTCGCTGTAGCGCTTCTCCAGCAGCTGGCAGAAGGAGGCCACCTTGCGCAGCGGCTCCTGGAGATCGTGCGAGGCGACGTAGGCGAACTGCTCCAGTTCGGCGTTGGAGCGGCGCAGCTCGACGGCCTGGGCGTTGAGGTCGGCGGCCTGCTGGGTGAGCACCCGCTGCTGGTCGCGGGAGGCGTCGAGCTCGGCCACGATCCGCCTGCGCATCCCCTCGACGTCCTTGGCCACCGCGATCAGGTCGACGGGGCCGCCGCTGGTGATGACGTACGAGAAGTCGCCGCGCGCCACCCGCCGCGACTCCCTGCGCAGCGCCTCCAGGGGCCGGGTGACGAGCAGCCGGACCAGGACGGCGAGCGCCACGCCGGTCAGCAGGAACGCCGCCACCATGCCGGCCAGCACCGAGTTGCGCACGGAGCGCTCGTGGGCGAGGCGGGACCGGCCGTCCTTCAGTGCCTCGGCCAGGGAGGCGTTCTGCGCGTCGAACCGGCCGCGCAGCAGGTCGAACTCCGTCTTGCCCCGCTCGGCCGCCCGCTGGTCGATCGGCTTGGGCCGGCCGGGGGTGACGGAGGCCGTGAGCGGTTCGGCGTAGCTGCGCCGCCAGGCCTCCGCCTGCCGTTCGACGGCACGCAGGTCGGCCAGGAGCCGGGGCTGGTCGCCGATGAGTTCGCGCAGCCGGGCGGCGGCCCGTTCCTCGTCCTTCTTGCCCTGGGTGTAGGGGTCGAGGAACTGCGGGTCGGCGGTGATCGCGTAGCCGCGGCTGCCGCTCTCCTGGTCGACCAGGGCGCCCTGGAGCCGGTACGCCTCGGTCTGCGCGGGCTGGACCCGCTGGAGCAGCCCGTCGGTGACGTCGGCCGTGCGTTGCAGCAGGCCGGCGCCGATCACGGCGCCGACCACCACCAGCAAGGCCATCAGCGCCAGCACCAGATAGAACCAGCCCTGCACCGTCAGCCGGCGCCCGTTCCACGTGCTCCCGGTCATGCCCGCCACCGTCTGCCTCGCCACCACTCGTTCCACTCGTTCAGTTCCAGCTCAGATGGACGACGGCCACGTCGTCGGCCAGGCCGCCGCGCTCCTCGGCCAGGCTCTCGGCCTTTCCGATGAGCCGGTCCACGAAGGCCTCGGGCGGCAGCCCGGCCGCCTCCTGGGCGAGGGTCAGCAGACCCTCCTCCCCCAGGCGCTGCGGGCCGTGGCTCACATGCCCCTCGAACAGCCCGTCGGTGAAGAGCACCACCGAGGACCCGGTCGGCACCGGCAGCTCCGCGGACCCCCAGCGCGCGCCGCCGGGGACCATGCCCAGCGCAGGTCCGCCGGGGACCTCCACCCACTCCACGTCCCGTCCGGTGCGCTGGAGCAGCCCGTGGTGGCCCGCCCGCACCACGCTGGCCCCCTGCTCCCCGGGGACGGCGGCCAGGCTCACCAGCGTGGCGAAGACCTCGTCGCTCGCCCGTTCCGCCACCAGCAGTTCCTCCAGCCGGCCCATCTGCTCGGAACCGCTTATCCCGCTGAGGACCAGGGTGCGCCAGGCAATCCTGAGCGCCACGCCGAGCGCCGCCGCGTCCGGGCCGTGCCCGGAGACGTCGCCGACCAGCGCGTGGACGGTGCCGTCGGCGCTCTGCACGATGTCGTAGAAGTCGCCGCCCAGCAGCGCCTGGGCCCGTCCGGGCCGGTAGCGGGCCACGACCTCCACGCCCTCGGCGCGCAGCAGCGGGCGGGGCAGCAGCCCGCGTTCCAGCCGGGCGTTCTCCTGGGCCTGCATCTGGCTGGCCTGGAGGGCCACCGCCGCCTGCTCGGCCTGCTTGCGCTGGATCGCGTAGCGCACCGCCCGGCCGAAGAGCTCGGGTTCGACCCGGCCCTTGACCAGGTAGTCCTGTGCGCCGGCCGCGACCGCGGCGAGGCCGGTCTGTTCCTCGGCGAGTCCGGTGAGGACGACGACGGCCACCTGGTCGGCGTGCGCCTGCACCAGTGAGACCGCCTCCAGCCCTTTGGCGTCCGACAGATGCAGGTCGAGGAGCACGCAGTCGGGGACCTCGGTGGCGAGCGCCTCGGCGGCCTCGGTCATCGAGCGCACCCAGCGCAGCCGCATCTTGACGGCGCTGTCGGCCACCAGCTCCTCCACCAGCAGCGCGTCGCCGGGGTCGTCCTCCACCAGGAGGACGAGCGGTTCCCAGCGTTCCCACTCCGCCTCGGCGGCGCGTTGGGCCGCTGACATCAGGTCGGCAGCCCCGGCCTGTGACGTCACCATCGTCCCGACCTTCCCGCCCCGTGAACGCCGCATGGGCTCGGGCACCGTCGGCCGACGACGGTCGAGCACACGCGGAACGACAATCCGATCTTCACCAGTCACCTACATCATGGCCGCACGACGGCCGCGACTTCCACCCCGGGTCTTCACAAGTCGCCGCTGCCGTACGGACGTTGACCGCCCGCGCGCCGGCCGGGCGAGGATCGCCCGGCCCGCGGGCACTCAGAGCGTGGTCATGAGTCCGGCGCGCAGCCGTCCGAGCAGCTTGCCGAGCAGACGGGAGACCTGCATCTGGGAGACCCCCAGTCGCTCCCCTATCTCCGCCTGGGTCCGCTCCTCGACGAAACGCAGGTGCAGCAGCAGGCGGTCGCGGTCGCCGAGCCCCGCGATGAGCGGCGCCAGTGCCTGGACGTCCTCCACGAGGCCGAGCGCCGCGTCCTCGGCACCGACGAAGTCGGCGAGGGCGCTCTCCCCGTCCTCACCGGCGCCGACGGCCGCGTCCAGGGAGGCGGAGGTGTAGCCGTTCGCGGCCAGCCTGGCCTCGACCACCTCCTCCTCGGGCAGGCTCATCAGCTGGGACAGTTCGCGCACGGTCGGCGTGCGGCCCAGCCGGCTGGTGAGCTCGTCGGTGGCCCGCGCGAGCTGCACACGCGCTTCCTGGAGCCGGCGCGGCACATGGACCGCCCAGGAGGTGTCACGGAAGAACCGCTTGATCTCCCCGACGATGTAGGGGACCGCGAAGCTGGTGAACTCCACCTCCCGGGAGAGCTCGAACCGGTCGATCGCCTTTATCAGGCCGATGACCCCGACCTGGACGATGTCCTCCATCTCCTCCCGGCCCCGGCTGCGGAACCGGGCCGCCGCGTAGCGGACCAGCGAGAGGTTCATCTCGATCAGGGTGTCGCGTGCGTACTGGTACTCGGCGGTGCCCTCCTCCAGCCGGGCCAGCCGCTCCAGGAACAGCCTGGTCAGCGCCCTGGCGTCCTGCGGAGTCACCTGGGCAGGGTTCTCCACCCCCGGAAGCGTCGTCGCCTCCGTGTCAGTCGTCACCGACGTCGTCATCGTCCGCCCATTCGCAAGAGTCCGGCTGTTCTGGCGGCGTCTACCCCCAACCTCCGACGCTATGCAGCATTGTTTTCCGACATCCCGGCAAGACTCGGACCGAGGGGCGGCGCGCTCCGCCCCGGGCGAACCGGGACACCGTCCGGGGTGTCCGTGGGGCCTGCCGCAACTGCCCCGACATGTGTGCGACTTGTGCGATTCTCAGGCCGCACCCCTGCCTTCCGACGATGTGGGTATGCGTATACGAACGACATAGCCCGCGCAATCGAACGAGCCACCACCCGTACCCAAGGAACTCTGCATGGAGATCTCGCTCAGGCAATCGGCGAGGAAGGTCCAGGCAGCACCTGACCGCGTCAGCACCGGCCTGACCTGTGCGTGGGACCTCACGGTCCCCGACATCGCCGAGGCACGTCACGCGGTCACCACCCTGCTGGACCAGGTCGAACCGCCACCCCACCACCGGGCGGTCGAGGACGCGCGCCTCGTCGCCAGCGAACTCGTCACGAACGCCGTCCGCCATGCCCCCGGGCCGTGCGTCCTGACGCTGCACGTCGACCCGCAGCACCGGCGGCTGCGCATCACCGTCCAGGACACGTCCGCCGTGCTGCCGCGTCTTCCGGCCCGTGACCCGGCCCGGGTCGGCGGGCACGGACTGCACCTGGTGCACGTCCTGAGCCTGCGGTTCGAGGCGACACCGCGGGCGACCGGCAAGGACGTCACCGCCGTGCTGTCCCTCGACCGCCCGGACGGGCGCTGACCTCCCGGCCGCCACCCGCGCGGCGGTCCCGCCGGCGCCCGGACGTGTCGCTGAACCGGGCAAGTGGCCCGGCTCACATGGCCAGAAAGGGCCCACACCGAGACCATGGTCCTCGTCACCGGCAGGCCGAAGGGATCCAGGATGTTCCGCAAGGTGCTGGTCGCCAACCGAGGCGAGATCGCGATTCGCGCGTTCCGCGCCGGCTACGAACTGGGCGCGCGCACGGTCGCCGTCTTTCCGCACGAGGACCGCAACTCGCTGCACCGGCTCAAGGCCGACGAGGCGTACCAGATCGGTGAGCCGGGCCACCCGGTGCGCGCCTATCTGTCCGTGGAGGAGATCGTGCGGGCCGCCCGCAGGGCCGGCGCGGACGCCGTGTACCCGGGTTACGGGTTCCTGTCCGAGAACCCGGAGCTGGCCCGCGCCTGCGCCGAGGCCGGCATCACCTTCGTGGGCCCGGACGCGGACACCCTCGAACTGACCGGCAACAAGGCCCGCGCGGTCGCCGCCGCACGGGCGGCCGGTGTGCCGGTGCTCGGCTCCTCGGCCCCCTCCACCGACGTGGACGAGCTGGTCCGCGCCGCCGAGGACATCGGGTTCCCGGTGTTCGTCAAGGCGGTCGCGGGCGGCGGCGGCCGCGGTATGCGCCGCGTGGAGGATCCGGCGGTGCTGCGCGAGTCCATCGAGGCGGCATCGCGCGAGGCGGCGTCGGCGTTCGGCGACCCGACCGTCTTCCTGGAGAAGGCGGTCGTCGACCCGCGCCACATCGAGGTGCAGATCCTCGCCGACGGCGAGGGCAACGTCATGCACCTCTTCGAGCGGGACTGCTCGCTCCAGCGGCGCCACCAGAAGGTGATCGAGCTGGCGCCCGCGCCGAACCTCGACCCCGCGCTGCGGGAGCGGATCTGCGCCGACGCGGTGCGGTTCGCCCGGGAGATCGGCTACCGCAACGCCGGCACCGTGGAGTTCCTGCTCGACCGGGACGGCAATCACGTCTTCATCGAGATGAACCCGCGCATCCAGGTCGAGCACACCGTGACCGAGGAGGTCACCGACGTCGACCTGGTCCAGGCGCAGCTGCGCATCGCCTCCGGCGAGACGCTGGCCGACCTCGGGCTCTCCCAGGAGACCCTGACCCTGCGCGGCGCCGCCCTCCAGTGCCGGATCACCACCGAGGACCCGGCCAACGGGTTCCGCCCGGACACCGGCCGGATCAGCGCCTACCGCTCCCCCGGCGGCTCGGGCATCCGCCTGGACGGCGGCACCACGCACGCCGGTACGGAGATCAGCGCGCACTTCGACTCCATGCTGGTGAAGCTCACCTGCCGGGGCCGGGACTTCACGGCCGCGATCGGCCGCGCGCGGCGTGCGGTGGCCGAGTTCCGCATCCGCGGTGTCGCCACGAACATCCCGTTCCTCCAGGCCGTGCTGGACGACCCGGACTTCCAGGCCGGACGGGTGACCACCTCGTTCATCGAGGAGCGTCCGCACCTGCTCACCGCGCGGCACTCCGCCGACCGCGGCACGAAGCTGCTGACGTATCTCGCCGACGTCACCGTGAACAAGCCGCACGGCGAGCGGCCGGTGCTGCTCGACCCCACCACCAAGCTGCCGCCGCAGCCGGCCGGGGCGCCGCCCGCGGGCTCGCGCGGGCGCCTCGCCGAGCTGGGCCCCGAGGGCTTCGCCCGCGCGCTGCGCGAGTCGCCGACCCTCGGCGTCACCGACACCACCTTCCGCGACGCCCACCAGTCGCTGCTGGCCACCCGGGTGCGCACCAAGGACCTGCTGGCCGTCGCCCCGGTCGTCGCGCGCACCCTGCCCGGGCTGCTCTCCCTGGAGTGCTGGGGCGGCGCCACCTACGACGTGGCGCTGCGCTTCCTCGCCGAGGACCCCTGGGAGCGGCTGGCCGCGCTGCGCGAGGCGGTGCCCAACATCTGCCTCCAGATGCTGCTGCGCGGCCGCAACACGGTCGGCTACACGCCGTACCCGACCGAGGTGACCGACGCGTTCGTCCAGGAGGCCGCGGCCACCGGCATCGACATCTTCCGCATCTTCGACGCGCTCAACGACGTCAACCAGATGCGGCCGGCCATCGACGCCGTACGGGAGACGGGCACGGCGGTCGCGGAGGTGGCGCTCTGCTACACCGCGGACCTGTCGGACCCCTCCGAGCGGCTCTACACCCTCGACTACTACCTGCGGCTGGCCGAGCAGATCGTCGAGGCCGGCGCGCATGTGCTGGCCGTCAAGGACATGGCCGGGCTGCTGCGCGCGCCGGCCGCCGCCACGCTGGTGTCGGCGCTGCGCCGCGAGTTCGACCTGCCGGTCCATCTGCACACCCACGACACGGCGGGCGGCCAGCTGGCCACCTACCTGGCGGCGGCCCAGGCGGGCGTGGACGCGGTGGACGGGGCCGTCGCCTCGATGGCGGGCACCACCTCGCAGCCGTCGCTGTCGGCGATCGTCGCCGCGACCGACCACTCCGACCGGCCCACCGGACTGGACCTCCAGGCCGTCGGTGACCTGGAGCCGTACTGGGAGGGCGTGCGGAAGGTGTACGCCCCGTTCGAGTCCGGGCTGGCCTCGCCGACCGGACGCGTCTACCACCACGAGATCCCGGGCGGGCAGCTGTCCAATCTGCGCACCCAGGCGGTGGCGCTGGGCCTCGGCGACCGCTTCGAGGAGATCGAGGCGATGTACGCCGCCGCCGACCGCATCCTCGGCCGTCTGGTGAAGGTCACGCCGTCCTCCAAGGTGGTCGGTGACCTGGCCCTGCACCTGGTGGGCGCCGGGGTGACGCCGGAGGACTTCGAGAGGTCGCCGGACCGGTTCGACATCCCCGACTCCGTGATCGGGTTCCTGCGCGGTGAGCTGGGGACCCCGCCGGGCGGCTGGCCGGAGCCGTTCCGCACCAAGGCGTTGAAGGGGCGCGGCGCGGCCAGGCCGGTGACGGAGCTGACCGACGAGGACCGCGACGGCCTGGAGAAGAACCGGCGCTCCACCCTCAACCGGCTGCTGTTCCCGGGCCCCACGCGGGACTTCGAGGCCCACCGGCACGCGTACGGCGACACCGGTGTGCTGGACAGCAAGGCGTTCTTCTACGGGCTGCGTCCGGCCAAGGAGTACGCCGTCGACCTGGAGCCCGGGGTGCGGCTGCTCATCGAGCTCCAGGCCATCGGCGAGGCCGACGAGCGCGGTATGCGTACGGTGATGTCCAGCCTGAACGGCCAGCTGCGGCCGATCCAGGTGCGGGACGTCGCGGCCGCGGCCGACGCGCCCGTCACCGAGAAGGCCGACCGGACCGACCCGGGCCATGTGGCGGCCCCGTTCGCCGGTGTGGTGACGCTGTCGGTGGCCGAGGGCGACGAGGTGGCGGCGGGCGCGACGGTGGCCACCATCGAGGCGATGAAGATGGAGGCCGCGATCACGGCCCCGACGTCCGGCCGGGTGAGCCGGCTCGCCATCAACCGCGTCCAGCAGGTGGAAGGCGGGGATCTGCTCGTCGTGATCGTCTGAACCACGCGGCACCGCAGCCCGGCCCCGCCCGCCGTCGAACCGACGGCGGGCGGGGCCGTTCTGTTGCCCGGTGAGGTTCAGCCACGGCAGCATGCTCATTTCTGCTCGCAACTCCTTCTTTTCGAGCACCTATTGACACGCGCGTCATGCGTGGACAAAGTCATGCGGCAGCAAGAGCAGCCGGCCGCCACGCATAAGGAGCGATCCGCGCCATGCCTGAAATCCCCGCTGTCTCACGCCGTGCCGTCATGGGCGGTGCCCTGGCCTCCGGTGCCGTCGTCGCCGGACTCGGCACCGGCGCCGCCGCCGCGCCCGCCTCCCTCACCGCGACAGCCGCGGCGGCGCCCGCGGCACCGGCCGCCGACCGCGCGCCGGACCGCCGGCCGGGCCAGAAGTCCATGACCGGCGTCCCGTTCGACGAACACCGCACGGTCCGCGTCGGCATGATCGGCCTCGGCAACCGGGGCCACGGCATGTCCTCGGGCTGGGCCGCCGTACCGGGCTGCACCGTGACGGCCGTGTGCGACATCCGCGCCGAGCGCGCCCGACGCACCGCCGACCGGCTCGTCGCCGAGGGCCGGCCACGGCCCGCCGAGTACGGCGGCTCCGCCGACGCCTACGCGCGCATGCTGCGCCGCGAGGACATCGACCTCGTCTACATCGCCACACCCTGGGAGTTCCACTACGAGCAGGGCCGCGCGGCGCTGCTGGCCGACAAGCACGTCCTGGTCGAACTGCCCATCGCCACCGAGCTGGACGAACTGTGGGACCTCGTCGACACCAGCGAGCGCACCCGCCGCCATCTGATCCTGTCCGAGAACTGCTCCTACGGCCGCAACGAGCTGGCGATGCTGAGGATGGCCCACGACGGCCTGTTCGGCGAGGTCACCAACGGCCACGGCGGCTATCTGCACGACCTGCGCGCGCTGTTGTTCTCCGACACCTACTACACCGACGCCTGGCGCAGACTGTGGCACACCCGCAGCACCGCGTCCTTCTACCCGATGCACGGCCTCGCCCCGATCGCCGCCGCCATGGACATCAACCGCGGCGACCGGATGACGGCCCTGCGGGCCACCGCCACCGAGCCCCGCGGCCTCGCCGACTACCGTGCGCGCTTCGTGCCGAAGTCCCACCCGAGCTGGAAGGAGACCTACGTCAACGGCGACCTCGTCACCTGCCTGATCGACACCGCGCGCGGCCGGGTCGTCCGCGCCGAGCACGACGTCAGTTCGCCGCGCCCCTACAGCCGTATCAACTCGCTCGCCGGCAGCCGCGGCATCTTCGAGGACTACGCGGGCGTCACGTCCGCGGGCGGCGGCCGGGTGTACATCGAGCCGGACCACAGCGGCCACACCTGGCGGGCGTTCGACAGCTACCTCAAGGAGTTCGACCACTGGCTGTGGCGGAAGATCGGCGACGACGCGGCCAACAACGGCGGACACGGCGGGATGGACTACGTCCTGCAATGGCGTACCGTCCAGCAGATGCGCGCCGGACTGGTCCCCGACATGGACGTCTACGACGGCGCCGTCTGGTGCTCACCGATCCCGCTGAGCGTCAAGTCGCTGGCGGCGGGCGGCCGTCCGGTCGCGGTGCCGGACTTCACCCGCGGCTCCTGGGTCAACCACCGCACGGGCCTGGACTCCCGGCCCGCCGAGATGCCGCCGGCCGGCTGAGTCCGGTCCGTCACCGGGCCGGTCGCCGGTGACGGTGTCCGGTCACCGGGCCGGTCGCCAGTGACGGTTTTCCAGCCGCTTCCGGGCTGTTTCGCGTCCATGGGCAACCCGGGGCCCCCTCTCGCCCTCCTCCAGCCCGAGGAGCGCCCGCACCCAAGGCGCTTCCCGTACGAGGATGTGAGGAGAGGGTCGTTGATACGTGCCCGGAAGACCTGGGCCGCCGCGATCGCCGCGGTGACGCTGGCGGGTGTGGCGCCCGCCGTGGCCCACGCCCGGCCGCAGCCGCCCGACGCCGCCGCCGTCGCGTCGTACGACGGCGGCGGTGAGCTGCCGCCCGGCTGGCGGATCACCACCACGGACGAGGGCGAGGCACTCGAGTGGCGTGCGCCGCGGCGCGTCCCGCCCGGCGACGCGCGCGTGGAGTTCCGCACCGGCGGCGGCCTGGTCGGCGTACCGGAGGCGGACGCCGACGGCCGCACCTTCCGGCTGCCCCTGAAGGAGGCCGCCATGAGCGCGCCCGGCGGGCTGACGGGTCTTCAGGTGGTGGCGGGCGGGCGCCGGCTGGACCGTGAACCGGCCGCCGCGGACCGGTCGGACGCCGCCGCGCCGCGCGCCCCGAAGCCGCCCGACCGGCTGCCCGCGAGCGCCGTCGACCCGGGCAGGCCGGGCCGGTACGGCACCACCACCGGCGAGTACGCCCTCGACCCGATCCGGCTGCCCGGCTACACCGCGCCCGTCGAGATGCGCGGACTGGTCGTCGCCCCGAAGGGAGCCACCGGCAAGCGGCCCCTCGTGCTCTTCCTGCACGGCCGGCACGCCACCTGCCACGTCCCCGGCGGGAGCGAGGCGGACGTCACGATCGACTGGCCCTGCGCCTCCGGCGCCCAGCCGATCCCCAGCCACCGCGGCTATCTGCGCGACCAGAAGCTGCTCGCCTCCCAGGGCTATGTGACGGTGTCCGTCGCCGCCAACGGCATCAACGGCCAGGACGCCGACGCCGAGGACGCGGGCGCACAGGCCCGCTCGTCGCTGGTGCGCACCCACCTGGCGCGCTGGGCGGGCTGGGCCGCCGCACCGGCCACCGCCCCCGCGGCCGTCCGCGAGGCGCCCACGGCCGATCTGTCCCGCGTCCTGCTCGTCGGCCACTCACGCGGCGGCGAGGGCGTCGACCGAGCCGCCCTGGACAGCCTCTACCCGCCCCCCGCCGAGCAGGACGGCCACCCCGCGCCGGCCCGCTGGACCATCCGCGGCACCGTGCTCATCGGCCCCACCGTCTTCGGCCAGAACCCGGTGCCGGACGTGCCGTCGCTGACGATCCTGCCGGGCTGCGACGGCGACGTCTCGGACCTCCAGGGCCAGGTGTACGTGGACGGCACCCGAGGCGTGAGCCGCGGCAAGGCCCTGCACAGCGCGGTCTACATCCCGGGCGCCAACCACAACTTCTTCAACAGCGAATGGACGCCCGGCGAGGCGACGGCTCCGGCGAGCGACGACTTCTGGGACGATCCCGCGGCCAAGGACCCGGTCTGCTCCCCGGGCAGCGCCACCCGCCTCACCGCGAAGCAGCAGCACCGCGCCGGCGCCACCTACATCGCCGCCGCCGCACGGCTGTTCGTCGCCGGTGACGACCGGGTGCGCGAGCTGATCGACGGCACCGGCCGCCGGGCCCAGTCGGCCGGTCCCGCCCGGGTCCTGACGCACGCGGTGGGCGCGGGCCGCGGTGCCGGGTTCCGGCCCGACGACACGGTGAAGGTGACCGGCGGACGGCTGTGCGCCGCGGTCGACCCGGACCCTCGC
This sequence comes from Streptomyces sp. NPDC001532, assembly GCF_040298625.1. NCBI lineage: Bacteria > Bacillati > Actinomycetota > Actinomycetes > Kitasatosporales > Streptomycetaceae > Streptomyces > Streptomyces sp. NPDC001532. Next base: position 47,868 of record NZ_JBEPAL010000041.1, read on the forward strand.
GCCGCCTGCCTGGGCCGTGACGCGTCCGGCGCGTCACCGCACTTCGCGCGCTGGTGGCCGGAGCGCGAGGCCGGACGCCGGGCCGTCGCGCTGCGCTGGACCGCACCGGGTGCCGCGACCCTGATCCGTCCCGGCAAGGCCGTCTCCCTGAAGGACGCGAAGAGTCTCGCGCTGCGCGTCATCGTGCCGCCGAACAGCGAGGACACCCGTCTCGACGTCGCCGTCACCGACGCGGCCGGCCGGCGTGCCGTCCTCGGCGGGGTCCGGATCGACGGGCTGCCGGGCAGCGAGCGCACGGCCTCCCACTGGGCCCAGGAGCTGCGCGTGCCGCTGGCCGTCGCCCGGCAGGCAGGACTCGACCTCGCGCGGGTCACCACGCTGGAACTGACGCCGCGTTCACGCTCGGGCCAGGCGTGGCTGATGGACGCCCACGCCTGGAGCCCGGGCACGCCGGCGGTGCGGCCGGCCCCGCTGACCCGGGTCGACATCGGCCGCACGACGGTCGACGAGGGCGACTCGGGTGTGCGCACCTATCAGGTGCCGGTGCGTGTCTTCGGCCCGGGCAGCGGCACGGTGCGGCTGTACGTCGTGGACCCGGAGACCGGAGCGACCCGGCACCGGCTCGTCCGCCTGCGGCCCGGACACCCGGTCACCGAGGTGACGGTCCGCGTGGAGGGCAACCCCCGCTACGGCTACGACGTCTCGCACAACCTGCTCGTGAAGGCGGTCCGCGGCGCGGTCGTCGGCTCGTACTCCGGTGGTGTCACGGTCCGCAACGACGACCCGATGCCGCGGATCGACGTGACGCCGGTGGCCGCCGACGTCACCGAGGGCAAGCCGCTGCGCTGGAAGGTCTCGCTCTCCGCGCCCGCCGACGTGCAGCTGACGGCGTCGCTGGCGGTCGCGTCCACGGGCGGCCGGCCCGAGCTGTCCACCGGCGACCTCGACCCCGCGTGGCTGCGCGACATGATCGGGGAGGTGCCCGAGCACGAGGTGCCGCTCTCCCGGCTGGAGTACTTCGGACTGTGGGCCGCGGTCCCGCCCGGTGGCCGGAGCGCCGAGGTCTCGATGCCGACCGTCCGCGACCGGCGCGCCGAGCCCGCGGAGTACGTGGTGCTCCAGCCGACCGACGACGAGGGCGCGCCGCAGGGCCCGCCGGTGACCGGTACGGTCCACGACGCGTCGTAGCTCTTCCGGTTCGCGCGGCTCCGGCGGGACGGTCGTCCCGCCGGAGCCGTTTTTCGCGTCGCCGGACCTCTGGCGGACGCGCGTAGACCTCGGGCATCATCTGGGCTGCACCGCCTGCACAGTCACCTCATAGGCAACTCGGTTTCTCGCAGGAAGGGTTCCGCATGAAGGCCCACAAGGCCCGCCAGGCCCTCAGGGGCGGGAGGATCCGCTCGATCCTGACCGCTCGTGCTCCTCGTCACCCCGGGAATCGTCGTCGTCGGCGGCGCCGGCGAGGCGTTCGCCGTCACCAAGATCAGCCATGCCACCGCGACCTCGATGTTCCGTGAGGTCGGCATCACCTGGTCGTCCTCCGGCGGCTGCTCCGACCGCAACAACTCGACGTGTACGTCCTTCGAACAGCTCAACCTCGCCACCGCCCAGGGCGCCCAGACCCTGAAGCGGGCCAGCGGGTGCGCGCTGAACATCACCGGCGGCACGGAGACCGGGCACGCGTCCGGCACGTACTCGCACTGGAACGGCTACAAGCTCGACTACAGCAAGTACACCTGCATCGGGAACTACATCAAGAACACCTTCACGTACATCGGGGTGCGCGGTGACGGCGCCCCGCAGTGGCGGTCCGGCTCGGGCAACATCTACGCCGACGAGGGCAACCACTGGGACGTCCTGTACTACAACTGCGGCGGCTGCTGAGCCTCTTGGCCGCCAGATCCTGAAAGCGCGTGCAGGGCCGTGAGCCCTCGGCGCGACCACCGCGTGCCCGCTCGGAACCGGGAGATCACCCGGGTGCCGCGCGGGCACGCGTGTGCGGAACCGGCCATGGTCACCCACGGCCTCAACGGGGCTCTGAGCGGCCGGGAGAAAGCGGTTCACCGCCGATTCGCCCGGCCGAAACATGACCGAAACACTGTTCCCCCGGCAACTATGCCAACGCCCGCTGGCGCCTTTAACCTGACTCGTCAGTAACCCTCGCACCGCCTTCCGCGGCGTGGCCTCCGCGCGACCGCTCACGCGCTCCCGCTCACGCCGCCGATCGACCACGCCCCTCCCTCACAGGGCGCTCTTTTTCGCGATCGAAAGGACAAAGGGGATGAAAGACGTGCAAGGCAGTCAGGTTGTCGGCCGGATCAGGTGGAGACGATTCGCTCTGCTCGCCGTGCCCGGCTGCGCCGCCACCGCCGCCCTCGGGATCGCGCTGGCGCAGGGCGTGCTCGCCGCCTCGTTCGCCGTCTCGGGCCAGCAGTTCAAGGTCTCCGCCGACCGGCTCACCGGCCAGGGCTTCGCCCAGTACGGCAACATCGACACCAACGCCCGCAACGACCTGCTCCCGGTCGCCACCGTCGGCATCAGGACCGCGCGGATCGACAGCCTCTGCCAGTCGGTGGTCACCAGCCTGCCGGTCCTCGGCGACGTCTCGCTCAACCTGACCGCCGGAACCGGCGCCACCCCGGTCGAGGCGGAGAACCTGTTCCTCGACGCCACCCAGCTGGAAGGCAACGCCTCCTTCCACAACATCGAGATCGGCCGGGACGCCTCGACGCTCGACAAGGGCCCCGACGGCGCCCAGGGCATGCAGGACGCCTTCTCCCAGCAGGCCGACGACATCACCATCTCCGACCTCAAGCAGGTGGCCTGGGCCGCCAACGCCGGCACCTTCAAGCTGTCCGGGCTCAAGATGAAGATCTCGAAGGGGAAGACGGAATGCTTCTGAGCCGGCACGCCTGGCGCACCTGGCGCCGCAGCCGGCCCTTCTGGGGCGGCCTGGTCACCGTGCTCGCCGGAGCGGAGATCACCGTCCTGCCCCTCGCACCGCTCGAGGTCATGCTTCAGCAGGGCATCGCCGGACTCCCGTCCGTCCTGCTCGGGCTGATGATCATCATGATGGGGCTGTCCGCCTGGGTCGCCCCGCACTACCGCGGCCTGGCCGGCGCGGTCACCGTGCTCCTCGCCGTCGCCGCCCTGGTCATGTCCAACCTGGGAGGGTTCCTGCTCGGCACCCTCCTGGGCATCGTCGGCGGTTCGATGATCTTCGCCTGGCAGCCGCTGCCGGCCGCCTCGGAGCCCGCGCCGCCCACCGCCGAGACACCACTCCCCGACCCGCACCCCCACCCGTCCCCCGACGGCACCACCCGGCACCACGACGCACCGACCGCTCATCCGACATCCGTCGAACAGCTCTGAAGGGAGCACGACATGGCACTGCGTCCCCACAGTGCGCGAGCCCTGCTGGCCACCGCCACCGGAGCCGCCGCGACCGCCGCACTCCTGATCGCCGGATCGGCCGCGGAGGCACAGACCGCGGCCGCCGCCTCCACCACCGTCACCCCGGCCGGGCACGCCTACAAGGCGACGTTATCCGGCAAGGCCACGTTCAAGGCCGGCTCGGTGACGCTCACCTGCTCGGTCTCCACCACGACGGGCCAGGTCCCCGCCGCGCCCGGCAACCAGAACGCCGCGGGCCCGGTGTCCTCCACCATCGCCGCCCCGGCCTTCAGCTCCTGCACCTCGAGCCTGCCCGGGGTGACCCCCACGATCACCACCAGCGGCACCTGGGGCATCTCCGTCCAGAACGGCAGCCCCTCCACGGCGACGCTGACCGTCCCGCAGGGCGGCCTGGTCGTCAAGACCACCGGCCTCGCCACCTGCACCATCGTCTCCGCCCCGAGCGGTGCCGCGCCCATCGCGGGCACCTGGACCAACGGGGCGCCCTCCAGCCTGTCGTTCGTGAACGCCGTGGTGCCCGTGACCGTCACCGGCACCTTCGGCTGTCCGACCAGCGCGACGACCTCCACCGTCAACCTGGCCTACACCGTGGCCGACACCACCGACCCCACCCAGCAGATCACCGTCGGCCCCTGACCCCACACAGGGTGCGCGGACCCCACCCGCGCACCCGCCACGGGCCCCATGGGCCCGCGGTTCGTGACCCCGCCCGACGGCGGCGGGGTCACCACCGAAGGACGAGCCGCCGGGGCGAACGGAAGCCGCGACCTGACACGCCGTCGGTCTCCAGGACGACACCCGGCAGTCGGCCGGTCGCCGTCACCCGGAGCAGCGCGTCCACCAGCTCCCCGGCCTCCAGCGCCGCGAGGTGCCGGCCCAGGCAGATGTGCGGGCCGGTTCCCATGGCCAGGTGCGGCCGCGGCGGCCGGTCCGGGTCGAACCGGTCGGCACGGGCCCACCGTCGCCCGTCCCGGTTCGCCGACGCCAGGTTGACGCAGACCAGGTCACCGGCGCCCAGCCGCTCGCCGTACAGCTCCGTGTCAGCGACGCACCGGCGCAGCGCCCACGTCAGCGGGCTCTCCCAGCGCCGGCACTCCTCGATCACGGCGGACGCACGGGACGCGTCCCGGCGCACGGTCTCCAGGACCCGCGGATCGGCCAGGGCGACGTACATCAAAGTGGCCAGGGAGCGGAAGGGCGGCTCCGTACCGGTGGACAGCAACAGCCGCACCGCGGGCAGCAGTTCGGCACCGGTGCCCACCTCCGGGTCGTCGCAGCGCAGGAGCCGTCCCACCAGACTGTCCGCCGGCCACGCCGACGGGGTGCCGAGCCAGTCCGCCATCGCGCCGGCGATCTTTCCGTCGGTGTCGTCGAGCAGCCCGACCGCCCAGGTGTACAGGGTGCCGACGCGGGTGCCGGGCGGGAAGCCGATCAGGTCCGCGATCGTCGTCAGCGCCGCCGGGAAGGCGACCTCGGCGACCAGGTCGCCGCCGCCCCGGTCGGCCAGGAGCCGCAGCCGCGACACGAGGTCGGTGCGGAGCCGGGCCCGAAGCTCCGGCACCTTGTGCCGGTGGAAGCCGCCGTGCAGGGCGTTCTTCCACACCCGGTGCTCATGGCCGTCCATCTCCAGGAAGGACCGTCCGATCACCCGGCCCATGCTGTCGTCGTACGCGGAGGACGAGAAGGCCTGCTCGTCGCGCAGGACCCGCTCGGCCGCCGCGTAGGACACCACGTGCCAGACCGGGAGCGCGTCCGCGCCGGAGACGTCCGCGCCGGAGACCTCCGCGCCGAGGAACACCCGTTCCAGCGTGGACCGGTGCACCGCGCCCCGCTCGCGCAGCGCCGCGAACTCGGCGTGCGGGTCACCGGCCAGCGGTCCCCGGTCGTCCGCGTCGAAGGCGCGGACCAGCGCGTACGCCTCGGCGATGTCCGCCTCGACGCCGCCTGGGCCGACGTCGAGGACGGCGGGTACGGCCGTCACGAGGCCTCCGGGAGATGGCGCACGGCGGTGCACAGGTGCCGTTCCGCCGGGCGCCGCAGCCGGTTGCCGACCACGGCGGACGGTTCCGGGGCCGGCTCGTGGATCTCGAAGCCCAGCCGGGTCAGGAACGCCCTGCCGGGTGCCCAGCCCCGCGGGCAGGTCGCCGTGACCCGCCGGGTCCCGCGGGCGGCGGCAGCCCGCAGCAGATACCGTGCCGCCCGGGTGCCGAGGCCCTGTCCACGGGCCCGCGGGGCGAGGAGGAAGAGGCCCACCGAGCAGGTGGCCGTCTCGGGATGGTCCTCGACGGCGTCGACCAGGCCGACGAGGACGTCCTCACGGACCAGCACCAGAAGGTGCTTGCGCTCGTACGACGCTCCCTCCGGCAACGAGTAGTACAGGCTCTGCACGTCCGCGGGCAGGGCGGGCGAGCCGGTGGCGGTGACGAGATAGTCGTCGCAGGCCGCGAGCAGCCGGGCCGCGTCGGGTTCGTCCTCCGGCCGCAGCGCCCGCACGGCCAGCGGGCCGGGCCCGGGAACGGGGCCCGGAACGGGAGCGAGGTCGGAAACGGGATCGGGAATAGAGCCGGGATCGGGAACGGGGAACTGCTCCACTTCTCACACCGCCTGTCCCTGGGTGACGTGGGCGGCCCGTGCCGTCAGGGCGTCGGCCGGGCCGCGGTACAGGAATCCGTAGCGTGCCAGGGCGTCGGTGACGGCCGGGTCCGTCCCGGTCTCCTGGCCGCTCGACCACCGCTCCCAGGTGCCGAGGGCCGGGCCGCGCAGCCGGACCGACACACCGGTGACGGGGTTGGTGAGGCAGTGGACGCCGTCGCGGCTGTCCACGGCGATGCCGATCTCGGCCCGGAGGCGGCCGCCGGACGGCTCGGGCCGCCGTCGCGAGGGGACCAGGAAGCCGTGCCGCACCAGCAGCGCCGCCGTGGTGGCGGGGTCCGCGCCCAGGTAGTGGCAGCCGTGGTCGGCCAGCCAGGTCTCCAGCTCGCGCCAGGTCAGGCCGTCCGTCTCGGCCCAGTCCATGTGCGGGCCGTTGAGCTGGAGGAACCGGTCGTGCACCGGGTGGTACAGGGCCGTCGCGGGAGTGGTGTCCGTCTCGGTGGCCGGCCATGGGACCCGGCTGTACGTCATCTCCGGGGCCGGTGTGAGCCGGGCGTCCGGTTCCGGCGGCGGCCAGTCGAACAGCGGGACGGGAGGTGTCTCGGGCAGCGGCGCCGCCACACAGGCCCGCAGGAAGGTGAACTCCTCGATCTCCCGGGCCAGCGGGTCACGGGCGGCCCGGAACCAGACGTTGGTGTCGCTGACGGAGCCCGCCGCGGTCTCGGCGACCTTGGCACTGGCCTCCTGGGACAGTCCGGAGCCGACCGTGTAGTTCCGCCACAGGCTCAAGTCGTCCGCCGGGTCGGTGGGTTCGATACGGACGCCGAAGGCGTCGGGGCTCGTGCCGACCGGCGAGTGCACGTCGAGGACGAACGGGGAGCCGCCCCACGTCGTGTGCGGGACGCCGTAGGTGTCGGCGGACAGGCGCCTGACGCCCTCCGCGAACGCCACGGTCCGCGCCGCCTCCTGCTCCGTCTCCCCGGGGAAGCCGTGGATGACGAAGAGGTGCAGGGGCACGCCCGCCGAGAGCATGGCCTCGATGTTCGCGCAGCCGTCGTCGATCCGGGTGCCCTTGCGCATGAGGTCCAGCACACGCTGACTGGCCGACTCCAGGCCGAAGTTCATCCGGCGGCAGCCCGACTCGTACAGCAGCCGCGCCAGTTCCTCGTCGAGGCCGCGCGCGAACCGGGTCTCGCCGTACCAGCGGACGCCGGCCGACGTCCGCACCAGTTCCTCGGCGACACCGCGCAGCGTCCGCAGGCTCATGATCTCGTCGACGAACATGAAGTACGGGGTGCCGAGTTCCGTCCGCAGGGCGCGCACCTCGTCGGCCACCGCCGCGGCGGGGCGCTGCCGGAAGGAGTTGCTGGCGAAGGGGATCGAGCAGAAGGCGCAGTCCCACGGGCAGCTGCGGGAGGCGAACACCGGCAGGACCGGGCCGGGCGCGAGGTACTTGTGCAGCGGCAGATCGGCGTAGGCGGGCCGGGCGGCGGCCGAGATGTCGGCGCTCTCGCGTGGAGTGCGCAGCAGGATGCCGTGGTCGTCCCAGACCGCGCCCGGGATGCCCTCCCGGAAGTCGGCACCGTGCGCCTTGGGCGCGTCCAGTCCCTCGACGACCGCGGCGAGGGCGCCCTCACCCTCGCCCGTCACCACCGTGTCGACGAGGTCGAACAGGGGGTGGCGGTGTGTCCAGCGGTCCACCAGGCGGGTCGCGTAGTTGCCGCCGAGGACCACATGGACGTCCGGCCGCATTTCCCTGAGCAGCCGCAGGAAGGTGACCCCGGCGATCAGCTGGGTGTCGGCGGACATGCTCAGTCCGACGACGGCGACGGACGGATCGAGGAACAGTTCACGGTCGAGCATGCGCTCGAAGGCCCAGCGGTAGGGGTTGCCGTCGGGGTCGGTGGCCGCGGCGAGCACCTGTGCAGTGGAGTCGGCGGAGTAGGCCGAGGTGTTGGACACCAGGTCGAACTCGCAGTCGGGGAACGCCCCGGAGATCAGCCACAGCGCGTCGCGCAGGGTGCGCCGCGCGGCGCGGAACGTCTCGGGTTCGTGCAGGGTGGCGAGCGACCTCCAGCGCGCCTTCGCCTCCTCGATGCCGGCGATGGCGGCCGGCGCGACCAGGAGCGCCCGCTGCCGTGCCCACTCGTCGCGCAGGCCGGCCGTCCGGCGCCGCCGCGCCTTGTCCCGCAGCCGGGTCAGGGCGGCCGGGGACAGCAGCCAGTCGACGCACTCGATGCTCAGGTCGTAGGCGGCGGCCTCGTGCCCGCGGGCCCTCAGGTCGCCCAGCAGCAGGGGGACGGCCAGATGCGGCGCGTAGGCGTTCCACAGGGGCGGGTTCACCAGGACGGTCTTCTTGCCCATCTTCTTCCCCCTCGCTCTCGGGGCCGGCCGGCACCCGGGCGGTACCCGGGTGCCGGCCGACGTGGCACCGGACGTCCGGTGTCACTTCTCGCTGTCCGCCTCCGACTGCGCCGCGGCACCGGACGCGTCCGGGCGCTTGGCCTTCATCGACGGCAGCAGTGCGTACTGCGCGCCCGTACGCACTTCGGGCTGCACCACCTCCACGGCGGGGCCCTCACCGGTCGCGCCGGCCGCGGCCATGAGCTGCTCGAGGTCCGTCTTCTTCTTCGTCATGACTTCACCTCCTTCCGGTCCGGGGGCCGAATCGGTCGGGTGGTGGCGACCAGCCCACCGTGCACGAGCTGGTCCATGGCCGACTCGAACGCCTCCTTGAGTTCCGGTTCACCGATCCGACCCTTGTCGAGTTGCTTCAACGCGGCGTAGATCTGCGATCCGGACGATCCGTCGCACAGCTCGATGACCACCCAGGCCACGGGGTTGAGGTAGTGGATGGCGGGCTTGTGCGGGGTGTAGGCGAGCATGCAGTTCCACTCCGGGATCGGGCGGAACCTGGCTTCGGGGCTCTGCTCATAGCAGTCGGCTCGTCGCCGGTACGGCGGGGCTGACGCGCCGTCGGTCGAGGTCGTCGGGGAGCTGAGAGACATCGATCCCTCCGTTCGTCTCGGAGCAAAACGGGTCGGGGGCGTCCCAGCGCCCGGTGAAGGCGAAGGCCGTGGACCTGCATCCGCCGGAGGAGCCCTGGGTCTCCTCGCAGCCGTCGCAGCCCCCGTCGACATGGCCCGCGCGGTTGCGCACGTAGACCGGGTCGTTCCAGGTGTCCAGGAAGCTCATCTCGCGGACGTTCCCGTAGTCGGTGTAGTCGCGCAGATAGGCACAGCCGACGGAGCGGCCGGTGGCGTCCACGCCGGCGTTCTGCCAGCAGCAGTTGCCGTCCTTGGGATGCCAGGAGGTCATCAGGTGCACCGACCGCGGGACCCGCAGCGCGTCCAGCGCGGCCATCTGGTCCGGCAGGCGCAGCGCCAGCTCCTTCCACTGGGTGCGGGCCCGGCCCAGCGGGTAGAGCCGCAGGACGCCGACGCGGGGCACGCCCAGCCGGGCGGCCATGTCCAGCACCTGCTGGAGTTCTCCCACGTTGCGCCGGGTCATGATGACCAGCAGGGACACCGGGAGCCCGGCCTCCTGGGCGTTCTTCACCCCGTCGACGGTGCGCTCGAAGCTGCCCGGCACGCCGACGTGCCAGTCGTGCGTGGCGGCCGTCGCCCCCATGACGTCCACGTACACCTCGCCGATCCCGATCTCCTTGAGCCGGTGGGCGACTTCCGGTGACAGCAGGGTGGCGTTGGTGCGCAGCCGGGTCATCACGTGCGGGGTCAGTTCGGCGAGGACGTCGAGGGCGTCGGGCCGGTGGAGCGGTTCGCCTCCCTCCACGAACACCTCGATGAGTCCGGAGTCGGCCATCTCCCGGATGAGGTTGGCGTACTCGGCGCGGCTGAGTTCGTCGTCGCGCGGCCGGGCGCCGCAGTCGCCGTAGCACTGACGGCACTTCAGGTTGCACGACTGGGTGACTTGCAACCAGCTCTTGAGGGGCTGATGCAGCACGAGTTCCATGGGTCTCCGTCCTGTGCGGCACGGTGGCGTGTGCCTTGGCTTGGAGAAGGCGGCCGCGGCGGAGGAGGCGCGCGGCGCGGTGGGGGTCGGGGCCGGGGGCCCAGGTGGGACCAGGGGCCAGGTGGGGGCCGGGGCGCTGGGGCTCGTCGGCGGGGTGAAGGGCTTGGCGGTCGCTCTCGGCTCGGCGGGCCACAGGGCTTTGGCGACGTCCGCGGCTTACGCGGTCTAGCAACTTACGCGGTCTACGCGCCTTCCACGTTTCCTCGACGTCCGCGGCTCAGGTGGGTCCCGCGGCTTCCTCGACGTCTACGGCTTACGCGGTTTCCGCCGCTTCGGCCACGTCGGCCACGGGCGGCCGATGCGGCGCCGTGCGTCGGATCACGACGGCACCCGTGTGTCGGCGGCCGGGACGGGGACGGTTCTCCGGCGGTGCTCGCGGGTCAGCCAGCCGAGGAAGTCGGCGCCGGCCGGGCCGAGGCACGGGTCGGTGTGCCGGGCGACCTTGTCGAGCAGGCTGGCGGCGCGGAAGGCGGTGGTCTCCGCGGAGCGCTCCAGCTCCGGGTCGGGGCAGGCGCGGGCCCGTTCCTCGAACCAGGCGGACAGGTGCACGTAGACGTGGGCGGCGGCGAGTGCGCGGTCGACGGGCCAGCGCGGGACCGGCGAGTCGCGGTGCCACTCCGGGGCCACCGTGGGTGCGGTGCGGGTGTCGTAGTCGGGTGCGAACACGGACCGGGTCATCTGGAGGTCGTAGAGCCGCAGGTGCACGAACTCGTGCAGCAGCGCTTCGGCGAGCCGTTCCGGGGTCCGCATGCAGCGCAGTGCGACGAACGCGGCGCCGGGGATCTCGCGGGTGGAGGCGCTGTCGAACGCGTCGGGTCCGTCGACGGCGACGACGTACCGGGCGTGCCGGAACAGTCCGGCGCTCAGTTCCGGCGCGGTCTCCAGCATCAACTCGACCGCCTCGCGGGCGATCTGGGCCTGCCACGGGGAGAGGGGTGCGAGCTGGTCGGCGCCCTCGCCGGCGCTCAGGTGTCTGCGGAAGAGTGCGGCGAAGTCGTGGTGGGTCCGGGCGGGCAGGGCCGGTTCGGCGAGGAGTTCGACGCGTTCGCCGGACGCCTCGACGACCTGCCGGACTCCGGCTCGTTCGGCCTCCGCGGCGAGTGTCGCCTCCGGCGTGGCGCGGAGTTCGACGGCGAGCGCGGCCAGTTGCTCCCGGCAGTCCCGGGGCTGCCGGATGTGCCGCACGGCCAGGTCCAGTCCGTGCCGGACGGTGGGTTCGAGGGCGGTGTCGCGTGGGATCCGGCGTCCGTCCGGCGCGGGGGGCCAGAGGTCGGAGGCCACGCACTCCAAGAGGAAATCGTAGGTTTCGTATAACCGATCGATGATGCTGGCGGCATCGGCGAAAACGGGATGCCGTGCCAGCGTCACAACGCTGGGCTGTCGCATGCCGGTGTCCCTGCTCAAATGCGGGCTCCGCTCACCGAATTCGGCGAGCCTGGCGAACCGAGCTGGTCCAACGAACCTGCCACGCACGGCAATTGCGTGTCAACCACTCGTGATGACCGGGATCACCTTTTACCGGCGGCTCGGAAAAGAACACTTAAAGTCGCGTCGGCTCGTGTGCGGAGGACGGGATCCCGGGTACCGAGGCGTGGTGCAGTCCGTCCCTTCCTTCGTTCGCACGCGCACAGCGGGGCCGCTCGGCCGTCTGGTCGCCGCCAACGCGATCAGCTCCGTCGGCGACGGTGTGCGGTTCGCCGCGCTGCCGATGCTGGCGGCGGCCGTCACCCGGGATGTGTTCTGGGTGTCCGTGGTGGCGGCCGCCGGCCGGGCGGCCTGGCTGCTCGCCCCGTTCATCGGCGCCCTCGTCGACCGTGTGCCCGCCCGGCGTTCCATGGTCGGCGCCGATCTGGCGCGGTGCGCGGTGCTGGCGTTGCTGTCGGGGTGCGCGGTGACCGGGTGGGTGCCGCTGCCGCTGCTGGTGCTGCTCGCCTTCCTGTCCGGGCTCGCCGAGGTGTTCTTCGACAGCGCGGCCCAGGCGGTCGTGCCGTCGCTGGCGGCGGACCGGGAGCTGGAGCGGGCGAACGCGCGGATCATCGCGGCGCAGATCACCGGTACCGGTTTCGTGGGCCCGCCGTTGGGCGCGGCGTTGTGGGCGGTGTGGCAGCCGTTGCCGTTCGTGGTGGACGCGGTGTCGTTCCTCGGCTCGGGACTGCTGCTGCTGAGGCTGCCCTCGAAGCGGCCGGGCGGGCATGGCACCGACGGCGGGCCGGCGGATCGCGGGGTCCGGGGGCTGCTGCGCGACACCTGGTCCGGCCTGCGGCTGCTGGGCGGCCACCGGGTCCTGCGCCGCCTCATGGTGGTGGTGGCGGTGCTCGGTGTGGGCCAACAGGCGGTGTACGCGGTGCTCGTGGTGTACGTCGACCGAGGGCTCGGCCTGCCGCCGTACGGCTACAGCCTGATGCTCGTGGCCGCGGCGCTCGGCAGTCTGGCGGGGGCCAAGGCGGCGGCGCGGACGGCGCGGCGGCTGGGCTCCGGGCGGAGTCTGGTGGTGTCGGTGACCGTCTCGGGGCTCAGTTACCTGGTCGTCGCGGTGGTGCCCTGGTGGCCGCTGGTCGCGCTGATGCTGGCGGTGAACAGTGCCGGTGTCGTGCTGTGGAACGTGTGCACGGTCTCGCTGCGGCAGCGGCTCGCGCCACCGGGCATGCTGGGCCGGGTCACCAGCGGCTACCGGATCGCCGCGTGGGGGACCATGCCGCTGGGTGCCGCGCTGGGCGGCGTCCTGGCCGAGGACGTCGGTCCGGGCGCGCCGTGGGCTGCGGCCGGCCTGCTCCTGCTGGCCTGCCTTCCGCTCCTGCGAAGAGTGCCGTCCGCCCCGCCGGAGCGGGCGGACGCGGCAGCGGGCAGCGAATCGTCGCCGCACCGAAAAGCGGCGGAGTGAATACGGCGGACAAATCCGATAGATAAATGCGGCAGTCGGAAAATGCGAGCGGCCGTGAGCGGGAGAACGCCGTCCCGCCATTGCACCGGTGATTGCACCGATCATTACACCGATGATTGCACCGACCACCGGTCGCGTCGGCCCGAATACCCGCGCTGTTCGCCGGAATCGCCGCGATGACGGGGGCAGCGCGCGCATTCCGCCCGCACCGGGGCTCGCACCCGGCTAGGTTGTGCCGCATGAGCAACCTTGACCGTGCGCCGGTGCCGAGCGTCTGCGGCGGCCGCGGCTTCGTCGTCGCCGAACCCGTCCGTGAGCTGCTGAGCCCCCGCGCCGTGCGGCTCGGCGAGTCGACCGAGGTGCGCCGGCTGCTGCCGAACCTCGGCCGGCGCATGATCGGCGCCTGGGCCTTCGTCGATCACTACGGCCCCGATGACATCGCCGACGAGCCCGGCATGCAGGTGCCGCCGCACCCGCACATGGGGCTCCAGACAGTCAGCTGGCTGCACCAGGGCGAGGTGCTGCACCGCGATTCGACGGGCAGCCTGCGGACGATCCGTCCACGCGAGCTGGGGCTGATGACGTCCGGCCGGGCGATCAGCCACTCGGAGCAGAGCCCGCGGCCGCACGCCCGCTTTCTGCACGGCGCGCAGCTCTGGGTCGCGCTGCCGGACGCCCACCGGCACACCGAACCGACGTTCGAGCACCACGCCGAGCTGCCCCGGGTCACCGCGCCCGGACTCACGGCGACCCTCCTCCTCGGCGCGCTCGACGGCACGACGTCACCCGGCACCACCTACACCCCGATCGTGGGCGCCGACCTCGCGCTCGCCGGCGGCGCGGACGTCCGCCTGCCGCTGGAGCCGGACTTCGAGTACGGGGTGCTGTCGATGTCCGGCGAAGTGCGCGTCGACGGCGTACCCGTACTGCCGGGCTCGATGCTCTACCTCGGCTGCGGCCGGACCGAACTGCCGTTGCGCGCCGAGTCGGACGCCGGTGTGATGCTGCTCGGCGGTGAGCCGTTCGCGGAGGAGCTCATCATGTGGTGGAACTTCGTGGGCCGCACGCAGGCGGAGATCGAGCAGGCCCGCGCCGACTGGATGACGGGCGACCGCTTCGGCGAGGTGAAGGGCTACGACGGTGCCCGGCTCCTGGCCCCCGAGCTGCCGGCGACTCCGCTCAAGCCGCGCGGCCGCGTGCGGTAGTCGCGGCATGCGCGGCACGCTCGCGCGCCCTCGGTGACGACCAGCTCCCGGCCCGGGAACGCGCTCCACACATCCGGCACGGCGGCTGCACCGTCGACGTCCGGGGTCCCCCCGCCCGCCCTCCGGAGCGTCCCGAGAAAATACTGGCCATGTACATAGTAGCTATGTACTGTATCCATCATGGGAACGGCACACGAGGGCGCGACGCCCGGCTTTCTGGTCTGGCGCCTGTCCATGAAATGGCGGGTGGCGGTCGACCGTGCGGTGGCTCCGCTGGGGCTGACACACGCTCAGTACTCGCTGGTGGCCTCGCTGTACGGGATGCAGCGGGCCGGGGAGCGGCCCAGCCAGCGCCGGCTGGCCGACCACACCGGACTCGAACCGCTCTACGTGTCCAAGCTGGCCCGCGCCCTGGAGTCCTCCGGGCTCCTGGAACGCACCCGCGACCCGCGCGACCCGCGCGCCGTGCAGCTGGCGCTCACCGCCCGGGGCCGGGAGGTCACCCGTGAGGCGATCGGTGTCGTCCAGGGGCTGCTGCGGCAGTTGCTGGAGCCTCTGGGCGGGATCGACGGCCCGCGCGCCCGGGAGTTCACCCGCGATCTCGCGACCCTGCTCGACGCACCGCTTGATCCATCCACCGACCACGAGAACAAGCAGGAGCAGTCATGACCACCACCGCAGCCCCCGCCGACAGCCGCACGACAGCGCTGGCCCACTACGCCGCCCGCGCCGTGCTGGAAACCGTACTGGCCCGCCATGACCTGGACTTCCAGCAGTCGGTGACGCTCCGGCCGGTCGCCGTCGCCGGCACGCCGGTCGAACGGGCGGCGCTCGTCGGCGAGGTCGTCGCGAGCCTGAAGGCCGATCCGGCGGTCGTCGAGCGCACCGTGGACGAGCTGGCCGGGAAGGGGCTCATCGAGCCGGAGGGTTCGGCGGTGTGCGTCACGGACGCCGGACGCGCGCTGTTCACCGCGGTGTCCGCCGAGACCGGGGAGGTGTCCGCCCGTATCTACGCCGGCATCCCCGAGGAGGACCTGATCGCCACCGGCCGGGTGCTGCACCTGGTCACCGAACGCGCCGACGCGGAACTGGCCGCGCTCAAGGCCTAGGGGGCGTCTCGCCGATCATGCCGGGCTCCCGGCGCCTGGCACCGCGCCTCGCCGCGTTGTCGTCGGTTGCCATGGAAGCCGCGTCGGCCGTCTCCGACAGCGGACAGGTCCAGGTCGAAGCGGACGAGAAGGTGAAGAAGCCCAAGAAGCCGCACAAGGTGAAGTAGGGCGCCGTTCGCCGTCCCCAACGACCTCCGGCGACCCGCCCGCACCCGGTGGAATGTTCAACCTCCCGCCGTGGTTACAGCGCCCGTGAGGAGGTCACCAGTGGAGACCACGTACTACGACCACGGGACGCCGGCGGAGCGCTGGGAGCGCGCGCGGATGTTCTTCGACGCCAAGGACTACGCCGCCGCGGCGCGCGTCCTGGACGCACTGGTCGAGGAGGAGCCGGAGCAGACCGGTCCGCGTCTGCTGCTGGCCCGCGCCTACTACCACTCGGCGCAGCTGAGCCGTGCCGAGACCGAGCTGCGGGTCATCGTGGAGCGCGATCCGGTCGAGCACTACGCGCGGCTGATGCTGGGCCGCACCCTCCAGCGTCAGGGGCGGCAGCGGGAGGCGGAGCCGCATCTGCGGATCGCCTCGGCCCTGGCCGGTGACTTCGCGCAGCTCTGAGCACCGATGAGGAACGGGCCCGGCTCCCCCCTGTGGAGCCGGGCCCGTCGTCGTCCGCCGTGCGGTACCGCGTCGGTCGGACGCTACCGCCCGGCGTACGTCCGCCGCCCGCGCCGGTGCGCCACCTCGCCGAGGACGATGTCCACGGCCAGGAACGCGGCCAGCGAGATGCCGAGCAGCGGCACGAAGTAGCCGAGGACCGCGACCGCGGCCAGCAGCGGGACGAGTATCTGCGGGGGCACGTCCGCCCAGGCGCCGCGCGGGATCGGCCGGCCGAAGGCGGAGCCGCGACCGCGCTGCCACCACATGCGGTAGCCCCACAGGATCAGCAGGATCAGGGAGAGCGCGAGCAGCATCAGGCCGATCTGGTTGACGACGCCGAACAGGACGCCGGTGTGCAGGTCGATCCCCCACCGGGTCAGCTTGGCGAGCACCGGATGGTCGGCGAACCGCAGCTCGTCGACGACCTCGCCGGTGCCCGGGTCGATCGCCACCGCGTCCGCCTTAGTCGGCCAGGCGCGCTGCACCTGCTTGACGACGTACGCGGACGAGGCGTCGGCGGGCGGCGCGATCTCGACGGGGTCGGTCAGCCCCTCGGCGCGGGCCGCGGCCAGCACCGCGTCGAGGCCGACGCCGGTCGCGGCCGGGTCGCCGGCCGCGGAGGCGGCGCCGCCGTGGCCGGAGTGCTCGCCGCCCACCGCCGCCGAGAGCGTCGGGGTGGCGCCGCCGAGCGAGGTGCGCAGTTCGTCGATGTTCGCACCGGTGTACGCCGACCAGGTCAGGCCGGTCGCCGAGAGGAAGAGGAAACCGGTCGCGGCCCAGGCGCCGACGGTGCCGTGCAGTCCGAGGGTGCGGCGCCGGCCGCTGGTGCCGCGCAGCTTGCGCAGGGCGCGGCGGCGGGAGAACCAGAGCACCAGACCGCCGGTGGCGATCACCCACAGCCAGCTCGCGGCGAGTTCGCTGTAGAGGCGGCCGGTCTCGCCGAGGTGCAGATCGCGGTGGAGCTCGTCGATCCAGGTGCGCAGCGGCAGGGCGCCGGTCGAGCCGTACTGTTCGAGCGCGCCCCGCACCTGACCGGTGTACGGGTCGACGAAGACGGCGAGCGTGTGGTCGGGGTCGACGCCCGGAACGCCGGAGAGCAGCACCCTGGTGGTGGCGTCGTCCTGCGGGGAGGGCCGTACGGCGGTGACGGTGCCCTCGGGGTGGGCCTCGCGGGCGGCGGCGACCTGCTGGGAGACCGGCAGCTCGGTGTCGCCGACGGGGACGGTCAGCTGGTCCGCGTACACGATCTTCTCGGCCTGGAAGGACCCGGCGTAGAGCAGACCGGTGACGGCGGCGACGAGCAGGAACGGGGCGACGAGCACTCCGGCGTAGAAGTGCAGGCGCAGGACGAGCGGACGCAGGGGTGCCGAGCGGCCGGGCGGCGGGGGCGGCGCGGCCGGCTGGGTGGCCTCGTCCGTCTGGGGCGAGGGAGCGGTGGTCATCGGTGGTCTTCTCCGGGGACGGGTGGTGTTTCGGCCGTGGTGGTCCAGTAGTCGGGCCGTAAGGACACCGAGTTCCCGGGGAGTTGAGTGACCTGAGTCACACACCATGGAGTCCGTGGCATGCTGGCGGGATGTCTGCACCCCGTGAGCGCGCGCCCCTTGCCGAGCAGGTCGAGCAACTCCTGGCCACCGAAGGGCCGTTGCCCATCGTCGCGGCCGGGGATCCGGTGCTGCGGCGGCCGGCCGAGCCGTTCGACGGGCAGTTGGAGCCCGCGCTGCTGGCCCGTTTCGTCGAGGCGCTGCGCCGCACCATGCACGCGGCGCCGGGTGTCGGGCTCGCGGCGCCGCAGGTCGGGGTGGGCCTGCGGATCGCGGTCATCGAGGACCCGGCGCCGGTCCCGGAGGAGGTGCGGCAGGCGCGCGGGCGGGTGCCGCAGCCGTTCCGGGTGCTGGTGAACCCCGGCTACGAGCCGGTCGGCGCGGCGCGGGCCGCGTTCTTCGAGGGCTGTCTGAGCGTGCCGGGCTGGCAGGCGGTGGTGGCGCGGCCGGCGCGGGTGCGGATGACGGGCGCGGACGAGCACGGCCGCGCCGTGGACGAGGTGTTCACCGGCTGGCCGGCCCGGATCGTGCAGCACGAGACCGACCATCTCGACGGCGTGCTCTACCTCGACCGCGCCGAGCCGCGCTCGCTGTCGTCGAACCAGGCGGTGGCGGAGCGCTGGTCCCAGCCGACGCCCCACGAGGCCGCCCGGGCCCTGGGATTCACCCTGCCCGGCTGAGGCGGCCGCCCGCTTCCCGCCCCGAACGGCCGCGCCCCGGCCGTCAGTTGTCCCGGTACGCCTCCAGCAGCCGCAGCCACACCTCGCTGACCGTCGGGTACGACGGGACGGCGTGCCACAGACGGCTGACCGGGACCTGCCCGGCGACGGCGACGGTGGCGGAGTGGATCAGCTCGCCGACGCCGGGTCCGACGAAGGTGACCCCGCGCAGGATCTCGTCCTCCAGGTCGACGACCATGCGGGCACGGCCGCGGTAGCCGTCGGCGTACAGGCCCGCGCCCGCGACGGAGGACAGGTCGACGTCGACCGCGCGCACCCGGTGCCCGGCCTGCTCCGCCTCGGCCAGCGACAGGCCCACGGCCGCCGCCTCCGGGTCGGTGAAGACCACCTGGGGCACGGCGGCGTGGTCGGCGGTGGCGGCGTGCGCGCCCCAGGGCTCCGCCTCCAGCGCCGGCTCCCCGGAGGCCTGGGCGGCGATGACGGCGCCCGCGATGCGCGCCTGGTACTTGCCCTGGTGGGTGAGGAGGGCGCGGTGGTTGACGTCGCCGACGGCGTACAGCCAGTCCGTGCCGTCGACCCGCAGGCTGTCGTCGACCGGCAGCCAGGAGCCGGGCTCCAGGCCGATCGTGTCGAGGCCGATGTCGTCGGTGCGCGGGGCGCGGCCGGTGGCGAAGAGGATCTCGTCCGCCTCGATCCGGTCGCCGCCGTCGGTGACGGCGACCACCGTGCCGTTCTCGCGGGTCACCGACTCCACCGAGGTGCCGAGACGGATGTCGGCGCCGGCCTCGGCCAGCGCCTCCGCGACCAGTTCGCCCGCGAACGGCTCCATCCGGGCGAGCAGGCCCTTGCCGCGCACCAGCATGGTCACCCGGGAGCCGAGGGCCTGCCAGACGGTGGCCATCTCGGTGGCGACGACGCCGCCGCCCACCACGATCAGCCGGCCCGGCACCTCCTTGGCGCTGGTCGCCTCCCGGCTGGTCCAGGGCCGTACGTCGGCGAGTCCGGGCAGGCGGGGCAGCTGGGCGCGGCTGCCGGTGCAGACGGCGACGGCGTGCCGGGCGGTGAGGGTCCGCCGGGTGCCGTCGGGGCCGGTCACGACCACCGTGCGGGGTCCGGCGAGGCGGCCGTGCCCGCGGTGGAGGTCGGCGCCGATGCCGTCCAGCCAGCTCACCTGGCCGTCGTCCTGCCAGTGGGAGGTGTAGTAGTCGCGGTGGGCGAGCACCGCCGGCGCGTCGAGGGGGCCTTGGACGAGATGGCGCAGGCCGGGCACCCGGCGGGCGTCCGCGCGGGCGATGACCGGGCGCAGCAGGGCCTTGCTGGGCATGCACGCCCAGTACGAGCATTCGCCGCCGACCAGCTCGCTCTCCACGACCGCGGTGGTGAGGCCGGCCGCGCGTGTGCGGTCGGCGACGTTCTCCCCCACGGGCCCGGCACCGAGGACCACGACGTCGTACGCGATGGAATCCGTTTCCGTCATGGAGTCAGTCTGGTGGGTGGTGTGCCGTGGGGCCACAGGGGTAAGCGCGCGGGTGCGTGACTGTGCGCGCACGGAATACTCGCCCGTCCGGCCGTGTTGTGCGGACGGCTCGCCCGTCAGGGCCCCGCCCCCACCAGGAAGAGGGATGTCCCATGAGCACCGTGGAGCTGACCAAGGAGAACTTCGACCGGACGGTCACGGACAACGAGTTCGTCCTGATCGATTTCTGGGCGGCCTGGTGCGGTCCGTGCCGGCAGTTCGCCCCGGTCTACGAGAAGGCGGCGGAGGAGAACCCGGACCTGGTGTTCGGCAAGGTGGACACCGAGGCGCAGCCGGAGCTGGCCGCGGCCTTCGGTATCCAGTCGATTCCCACGCTGATGATCGTCCGTGACCAGGTGGCCGTGTTCGCGCAGCCCGGTGCGCTGCCCGAGGCGGCGCTGGCGGATGTCATCGGGCAGGCCCGCAAGCTCGACATGGACGCGGTCCGCAAGTCGGTCGCCGAGCAGCAGGCCGCGGCGGAGCGGACCGGGGAGTGACGCTCCGCCTCTTGTGAGTTCCTTTCCCGGAAGTACCTTTGACGCCTGGTCAGCTGGAGTCGCGGTGGATCACCGCGGCTCCCAGCACCTCGTGGCGTTCGAGCGGGGCGGCCGGGTCGCGGACCGCGCGGTCGACGAGTTCGGCGAGGTCGCGGCCCGAGGGCAGTTCGATGTGGACGGTGCTGAGGCGGGGCCGCAGCAGCCGGCCGACCATCAGGTCGTCGGCGCCGATCAGCGCGGTGTCCTCGGGGAGCGCGACGCCCTCGTCCTTCAGCGCGCGCATCAGCAGCATGGCGTACTCGTCGTTGTACGCGAACACCCCGTCCAGGCCGAGGTCGCGCCAGCGCGCGGCGAGGCGGGCCGCGGCCTCCTCGTCGTAGGCCAGGGGCAGCTCGGTCAGCCGCGCGTCCGTGCCGCGCAGGGACTGGCGGACGCCGTCGAGGCGGGGCCGGGAGAAGACCTCGAGGCCGGGTTCCTCGGGGACGACGACGCCGATCCGGCGGCGGCCGCGGGCGTACAGGTGGGCGCCGGCCTCGCGGCCGACCGTCGCGTGATCCATGAGGAGGGCGTGCGCGCCCTCGACGGGCTGCGGGCCCAGGGTCACCACGGCACGGGCGCCGGAGCGCTTGAGCAGGGCCACACCCTGCGGGCTCAGCTCCAGGCCGGGGACCAGGACGGCGACCGGCCGCAGTTCGGCCCAGGCGCGGGCGGCCTCGTCGCCCTGGAGGCCGAGGCTGCCGTACTGGACGACGGTGTAGTCGAGGCGGCCGAGCGCCCACTGGAGTTCGTTGATGAACCGGCTGTAGAGCGGTCCGACCGGGATGGTCGGGGCGGGCATCAGGACCATGCGGCTGTGTCCGGCGCGCAGGCTGCGGGCGGCCGCGTGCGGTACGTACCCGAGTTCCTTGGCGGCCTCGTGGACCCGGCGGCGGGTGGGCTCGCTGATCCGCACCGCGCTGGTGTTGTTCAGGACGTAGGAGACGGTCGCCCGGGAGACGCCGGCCAGACGGGCCACATCGGCACTCGTGGGCACGGAGGGCTGCGCGGGCGCGGGCGTGTTCGGTATCTGCACCATGACGTACGGCATCTTGGCAGAACCCGCGGGCGCGCCGACGGCCGCCCCTGGGCCCGCATCCCGCGTCAGGGACCGCCGGGTGCCGGAGGTTCGCCGCCGGCCGCGCCGGGTGCCACGCCCGTCACCCGTGTGACCAGGTCGGTCCAGCCGGCCTCCAGGCGTTCCAGGGGGATCCGGCACTGCTTGGCCAGGTGGTGGATGGCGACGGGGTCGAGGTAGCCCATCAGCGTCAGGGAGAGCAGTTCGCAGTCCGCGCCGGGCAGCACCTGGCGCAGCAGCATCTGGACGTGGCCGCGCAGCAGGCGGCGGGCCGGTGCGACGAAGCGGCGGTCGGGGGCCGGCTCGGCGGCGATCTGGAGTTCCAGCGCGTCGATCGAGTGCCGCAGGGTCGCGTGTCCGAACGCGTTCAGCCGCTCGACGGGCGGGGCGCCGGGGCCGAGCGGCGGGGGGCCGCTGAGGAACGCGGCCTGGAACTTGTGCTCGGAGTGGTCGAGCAGTGCGGTGAGCAGGCCGACACGGTCGCCGAAGCGCCGGAAGACGGTGCCTTTGCCCACCTGGGCCGCCGCGGCCACGGCCTCCATGGTGACGCCGGCCGCCCCGTGCTCCGCGATCAGCCGGCCGGCCGCCTCCAGCAGCCGGGCCCGGTTGCGCGCGGCGTCGGCCCGCAGGCAGGGGTCCTGCCCGGGGGCGCCGAGTTCCAGCAACTCGGGGGCGCCGACGGACTCCTGAGACGGCGGGAAGGGCGGCAGGGAGGCGGACATGAAGACAGCGTAAAGCATCGGGAATGAAACTGGACCGCGGTCCGGTTAGGTGCTACAACATTAAACGGACCCCGGTCCGGATAGGACCTCGGCCCGCCAACCGCCTGCTTTTGAGTCATCGGGAGTACCCCATGTCCGTTCGCATCCTCGCGCTCGTCGGCAGCCTCCGCGCCGGTTCGCACAACCGCCAGCTCGCCGAGGCGGCCGTCAAGCACGCTCCCGAGGGCGCCGACGTCCAGCTCTTCGAGGGCCTGGCCGAGATCCCCTTCTACAACGAGGACATCGACGTCGAGGGCTCGGTCCCGGCCGCCGCCGTCCGGCTGCGCGAGGCCGTCGCCGCCGCCGACGCGCTGCTGCTCTTCACGCCCGAGTACAACGGCACCATCCCGGCCGTCCTGAAGAACGCCATCGACTGGCTGTCCCGCCCCTACGGCGCGGGCGCCATCGCCGGCAAGGCCGTCGCCGTGGCGGGCACCGCGCTCGGCCAGTACGGCGGTGTCTGGGCGCACGACGAGACCCGCAAGGCCGTCGGTATCGCCGGCGGCACCGTGCTGGAGGACGTCAAGCTCTCCATCCCGGGCTCCGGCCAGCGCTTCGCCGAGACCCACCCGGCCGACGACGCCGAGGTCGCCGCGCAGCTCACCGAGGTCGTCGCCCGGCTGCACGGCCAGGCCGGCCAGACGGTCGCCGCCTGACGCGGACGGCGCACCCACGCCGAGGGGGCCGGAGCACACCGCTCCGGCCCCCTGGCCGTGCCCAGCCGGTCGCCCGCGCTCGCCGCAAGCCCGCCGCAAGCCCGCCGGGAGCTCCACGGCGGCTCGTGGGAAATCCTTCGATCGGCGGACCGCCGCCCGCCGCCTCTGCCAGGGTGGGCCGATGCGGACCCTCTACAGAAGACTGCTCGCGCTGCTGCCGCGGCTCGGTCTGCGCGTCACCGACCTCGGCCCCGGGGCGGCGGTGGTCTCCCGGCACGGCGGCCGCACCCGCATCCCGCTGGAACCGGGCGCGGACCTGGTGGCCCGCGACAACGGGCAGTACTCGGTGGCGGGCGCCGGCCGGGACACCTGGGTCGTGCTGCGCGACCGGTCCGCGCGCGCCGGACCGCGGCCCCGGAAGTGGACCGGCGTACGGCTCGGCGACACCGGCGCACGGCTGCTGCTGGACCGCCGGGCGAAGGCGGACGAACGGCGGCTCCAGCTGGCCGCCGCCGAGTACCTGTGCACCCAGCACGTGGCGGCGATGCTCGAGCTGTACGGGGTGAACTGCGTCTTCGACGTCGGGGCGAACGCCGGGCAGTACGCCGGGCGGCTGCGGCGGCTCGGCTACACCGGCCGGATCGTCTCCTTCGAGCCCGCCTCCGACGCCTTCGCCCGGCTCCGGGACGCCGCCCGCGACGACCCCGACTGGCACGTCCACCCCTGCGCCCTCGGCCGCGAGGACACCGTCAGCACCATCCACACCGGCTGGAACACCATGAACTCGCTGCTGCCGCCCAGCGACTACGGCCGCGACCGCTACCGCCGGTTCGCCGCCATCCGCACCGAGCAGATCGAGATCCGCCGGCTCGACGGACTGATGGAGCAGGCCCTCGACGGCATCGCGGAACCACGCCCCTATCTGAAGATGGACACCCAGGGCTACGACCTGGAGGTGTTCGCCGGCGCCGGTGAGCGCGTCGCGGACTTCGTGGGGCTCCAGTCGGAGGTCGCCGCGCTGCGGCTGTACGAGGGCAGCCCGCGGATGGGCGACGCCATCGCCGCGTACGAGGCGGAGGGCTTCGAGATCACCGGGATGTACCCGGTGACCCGGGAGGCGGCCACGGGACGGGTGGTCGAGTTCGACTGCGTGATGATGCGCGCGAAAGCGGCGCCCGAGCCGCCCGCGACCGCTTGAGACCGCCCCCCGCGGGCGCCCGTCGTGGGCGCTCGCCGCGGGCCCTCGCCGCGGGCGCTCGCGGGGGTGGCTACTTCGCGCGGTCGTGCCGCTCGGCCTCCTGCCGCTTGGCCGCCCGCAGGCTGGTGAACGTGGTGATCGCCAGCACCAGCACGATGAAGCCGAGCGAGAAGGGGATGCCGATCTCGGGGACGTCGAAGCCGGACTCGTGCAGGGCGTGCAGCAGCAGTTTGACGCCGATGAAGCCGAGGATGACCGACAGGCCGTAGGAGAGGTGGACCAGCCTCTTCAGCAGTCCGCCGATGAGGAAGTACAGCTGCCTGAGGCCCATCAGGGCGAAGGCGTTGGCGGTGAAGACGATGTACGGGTCGTCGGTCAGCCCGTAGATCGCGGGGATGGAGTCGAGGGCGAACAGCACGTCGGTGGAGCCGATGGCGAGCATCACCACGAGCATCGGCGTCATCACCCGCTTGCCGTCCTGCTTGATCCACAGCTTGGTGCCGTGGTAGCGGTCGGCCACGCCGAAGCGCCGCTCCGCGATCCTGAGCAGCTTGTTCTCCTCGTACTCCTCCTCGTGCTCCTCCTTGCGGGCGTCCTGGACCAGCTTCCAGGCGGTCCAGATCAGGAAGGCGCCGAAGAAGTAGAACACCCAGGAGAACGTGGAGATGATCGCGGCGCCGGCGGCGATGAAAGCGGCCCGCAGCACCAGGGCCATCAGGACGCCGAACATCAGCACGCGCTGCTGGTACTCGGCCGGCACCGCGAACTTCGCCATGATCAGCACGAAGACGAAGAGGTTGTCGACGCTCAGCGACTTCTCGGTGATGTACCCGGCGAAGAACTCCGCCGCCGGTTCCCCTCCGCTGTGGAAGGCCAGTCCGACGCCGAAGGCGCAGGCCAGCACGATCCACACCACCGTCCAGGTGCCGGCCTCCCGCAGCGAGACCTCGTGCGGCTTGCGGCCGATCAGGAAGTCGACGGCGACGAGGACGCACAGGACCGCGACGGTCAGCAGCCAACCGGTGAGGGTGACGTTCACGGGGATGCTCCTGGGGCTCGTGGGGCCTCAGAGCATCGTCACAGAGGTTCCGCTCTCGCGCGCGAACCGGGCCACCCATTCGGAGGTCGCCAGGAGTCCGCCGAACGTGTAGAAGTGCACCTTCAGCTCGCCGTGCACGGCCGGGTCGTAGCCCTCGGCGAGGGCGCGCAGAAAGCGGTCGGGGCCCGCCGTGCCCATCAGGTTGGTCAGCGAGAACCCGTACTTGCGGGCGATGGAGGCACTGGTGCCGACGCCGAACCGGGAGGCGTACGACACCAGCCGCCGCACCCCGGCCGGGCCGGGCACGCCGATCCGGACCGGCAGATCGATCCCGCGCTCCCGGATCGCGGCCACCCAGGCGAGCACCGGGTCGACGTCGAAGCCGAACTGGGTGACGACATGCCCGCCGAGCCGCCGCCGCGCGAGCTCCGCGCTCTTGTCGGTCAGCGCGCTCCACAGCACCGGGCCGGCGATCGCGGGGTGGCCCTCCGGGTAGCCGCTGATGCCGACGTGGCGGACGCCGTGCCGCTCCAGCAGTCCGGTGCGGATCACGGCCAGCGCGTCCTCGTACGGCCCGTGCGGGCGGGCCGGGTCACCTCCGACGACGAACAGGTGCTCGGCGGCGGCCTCGGCGCGCAGCCCGGCCAGGAACTCCTCCAGCTCCGCCGCGGAGGCGATCCGGCGGGCCGAGAGGTGCGGCACGGGCACGAAGCCCAGCCGCCGCACGGCCCGCGCGGCATCCAGCCGCATCCGCAGGTCCTCGTTGCCCAGGAAGGTCACGTTGATCCGGGTGCCCGCCGGGATGAGGTGCCGCGCCTGCTCCAGCTGCGGTACGTCCTTGCCGGTCATCTCCAGGGAGAAGTCCTCCAGCAGCGCGGTGCGCGCGGCGTGGGGGGCGGTGGTGCCGGGGTTCATCGGGCTCCTTCGGCGTCGGGTACGACGGCTCGCCGTGCGGAGCGCCGCCTTGTGGGCGGGGCGCTCGGGCGGTGCGGCGGTTCAGGGTACGCGGAACGCCAATGCGCGCCGCCGCCGGTGCTCCGCGCTACGCTGCGCCTGCCCGATTCATCCGGTTATAGGAGGTTCTGATGCCCTCGCGCCTCAACCCGTACCTCAGCTTCGACGGCGACGCCCGGCAGGCCATGGAGTTCTACCAGCAGGTGTTCGGCGGCACGCTGCGGCTGAACACCTTCGGCGAGTTCGGGCGCCCGGACGCCCCGGAGGCCGACAAGATCATGCACGGCATGCTGGAGACGCCGTCCGGCTTCACGCTGATGGGCGCCGACACCCCGCCCGGGATGGAGCACACGCCGGGCAACACCTTCTCGGTGAGCGTGAGCGGCGAGGACGAGGGCGAACTGCGCGGCTACTGGGAGCGGTTGTCCGCGAGCGGCTCCGTCTCCGTGCCCCTGGAGAAGCAGATGTGGGGCGATGTGTTCGGCATGTGCACCGACCGCTTCGGCATCCCCTGGATGGTGAACATCAGCGTGGCGACGGCTCGCGGCTGACGCGGATCTTCGACTGGCCGTGCGGCCGCCGCTCCCAGTCGTCCATGAAACGGGCGTGCAGTCCGTGGCGGCGGGCGACGGCGAGCAGGGTGTCGGCGCGGTAGTAGAAGTCCTCGCGCAGCACCTGGTGTTCGACGCCCTCGGTGCGGTCGAAGGTGAAGTCGAAGAAGCCGGTCGGGGCGAGCACCCGGCCGACATGGGCCAGGCACTCGTCGATGACCTCCGGCGGCGAGTGCGAGAACACGCTGTGCGCGTGCACGACGTCGAAGTGGTCGCTCGGCAGGAAGTCCAGCCGTAGGTCACCGGTGAGGGTGAGGTGCGGCAGCTTGTCCTGGAGCCCGCGCTCGGCGAGGGTGCGTTTGGCCGCGATGAGGATGTCCGGCGAGATGTCGATGCCGTAGTAGTTGCCCGCGTCCAGGTAGTCGATGAAGCGCCAGCCGCCGCGCAGGTTGCCGCAGCCGATGTCGAGCATGCGGTGCTCGGGGCGCAGGCCGTGCTCCAGCAGGTAGTCGAACTGCATCTGACCGAGTGCCAGCCAGCGGTCGTGGCTCCGGCTGCCGACCGCCGCCTCCGGGCTGCGCCGGGCGTCGGAGGCCATCACCGCCCGGTAGTAGCCGACGTGGTCGGGGTGCTTCAGGCGCAACCACACGTCCCGGCCGGCCCGGCGGACGTAGGGGCCGATCCGGCCGGGGTGGCGCAGGGCGTAGCCGACCTTGTGGGGCAGGGTGGCGCGGTTGCTGCGCAGCTTGCTCGGGGAGGTGGCGTCCTGGGGCATGCGGTGTGGCCTCCGTCGTCCGAAGGGTTCCGCACCATTGTGGGATCAACCTCCGCACCGCGCCATCGCTCGGGCGCCGGCGGGTGCTATGCCCAGGCCGTCACCGGCAGGAAGGAGCTGTCCTGCCGGAACAGCTCGGTGCCGTCGGCGGGGTCGACGCGCAGCTGGTAGTCGTAGTGGCGGAGGTAGTGGCCCGGGTAGTTGTACGACTCGAAGCGGACCGCGCCCGAGGCGGTGCCGGTGCGGGCGACGAAGGTGGCGTCGCGGGCGAAGCCGGCGGTGCCGTCGTTCGGGTCGAGGCGGCCCCGGAAGCCGTAGTGGCGCAGATAGCGGCCGGCGGTGTCGCGGAAGGAGCAGGCGTTCGCGTCGGCCAGTCCGGGCACCACGGTGAAGGTGGCCGCCTGCCTCTCGGCGGTGGCGCCGGTGCCGGTCACCACGGCGAGGTCGAGCAGACCGGACCGCTGCTGCCAGTAGCGGGTGGGGAAGTTCACCGAGCGCAGGGACCGGTTGACGTTCTTCGTCACCGTCACGCCGCCCGGCACCGTCTCTTTCAGGGCGGTGAAGTGGCGGGCGGTGCCGGAGATGTTCGGCAGCCGCCTCGGGGTGCTCCAGGTGGCGAAGGTGTCGTAGCTGTCGCTGTGGTAGTAACCGCCGTCGCCGTAGCCGTCGAAGAAGATCCGCCAGCCGCCGTTGTCGAGCGGGACCAGCGAGGGGCCTTCGCGGTAGCTGCCCCAGCCGGCCCAGTCGCCGGTGCGGCGGATGGTGTAGGGGCCGGTCAGGCTGGTGGCGGTGGCGTACTCGATGTACTTGGTCGTCTCGTTCTTCGGGAAGGCGTGGTAGGTCGAGCCGCTCTTCACGATGAAGGTGTCGATGTGGTTGGCGCCGATGCCGGACAGGGCGACGGGCGCGGTCCACGTGGTGAGCGCGGAGTCGGCGGCCCGCAGCAGGTACGGCGTGAAGTTCCATTCGTCGTCGGCGGTGGAGCAGGAGACGACGATGCCGACGCTGCCGTCGCTGTCGACGAACCACTCGGGCGCCCAGGCGCGGGAGAGGCCAGGGATGGGCACCGGGTGGTCGCGGAGGAAGGTCCAGCCGACGCGGTCGGCGCTGCGGGCGAAGCCGATGGTGGTGCTGGGGTCCTGCCAGGTGTGGGTCGTGTAGGTGAGGTAGTAGAAGCCGTCGGTGTGCCTGAAGAGGCTCGCGTCGCGGATGCGGTTGCTGGGCGGGGTGTAGGCGGCGGCCTTGAGCGGGCGGAAGTCGGTGGCGTCGTCGGACTGGTGGACGTCGACCGTGCCGTCGTCGCTGTCGCGGAACGCGACGATGGTGTAGCGGGTGGCCGAACCGCTCGGCGGCGCGGCGGCCGCGGCGGTGCCGAGCAGGCCGGGTGCCTCGCCGAGGAGGAGCGCGGAGGCGGGCAGGGCGGCGGCGCCTCTGAGCAGGGTGCGGCGGGACGGGCCGGCGGGAGGCTGTGGGGGCATGGGCGACTCTCTCCTTCGGGGCGGGGTGGGGTGCGCGACGGCAGATCGGAGGTGGCCCTGTGCGGTGCGTTCGAGATTGCGAACAAGGTTCGGGAACGCGGTCAGAAGGTAGGGGTGAGGCCGGGGCGCGTCAATGGTTTGCGCACGCCGTGAACGGCTACCGGGAAAGCCGTGGTCCACGGTGAACCGCCGCTGTGCGCGGGGGCGTTCCCCAGGGGGCCGCCAGAGGTTACCGTTCGGTAGACCACGCGCTCCCGGAGGTGTCCCCATGACGCTCGCCCCTGCCGCAGGCCTCGCGGAGACCGCCCGCGCCCTGGCCACCGGGGAGGTGACGTCCCGGCTGCTCGTCACCGAGGCCCTGGCCCGGATCGAGGCGAGCCAGGGCTCGCTCAACGCCTTCCGCATCGTCCGCGCCGAGGCGGCGCTCGCCGAGGCGGACGCGGCGGACCGGGAGCTGGCGGCCGGAGTGCGCCTGCCGCTGCTCGGCGTGCCCGTCGCCGTCAAGGACGACATGGACGTGGCGGGCGAGCCGACCGCGTTCGGCTGCCGGGGCACCTTCGCCCCGGCCACCGAGGACGGCGAGGCGATACGCCGGCTGCGGACCGCCGGCGCGGTGATCGTCGGCAAGACCAACACCTGCGAGCTGGGGCAGTGGCCGTTCACCGAGGGGCCCGCGTTCGGCGCCACCCGCAACCCGTGGCATCCCGAGCACACCCCCGGCGGCTCCTCCGGCGGCAGCGCGGCGGCGGTCGCGGCGGGCCTGGTACCGGCCGCGCTCGGCTCGGACGGCGCCGGCTCGGTGCGCATCCCGGCCTCCTGGACCCATCTCGTCGGCATCAAACCGCAGCGCGGGCGCGTCTCGACCTGGCCGCGCGGCGAGTCCTTCCAGGGCATCACGGTCAACGGTCCGCTGGCCCGCACGGTCGCCGACGCGGCCCTGCTGCTGGACGCGGCGAGCGGCAACCACGAACGCGACCCGCACCGGCCGCCCGAGCTCACCGTCCTGGAGGCCGTCGGCCGCGACCCCGGCCGGCTGCGCATCGCCCTCTCCCTCAAGCCGCCGTTCACCGCGCTGCCCGCCCGGCTGGACCCGGAGATCCGTGCCCGGGTCACCGAGCTGGCCGAACGGCTCGCGGCGCTCGGGCACGTCGTCGAGGAGGCCGACCCGCCCTACGGGCAGATCGGGCTGACCTTCGTGCCACGGGCCACGGCCGGTATCGCCGAGTACGTGCGCGAGTCGCCCGACCCGACACTGCTCGACCCGCGCACCCGGGGCGCCGCCCGGCTGGGCCGGCTCCTCGGCGGGGCACCGCTGCGGGCGGCGCGGCGGGCGGAGGCGGTCCTGCACCGCCGTATCGGCGGGTTCTTCACGTCGTACGACGTGATCCTGGCGCCCACGACGGCCGCTCCCCCGCCGCGGATCGGCGCGCTGGCCGGTCTGGGCCCGCTGGCCACCGACCGGGCGATGATCGCCGCGTGCCCCTACGCCTGGCCGTGGAACGTCCTGGGCTGGCCGGGCGTCGGCGTCCCCGCCGGTTTCGTGGGGGACGGGCTGCCGGTCGGCGCGCAGCTGCTCGGGCCCGCGCACAGCGAACCGCTGCTGGTGTCACTCGCCGCCCAGCTGGAGGCGGAGCTGCGCTGGCACGAACAGCGGCCGCCGGAGTGGTCCCTGGCCAAGTCCCCGGCGGCCTAGGGGGCGTCTCGCCCCCTAGGACCTGTCTGACGATTCGCGGCAGAGGCGCATTGTCGGACAGGCCCTGAATTCGCGGCAGAGGCGCATTGTCGGACAGGCCCTGAGAGTGCGCCCGGCTCGTGATCACCGCCCGCTAACGTGGCCTCCGTGACAGCGCTGAGCGATGACATCACCCCGGGCCGCCGG
This sequence comes from Streptomyces sp. NPDC001532, assembly GCF_040298625.1. Classification (NCBI taxonomy): domain Bacteria; kingdom Bacillati; phylum Actinomycetota; class Actinomycetes; order Kitasatosporales; family Streptomycetaceae; genus Streptomyces; species Streptomyces sp. NPDC001532. Next base: position 78,397 of record NZ_JBEPAL010000041.1, read on the forward strand.
GGCCAGTTCGCGACCACCGAGGCCGATCCGCGCGAGGTCGGCCGGGTGCGGACCGAGTACTCGCCCGCGCACGACGGCGATCCCGATCCCGGCGAGGTCGTGTGGACCTGGGTGCCGTTCGAGGAGAACGACGGGCGGGGCAAGGACCGGCCGGTGCTGGTGGTGGCGCGGGAGGCGGGCGGCACCTTCCTGGCGGTGCAGCTGTCCAGCAAGCGGCACGACGGCGACCGGGAGTGGGTGCCGATCGGGCACGGGCCCTGGGACCGCTCGGGGCGGGACTCCTGGGTGGACGTGGACCGGGTGCTGCGGCTGCACGAGCGGGGCATGCGGCGCGAGGCGTGCGCCCTGGACCGGATGCGCTTCGAGCTCGTACGGCACCGGCTGCGGCAGCGGTACGGCTGGAGCTGACGCGGCGCATCCCGCTCCCCCGGGCGGCGGCGGCCGCCCGTCACCGCGGGAGCCGCGGCTCCGGAAAGGCTCGGGCGAACGCCTCCCGGACGACCGCGCCGCGGGTGCGGTCCAGCACCCCGAACACCACGCGCTCGAAGGTGCCGGCGAACCGGCCGCCGGGAGCCAGCCGCTCCCGGAAGGCGCCCGCCACCTGCGCCGGGTCGTTGCGGAACACCCCGCAGCCCCAGGCGCCCAGCACCAGCCGCCGGTAGCCGTGGGCGGCGGCCGTCTCCAGGACCCGCTCGGCGCGGGCGGCGAGGGCGCGCGGCAGCTCCGCGACCCGCTCGGGGGCGGTGCGCCGCACGACTCCCGCGTTGGGAGCCGCCGCGGTCAGGAATCCGGCGGTGAACGGCTCGTCCAGCAGCCGGCCCCGGTCGTCGCGGAAGACGGGGACGGCGGGGGTGTGGATGACGCGGTCGGTGTAGAACGGGTCGCGGTGGGCGCGGTGGTGGTCGTAGAACGCCGGGGCGCGCAGCAGGCAGGTGTACAGGGCCGAGGCGCGGCACAGGGCCTCTTCCTGGGCCTGGGCGCCGTTGAGATAGCCGCCGCCGGGGTTGCGGGCCGAGGCGAAGTTCAGGACGGCCGTTGCGGCGCCGAGCCGGCGGGCGGCCTCCAGGCTGCTCTCGCCGGTGACCTCGACGCGGGTGGCGGCGGGAGCGGGAGCGGGCGTCACCGGGACCGGCTCCGGGCCGTACATCCGGGTGCCCGCCCGCGCCGCCTCGATCGCGGCCTCCAGGGACACCTCGCGCCCGTCCGGGGCGCGGTAGGTCCCGGCCGCCACGATCTGCTCGGTCTCGCGTGCGATGCCGCGCAGGCGCGCGCTCACGGCGCCACCCCCGTCGGCGCCGTGGGGGGGGGGCGCCGGCCCCCCCCCCCCCCGCGCGGGGGGGGGCCCCGTGCGGATCGGGTGCGGGGGGGGGAACGCTGTTAGCCGGCCGGGGACCGCACGGGCGCCCCCCCGCCAAATAAGGGGGCCGCC
>NZ_JBEPAL010000042.1:0-77481 GCF_040298625.1 Streptomyces sp. NPDC001532
CGACCACCCGGGTGAGCCCGTCGGCGGCGACCACCGCGCGGCGTCGGCGCGGGACGACCGCACGGCGGTGCAGCACCGCGTACCCGTCCCGGGCGACGGCGTCCAGGATGCCGCCGTACAGCACGTACGCGGTGCGGATGCACGGGCGTGCCACGGGATCGAGCAGGGCGAGCCCGGGGGCCGCCTCCCGGTAGACGCCGCGGGTCAGCGCCTCGAACTCGCGCAGCGCGGCGGTGATCCGCGGGTCGCGGCGGCCGGTGTCCCGGCTCCACCGCAGCCGGCCCCGGTCGACACCGTGCCCGGCGAGCAGGTCGGCGGGCAGGTAGATCCGCCCGCGGTCGAGGTCCTCGCCGACGTCCCGCAGGAAGTTGGTCAGCTGGAAGGCGACCCCCAGGGCCGCCGCGTGCGGCGCGGCCTCCTCGGCCGGGACCACCGTGCCCAGCACCGGCAGCATCTGGAGCCCGATCACCGCGGCGGAACCGTGCATGTACGCCCGCAGGTCGGCATAGGTCGGATAGTCGGTGACCACCAGGTCGGAGCTCATCGCGGCCATGAAGTCGGTGAAGTGGGCGTGCTCGATGCCGTAGCGGCGTGCCGTGTCGGCGACCGCCATGACCACCGGCTCCGCGCTGTGCCCGTCCCGCAGGCCCTTCTCCAGGCTCCGCCGCAGCTCCGCCAGCTCGGCGACGCGCCGCTCGGCGACCACGCCCGGATCGAGCGAGTCGACGATGTCGTCGGCCCAGCGCGCGAAGCCGTACAGGGCGTGCACGGCGGGCCTGCGCTCGACCGGCAGCAGCCGGGTGGCGAGGAAGTAGGTCTTGCCGTGCCGCGCGTTCAGGGTGCGGCAGTGGTGGTACGCCGCGCGCAGCGCCGGGTCGCCGATTCCCGCCGCGTCGAGTTCGCGGTCGGTCATGAGGAGGTCTCCTTCGTGGTGGCCGACGAGGTGCGCGTACGAGCGGGCGTCCGCCCCGGGACGCCGGTGATCCGTGCCGCGGCCAGCTTCCCCGACACCAGGACCGTCGGCACGCCGACGCCCGGTGTGGTGCCGCACCCGGCGAGGACGGCGTTCTCGGTGCCCCGCACCAGGTTGCGGGGCCGGAACGGACCGGTCTGGGCGAAGGTGTGGGACGCGGAGAACGGGGTGCCCGCGGCGTGCCCCTCGGCCTGCCAGTCGGCCGGGGTGACCAGGCACTCCTCCTCGATGGCGGCCTCGATGCCGTCCAGACCGCGCCGCTCCAGCTCGCGCAGCAGGGAGGCCCGGTAGCGCGGCGCCAGCTCCGTCCAGGCGGTGGCGCGCGGGCCGATGTCGGTGTTGGGGCAGGGGGCGAGGATGTAGTGCAGATGGCGGCCCGGCGGAGCGAGGCCGGGGTCGGTGGCGGTGGGCCGGGTGATGAGCAGCGAGGGGTCGCTCATCAGCCGGCCGGTGCGGGTGAGTTCGTCGAAGGTGCCGCGCCAGGCCGCGCCGAAGGACAGCGTGTGGTGGGCGAGGTGCGGCCAGGTGCGGTCCGTGCCCGCGTGCAGCACGACCGCGGACGGCGAGTGCCGCAGCCGCAGCGGCCTGTGGGGCCGCCGCCCGAGGAGCCGGTAGGCGACGGGCAGGTCGGGGGTGAGGACGACCGCGTCGCACGGGATGTGGTCCTGGTCGGTGACGACGGCGGTGATCCGGCCGCCGGACCGCTCCAGCCGGGTGACCCGCTGCCCGAACCGCAGCTCGCCGCCCGCGTCGGCGGCGGCGTCCGCCATGGCCTGCGGCAGGGCGTGCATGCCGCCGCGCGGGAAGTACACGCCGGCCACCGTGTCCATGTAGGCGATGACGGCGTACGCGGCGAGGGCGCGGGCCGGCGGGACCCCGGCGTACAGCGCCTGGAAGGAGAAGACGCGGCGCAGCCGTTCGTCCCGCAGGAAGCGGCCGATGCGGGCGTCCAGCCGGCCGAAGCCGCCGAGTGCGGCCAGCCGGGCGAGGTCCGCGTTCAGCAGGTTCAGCGGCGAGTCGAAGTTGGCGTCGATGAAACGGCCCATCTGGGCCCGGTAGAGCCGCTCCAGCCAGTCCCGCAACCGCCGGTAGCCCGCCGCCTCCCGCGCCCCGGCGAAACGCTCCACCTCGGCGGCCATCGCCTCGGCCCCGGTGTGCACGTCGAGGGTGCTGCCGTCCGCGAAGCAGGCCCGGTAGGCCGGGTGCAGGGGGATCAGCTCGACCCTCTTGTGGAGGCTGTCGCCGACGGCCGCGAAGGCCTCGTCGGCGAGGTCGGGCATGGTCAGCACGGTCGGCCCGGTGTCGGTGCGGTAGCCGGCGAGGTCGCGGCGCCCGGCCCGGCCTCCGGGCAGCGGCTCGCGCTCGACGACGGTGACCCGCCGTCCGGCACCCAGCAGATGCAGGGCGGCCGAGAGCCCGGCGAGCCCGGCTCCCACGACGACGACATGGTCGGTGCGTCCGGGCAGGGTTCGGGTCATCGCGCGGTCTCCGGTGCGCCGGCGGCCGTCAGAGACATCGCCTGGGCCGGATGAGGGGCGGGGTGCGGCCGGGAGCGGGGGCCGTCGGGCGGTGCCGCGTCGGCCGCCGTGCCCAGCAGCCGGCGCAGGCGGCCGCCGGCCTCCGGGTCGAGGCGGGCGGAGTCGAGATGGCGCAGCCCCTGCGTGACCAGCCGGCCGATCCTGGCCTCGACCGCGGCCCGGGCGCCCGTGGCGACCAGCACCTCCCGCACCTCGTCGAGGCCGTCCGGAGTCAGGTCGGCGTCTCCGAGCGAGCGTTCGAGCACGGCGAGGGCGCGGTGGTCGGCGGCCGCCTCGGCCCGCGCCCGCGCGAGAGCGACCAGACAGGTCGGCTTGCCCTCGCGGATGTCCCCGCCGTGCGGTTTGCCGGTCTGCCGGGGATCGCCGAAGACGTCGTTCAGGTCGTCCCGCAGCTGGAAGGCCAGGCCGACGCGGCGGCCGGCCGAGCACAGCGCCCGCAGGTTCGCGTCGTCCGCGCCCGCCAGCACGGCGCCCAGCGCGAGCGGCCGCTCGACCGAGTACAGGGCGCTCTTCAGACAGGCGGCGCGCAGCGCCCGCGGCAGCGAGTGAGCCGCCGTCAGCTGGCCCTGCACGTCCAGGTACTGACCGGCCACCATCTCCGTGCGCATGTCGCTCCACAGACGGCGCACCACGAGCGCGGTCCGAGGGGGCAGCGGGGTCTCCGCCACCAGGTCGTCGGCCCACGCCAGCGCGAGATCCCCGGCCAGCACGCCGGCCGCCTCCGCGAACCGGCCGATCCGCGCGGGCCGCGCCGAACCGGCGTACTGGGCATGGACGTCGGTGTGCAGCGCGGGCCGGCCGCGGCGCAGCTCCGCGCCGTCCATCACGTCGTCGTGCACCAGGGCACAGGTCTGGAGCAGTTCGAGTGCCGCGCCGATCCGCAGTGCCGCCGTGCCGTCGCCGCCGCAGGCGCGCAGCGACCACCAGACCAGCTGCGCACGGGTGCGCCGGCCGCCCGCCCGGGTGAACCGGGCGACCCGCCCGGCCAGGTCCGCCGCGAACAGCGAGTCCACGGCGCGGGCGCGGGCGAGCCGGTCGGACAGCACGTCGTCGAGGACCCGGCCGACCGCGGCGGGCACGTCCGCGTCGACGGCGCGTGCGTCGTCGACTCCCGGCGGGAGCACGGCCGTACCGTCCCGCGCGGTCCCACCGTCCGGCGGCACCCGGGCGGGTGAACCCGACAGGTGGACCAGCCGGGGCACGGGCGGTGGCGCGTCCGCAGGGTGATCCTTCGCCTGTGTGGGGCGCATCCCGGTTCCTCTCGTCGTGACGTGGGTCGCTCCTTCACCCAGCTCCTTCGGCACACGGACCCGATACGGATGCGGCAGGACCCGTGTCCTGCATCCGCCGGGGCCCGCGGGCCGGAAGAGCGGGGTGGAACGGACACCAGGACTCGGGATGGAGGGAGCCGCCGTGCTTCGAACGGACGTGGCCGTCGTGGGAGCGGGAGCAGCCGGGCTGTCCCTGGCCCATCGACTGGCCGGGGACGTTCCCGGCATGCGCACACCCTCCGTGGTCCTGGTGGACGCGCCGCCCGGACCGCTCCGACCGCCGCCCCGGACATGGTGCTTCTGGGAGTCGGGCCGCGGGCGGTTCGACGCGGCGATGACGGCCGATTGGCGGCATCTGCGGGTACGCCCTCCGGTGGGCGCCCCGATCGAGGGGGACATCGCCCCGCTGCGCTACAAGATGATCCGCTCGGGCGACTTCGAGTACCTGGTGGCGCGGGACCTCGCCCGCAGTGCGAACGTGCGGCGCCTGGAGGCGACCGTCGAGACGGTGGAGGACGTCCAGGGCGGTGCCCGGGTCCGGCTGCGGGACTCCGGTGGCGCACCGAGCGTCCTGAACGCCCGCTGGGTGTTCGACTCCCGGCCCCTCGGCAGTCTTCCGGCCGCCCGCACCACCCTGCTCCAGCACTTCCACGGCTGGTTCGTCCGCACCGCCCGCCCGGCCTTCGACCACGGCACCGTCGAACTGATGGACTTCCGCACCCCGCAGCCCGCCGACGGCCTGTCCTTCGGCTACGTCCTCCCCGTCGGCTCCCGCGAGGCACTGGTGGAGTACACCGAGTTCTCGCCCAAGGTCCTGACGGCCAGCGGCTACGAGTCGGCGGTGCGCCAGTATGCCGACGAGGTGCTGCGCCTCGGCGACACCGAGATCCTCGCCACCGAGACCGGCGTCATCCCCATGACGGACGCCCCGATGCCGAGCCGGGTCGGGACGTCGGTGTTCCGCATCGGTGCCGCCGGCGGCGCCACCCGGCCCTCCACCGGCTACACCTTCGCCGGGCTGCAACGCCAGACCCGGGCCGTCGCCAGGGCCCTGCGCCAAGGCCGCCGCCCCGTCCCGCCGGCCGCCCACTCCGGCCGCTCGCGCGCCATGGACGCGGTGCTGCTCCGCGCCCTGGACAGCGGCCGGGTCGACGGACCCGCCCTGTTCTGCGGCCTGTTCGCGCAGGTGCCGATGCGGCGCCTGCTCGGCTTCCTCGACGGCCGCACCCGGCTCCTCGAAGACCTCTCCATCGGCCTGCGCACCCCCGTCCGCCCGATGCTCCGCACCGCCGTGGAACTCCCCGGCCTGCCCCGCCGCCCCTTCGACTGACCCACCACGTCCCGACCGGCCCCCGCCCCGTTCCTTCTGCTCCTGGAGACCGCATGACCCTGCTGCGCGACGAGGACCTCGCCGCCGCGTTCGACCGCGCGTCCCGCGGTTACGACACCCTCGTGGCCGCCAACCCCGGCTACCACGCGCACCTGCGGCGCTCGGTGCGGCGGCTCGGACTGCCCGGCCGCGGGGAGGGACTGCGCCTGCTGGACCTCGGCTGCGGCACCGGCGCCTCAACCGCCGCGCTCCGCTCGGTCCTGCCGGGCGCCGACATCACGGCGGTGGACGCCTCCGCGGGGATGCTGGGACGGGCCGCCGCCAAGCCCTGGGCGCGCGGCGTGACCTTCGTGCACAGCCCGGCCGAACGCCTGGCGCAGGCCGGGGTCGGGGGACCGTTCGACGCGGTCTTCGCCGCCTACCTGCTGCGCAATGTGGCCGACCCCGACGCCGTACTCGCCACGGTGCGCGACCTGTTGCTGCCCGGTGGCCGGCTCGGCGTGCACGAGTACACGCTCAGCGGCCGCCGCGTCCACCGTGCGGTGTGGACCCTGGTGTGCCGGGGGATCGTGCAGCCGGCGGCGACGGCTCTCGGGGACGGCGAGCTGTACCGCCATCTGTGGCACAGCGTGGTGGAGTTCGACACCGCCGACCGGTTCGCCGGCCGGATCCGCGGGGCGGGCTTCGAGCGGGTCCGCGCCCTGGCCCTGCCGGGCTGGCAGACCGGGATCGCCCACACCTTCGTCGGCCGCCGACCGGACACCCAGCCGGACACCGGCCTGGACAGTGGCGCGGACAGTGGCGCGTACACCGAGGCGGAGGCCGGACGATGACCGCCGCGCACCGCCCGCACCACGAGCCCCACCCGCACCGCGCCCGGCGCGGGCGGGACCGCAAGGCCCGGCTGCTGCCCGCCACCCCCGGCACCCGCCGCGTGAACGGCCCCCGCCCCAGCACCGCTGTCATCGGCGGCGGCATCGCCGGACTGGCCGCCGCCACCGCACTGGCCGAACGCGGCGTCGCCGTGACGCTGTACGAGCGTCAGCCCTATCTCGGCGGACGCGTCGGCGGCTGGCCCACCACACTGCGGGACGGCACCACGGCCACCATGAGCCGGGGCTTCCACGCCTTCTTCCACCAGTACTACAACCTGCGCGGACTGCTGCGCCGCACCGATCCGGGCCTGGACCGGCTGACCGCGCTGCCGGACTATCCGCTGCTGCACGGCAGCGGACTGCGGGACGGCTTCCGGCACGTGCCGCGCACCCCGCCCTGGAGCGCGCTCGGCTTCGTCGCGCTCAGCCCCTCCTTCCGGCTGCGCGACCTGCGTGCCATGGACCCGGTCGCGGCACTGCCGCTGCTCGACGTCAGCGTCCCCGCGGTGTACGACCGCCTCGACGGCACCAGCGCCCAGGAGTTCCTGGACGCCGTCCGCTTCCCGGCCAGGGCCCGGCACCTGGCGTTCGAGGTGTTCTCCCGGAGCTTCTTCGCCGATCCCCGGCAGCTGTCGGCCGCCGAGATGGCACTGATGTTCCACATCTACTTCCTCGGCTCCTCCGAGGGCCTGCTGTTCGACGTGCCCGGTGCCCCCTTTCCCGCCGCCCTGTGGGAACCGCTCGCGGACTACGTCCGCGGGCACGGCGCCGACCTGCGCACCGCCACCGCCGTCGAGCACATCACGCCCCGCCCGGACGGCGGCTACGAGATCGCCACCGACGACGGCGAACGGCGCCACGACAGCGTCGTCCTCGCCCTGGACGCCGCCGGTCTGCGCGCCCTCGTCGCCCGCTCGCCGCTGCTCGGCGACGCCCCGTGGCGCGAGCGGATCGCCCATCTGCGCACCGCCCCGCCGTTCCTGGTCACCCGTCTGTGGCTGGACCGGCCCGTCGCGGCCGGCCGGCCCGGCTTCCTCGGCACCAGCGGGTTCGGCAGCCTCGACAACATCAGCGTGCTGGACCGCTGGGAGGACGAGGCCGCCCGCTGGGCCGCCCGCACCGGAGGCTCCGTCGTCGAGCTGCACGCGTACGCGGTGCCGCCGGAGGCACCCCGCGACGTCGAGGAGAAACGGCTCGTCGACCAGCTGTACCGCGTCTACCCGGAGACCCGCACGGCCACCGTCGTCGACGTCCGCCACGAATGGCGCGAGGACTGCCCGCTCTTCCCGGTCGGCGGCTACCGGGACCGGCCCACCGTCCGCACCCCGGACCCCGGCGTCATGATGGCCGGCGACCTGGTGCGCACCGACCTGCCCGTGGCCCTGATGGAACGCGCGGCCACCACCGGCTTCCTGGCGGCCAACGCCCTGCTGGAGCGGTGGGGAGTGAGGGGACAGCCGCTGTGGACGGTGCCGGACGGCGGCCGCGGACCCGTCCTGCGGGCGCTGGCCGGCCTGGCGAGGAACTGACCGGCCCGGCCGGGCGGGCGCCGGATCGGGCGGACGGAAGAAGGGGCGAGGCCGGCGTACGGGGAACTCGGGACGTAGGAGACGGCACCATGGGACTTCTTCCGGACAGCGTGGGCCCGGTCCGCGACCGGATCGGCGAGGCGATCTTCTCCCGTGTGGCGGGACCGGAGGGCGCCGACAACCGCGCCCGCATCCACGGCGCCCCCGGCCCGCGCTGGTTCGCCCCCGACCGGCCCGTGCGCAGGGTGCACGGCGACGCCTCGATGTTCATAGGCGGCCTGGCCGCCCTGCTCCTCCAGTCGCTGCACCCGCTGGCCATGGCCGCCGTCGCCGGACACTCCGGATTCCGCGGCGACCCCTGGGGGCGGCTCCAGCGGACCAGCACCTTCCTGGCCGTCACCACCTACGGCCCCGCCGACCGCGCCCAGGAGGCCTGCGACCGGGTCCGGGCCGTCCACGACCGGGTGCGCGGCACCGCCCCGGACGGCCGCGCCTATCACGCCGCCGACCCGCACCTGCTGTGCTGGGTGCACATCGCGGAGGTCGACAGCTTCCTCCGCGCCCACCAGCGCTACGGCGCCCATCCGCTGGACGCCGCGGGCTGCGACGGGTACGTCGCCGACATGGCGCGGATCGCCGCCGCGCTCGGTGTGCCCGACCCGCCGACCGACCGGGCCGCCCTCGACGCACGCCTGGCCGCCTACCGCGCCGAACTGCGCGGCACCCCCGAGGCCCGCAGCACGGCCCGCTACCTCCTGCTGCGTCCCCCGGTACCGCTGCCCGCCCGCCTGCCGTACGGGGTCGTCGCCGCCAACGCGGTCTCGCTCCTGCCGGTCTGGGCCTCGCGGGCCCTGTGGCTGCCCCGGGTCCGGATGGCCGAGGGCCTGTGCGTACGCCCGCTGGGCACCGCCGTCACCGCGGGCATCCGCTGGGCGATGACCCCGACCCGCGAGGCGGCACGGGGCGGCTCGGCCTGAGCGGCGGACGATCCGCCTCAGGTCATCGCGACGACGACCTTGCCGGCCCTCGCACGGCCCCGCTCGACGTACTCCATGGCCTGAAGGGTCTCGTCGAACGGGAAGACCCGGTCGACGACGGGTCGGATCCTCCCGGCCTCGATGAGCGGCGTCAGCTCGCGCAGCTGGTCGCCGTCGGCCTTCATGAACAGGAACGAGTACGTCACACCGAGGCGCTCGGCGCTGCGCCGGGTCCTGAAGCTCAGCGCGCTCATCGCCAGGCGCAGGACCGGGTTCGCGCCGAGTTCGCGGGCGAAGGCCGCGTCGGGCGGGCCCGCGACGCTGATGGCCGTGCCGCCGGGCCTGAGCACCCGCAGGGATCTGGCGAGGTTCTCGCCGCCGAGGCTGTCGAGGACGACGTCGTAGCCGTCGAGGACCTCCTCGAAGTCCTGGGTGCGGTAGTCGACGACGACGTCCGCGCCCAGCTCCTCGACCAGGCCGACCTTGGCGGTGCTGGCGGTGGCGGCCACGTGCGCGCCGAGCGCCTTGGCCAGTTGGACGGCGATGGAGCCGAGGCCGCCGGCACCCGCGTGGACGAGGACCTTCTGGCCCGGCCGCACCCGGGCCCGCTCGACCAGTGCCTGCCATGCGGTCAGGGCGACCAGGGGGAGGGAGGCGGCATCCGTCATGGTGAGGGTGGCGGGTTTGGGTGCCAGGTCGTCCTGGTGGACGGATATGAGTTCGGCGAAGGTGCCGATGCGGTCCTTGCGGGGCCGGGCGTAGACCTCGTCGCCCACCGCGAAGCGGGTGACGGATGACCCGACCCGGATCACCTCTCCGGCGAGGTCGTGGCCCAGGACCAGTGGGAGACGGTAGGGCATGAACGCCTTGAAGTCGCCGTTGCGGATCCTCAGGTCCAGCGGGTTGACGCCCGCCGCGTGGATCTTGACCAGCACGTCGTCGGCGCCCACCCGCGGGTCGGGTGTCTCGGCGGCGCGCGTCCCGGCCCGGTCGCCGTACTTCTCGACCACGAAGGCCTTCATCGTCGTCTCCGTTCCGTGGTGCGGATGGCCCGTGCGTTCACTTGGCCGCGGCGCGGGCGTCTGCCTGGCGGCGGTCGGCGCCGGGCGAGGCGGCCAGGCTCTGCCGGACCTGTCGGGTGAGCTCGTCGGCGAGGATCTCGGGCAGGCCGGTCTCGATGCCGTCCAGGGCCTGTGCGGCGACATCGGCGGGGTCCGCCTTCTGGTCGGCGGGAACGGCCGCGGCCATGTCGGTGTCCATGTATCCGACGTGCAGTGCCGAGACGGTGATGCCGCGGGGCGCCAGTTCCTCGCGGGCCGCGTTCGTCAGCGCCCACGCGGCGGCCTTGGCGGCGGCGTAGGACCCGAGGCCGGCCGGGTGCAGCCAGGACAGCACGGACAGGACGTTGAGCACCGCGCCGCCGCCGTTGCCCTCGATGACGGGGGCGAACGCCCGCGTGACGGAGAGCGGACCGTAGAAGTTCGTCTCCAGCTCCAGGCGTACCGCGTCCAGGGGGCCCGAGATCAGCGGGGTGGCGGTGGAGATGCCGGCGTTGTTCACCAGCAGCGTCGCGTCGGACGCGATGCGGGCCGCGGCCCGGACCGACTCCTCGTCCGTCACGTCCAGCCGCAGCGGGGTGACGCCGGGCAGGTCCACGGTCTCGGGGCGGCGGGCCGCCGCGTACACCTTCGCGCCGCGCTCCACGAGCTGGGCGGCCAGATGCCGCCCCAGCCCCCGGTTGGCGCCCGAGACCACCGCGACCGCGTTCTTCAGTTCCATGCCCACTCCCAGGGGTCGGACGGGCGACAAGCGGCCCGCCAGATAGATTATGACTGCAATCTAAAGCACACCCTAGAATAGATTGCAATCAACATCCAAGCGGGAGGTGGCTCATGGGCCGCGTATCACAGGCGCAAGCGGAGGAGAACCGCCGACGGGTCGTGGAGACCGCCTCCCGGCTCTTCCGGGAACAGGGCACCCACATCAGCGTCGCCGACCTCATGAAGGCGGCCGGACTCACGCACGGCGGCTTCTACAAGCAGTTCGCCTCCAAGGAGGCACTCGTCGACGAAGCCACCGCCCACGCCTTCGACGAACTCGCCCGGCGGCACAGGGACGGCGTCGAGCGCCACGCCGGGCGGCGCGACGCGGCGCAGCGGGCGCTGATCGACGCCTACCTCTCCGTCGAGCACCGCGACAGCGCGGCGGACGGCTGCCCGGTGGCCGCACTCGCCGGCGACATCGCGCGCGACGCCGGAGGCCGCGAGGCCCGTCGCGTCTACACCGAGGGAGTCGGTGACTTCGCCGCCGTCCTCGCCACCGACGACGAGGACGGCCTCGCACGGCTGTGCACCATGTTCGGCGCACTCGTCCTCGCCCGGGCCACCAAGGGCTCCCCGCTCTCCGAGGAGATCCTCACCGCCGCGCGCACCGCCTTGACGGAGAGCGGCTGATCAGGGGTGCGGCGCGGCCGGGCCGACGGCGCCGGTCAGATGCGTGAGGACGTTGGTCTGGCGGAGCACGCGTTCCAGGGCGGCGGGCCGGTGGTCCAGGTGCAGGGCGGCGCCCGCGGCGCTGGTGCGGCGGTGGACCATCAGCAGGGCCGACAGGCCCAGGGAGTCGATGTGACCGAGCGCGTGGAAGTCGAGGCGTACGTCGCGTACGCCGGGGGTCAGGTGGTCGGAGACGGCGTCGACCAGCTCCGGGCCGGTGTCGTGGTCGAGGTCGCCGCTGATCCGCACGGTGAGCGTGGCGGGCTCTTCGCGGACGGTCAGCCGGAAGGCGTGGAGAGGATGCTCGGTCATGCGGGTGTGTCATGCCCTGGGACGGAGGAGACGGGGACGGAGGAGACGGGGACTGAGGTGACGGGGGCGATGGAGGCGGTGGGCGGATGGTCGCGCAGGGCCGCGGCGCCCTCCTCCAGCAGCCGCAGACTGCGCGGGAAGTCGCGCAGCTGACCGGCGAGGATGTCCAGCGCCGTCAGCAGCGACCGCGGGGGGACCCGCCGGGCGGTGAGGATGCCCGCCGTCCAGGTCAGGAACGAGGTGAAGACCTCGGAGTCGTCCACGTACAGGGCGGTCGCCAGGAAGTCGACGATGTGGGCGATGTCCTCGGCGGTGCGTTCCCGCTGGGCGTCGCCGTAGCCGCGCATGGCCGGGAAACGGTCCTCCAGGTCGGTCAGCGTCTGTTTGACCAGCCGGCCGCGGGACCGGACGGTCATCGTGTACTCCTGGTCGGCCAGGTGCGGCAGATCGTCCACACTCTGCCGGGACGCCGTCGGGGCGGGCCGCGGCAGCCCGGCCTCCAGCACGGCCGCCGCACCGCGGGCGTCCGCCGCCCAGCGGTCGGCGCCCAGGGCGAGCGCGAAGCGGCCGTCCGCTCCGAAGGCACGGCCACCGGCCAGCACGGGGACGCCGATGGCCTGGCAGGCGGTGATGGCGGCGTGGGCGGTCGGCAGACGGGTGGGGAGCGAGCAGGACAGCAGTACCGCGTGGGGGTCGGTGTCGTGCAGGTGGGCGACCAGGTGCGGGGTGGGTGTCTGCGCCCCCAAATAGTCGACGCGCCAGCCGCGCAGCCGCAGCACCTCGGCGACCAGCCTTGCCGGGAAGGCGTGCCACTCGCCGTCGACACAGCTGACGGTCACCCGGCCGCGCGGCGGGCCCGGCCGGTCCGCGGTGGACCGGTGGACGAGGGCGGCGACCACCCGGTCGTTGATCGCGGTGGCGGCGTGCTCCTGGGCGACCGTGATCCGGTCGGCGGCCCATTCCACGCCCACCTTCGCCTGCACGGCGGCGACGACGTCGAGCAGCAGGCCCTCCTCGTCCCAGCCCGCTTCCAGGCCGGCGCGCGTCACGTCGATCGCGGCGTGCTCGCTGCCGTCCGTCACCGCCTGCCAGAGCAGGTCGCGCAGCACGGCGGCCGATGTACGTGTGTCGCTCACCCGGTCCTCCCGGTGGTCTCGGCGTCGATGCGGTCCCCGGTCCGCCCGTCGGCGGCGGCCTGCCGCCGGGGCCTGGGCGCGCTGATGGCCACGGCGGCCATGTCGTCGTGGCCGCCGGAGCCCAGCCACTGCGTCGCCAGCATCTGCACCCGCTCGACGATCGCCTCACCGGGCAGGCCACCGCACTCGGTCAGGGCCTGCCGCAGCCGGTGCTCCCCGAACAGCTCGTCGCCCAGCGGGCCGCCGCGGGCCTCGGTGATGCCGTCGGTGTACAGCAGACAGGTCTCACCGGGTGCCAGTTCCGTCTCGGCCGTGTGCGTCGTCACGGTCGGCAGCGCGCCGACCAGGGTGCCGTGCGTGGTCGCCTCCTCCACCGTCCCGTCCGCGCGGACGATGAGCGGCGGCAGGTGGCCGGCGCTGGTGAGCCGCAGCCGGACGCGGTCGTCGCGGCGCCGCACCGAGGCCAGGACCATGGTGGCGAACCGGGTGTGGTGCGAGGTGAGCAGAGCGCCGTTGAGCAGGTCGAGCACCCGCCCGTGGTCCCCGGCCAGCGGCAGCAGGGCCTGGAGCGTGTTGCGGATCTTCCCGGTCAGCACCGCCGCCTCCAGGCCCTTGCCCGCGACGTCACCGAGGACGACCAGGGTCTCCTGCGAGGCGTCCGCGCCGGGGTGGACGTCGTAGAAGTCGCCGCCGACCCGCTCGTGGTCCTTGGCCGGCCGGTAGCCGCCGGCGTACTCCACGCCGTGGATGCCGCGCAGCGTGGGCGGCAGCAGCTCCCGCATGAGGGTGGCGGTGATCGAGGTCTGCTCGCTGTAGAGGCGGGCGGCGGACAGGGCGGCCCCGGCGCGGGCGGCGAACAGCCGGGCGAAGACCTCCTCGCCCTCGGTGAAGCCCTGCTCGGTGCTGGACCGCAGCAGGATCAGCGCGCCCGCCGGCACCCCGTGCCCCGGCAGCGGAGCCACGATCACGGAGCCCACCGGGCCGGCGAAGCCCGGCGGCGTCACCCAGCCGGGGAGGTCGGCGGGGTTGATCCAGCGGGCCGGCACCGGCGGAAACCCCTGCAACGCCTCGGCGAGCCCGGGCACGGTCCGCGGGTCGATCTGCTGCGAATCCCGCACGACCGGGCCGCCGCGCCGGGCGTGGGTCAGCGCATGACGCCGGCCCTGCGAGGGGGCCACCAGCAGCGCGGCGTCGGCGAGGTGCTCGGCGGCCATCCGGGCGGCCACCTCGCTGCACCGGGGCACGTTCAGCGACGCGAGCAGTGTGCTGGAGATCTCGGCGAGGACCGCGGAGCGTTCCTGGGCCGCGCGCAGCGCCGTCCGAGCCACCTGGTGGTCGGTGTCGTCGAGCAGCCACCACACCACGTGGCCGTCCTCGGCCGGCGTGGGATGGGCGGCGTAGCGGCGGCCGCCGAACGGGCCGGTGGGCGGGCCGCCGGCGTCGTCGTACACACCGTCGACGGCCCGGCGGTGTGCCTCGGTCAGCCAGTCCGGCAGCCGGTGCGGGCCGGAACCGGCCGGGTCGGGCAGTGTCGCGCGCCCGGCGCGGCTGACGCCGCGGACGGTGCCGTCCCGGTCGGCGACCAAGACGGGACAGGGGGCATCAACCCAGGTCACGCCGACGTCTAGGACGCCGGTGGCACACGGGTCGGTGGATGAGCTGCGGGAAGGAACCACAAGCGGAGGCACGCATGGTGCGCACCCCACCACCTCTCGGCTGGGAAACAGATCGCTCAGGCAACCGTCGCCCATCGGTGCTGCCGAACGCAACCCACCAGGACCACGCCGACCGCGCGGGACCCCCCTCGAGTGCCCGCGAACCGGCTGTTCACACCGCATCCGTCCGGTCGGGTCACCCGGAAGAGTGGGTACCCAGTACCGCACCGGTCACCGGGACCGCACCGCGTCATCGGAACCGCACCGCATCATCGGGAGAGGTGATCTCGTGTCCGCATCTCCAGCCGCCCCGCAGGACCGGCCGGACGTGCTGATCGTCGGAGCCGGCGTCGCCGGACTGGCCTGCGCCCGCGACCTGCTCACCGCCGGCCTGTCCGTGCGGGTGCTGGAGGCCTCCGACGAGGTCGGCGGCCGGATGCGCGCCGACCGCACCGACGGATTCGTCATCGACCGCGGATTCCAGGTGTTCAACACCTCCTACCCGCAGGTCCGGCGCCGGCTGTCGCTGCGCGAGCTGAGGCTGCGGCCCTTCACCCCCGGCGTCCTCATCGACACCCCGTCCGGACGGCTCCGCTTCAGCGACCCCACCCGCCGCCCCCGCACCCTGCCCGACCTGCTCCCCGGACGCCTCGCCGGCCCCCGTGACCTCGTCGCCCTCGGCGTCCTGTCCGCCAGGGACATGCTCGGCCCGCCCCGACGGCAGCGGCCCGCCTCGGAGACCACCACCCGCACCGCGCTCGCGGAGGCCGGGATCTCGGACGCGTTCGTCGAGCGGTTCTTCCGCCCGTTCCTGTCCGGGGTGTTCCTGGAGGACGAACTGGCCACCTCCAGCCGCGTCTTCCACCTGGTGTGGCGCAGCATGCTGCGCGGCACCCTCTGCCTGCCGACGACGGGCATCGGAGCGGTCCCGCGCGCGCTGGCGGCGGCCCTGCCGCACGGAACCCTGTCCCTGGAGACGCCCGTGGCGTGCCTGACGGACGACGGCGTGCTCCTGGGCACCGGCCGCGCCACCTCCGCCCGCGCGGTGGTGGTCGCCACCGGACCCCGTCCGGCCGCCGCGCTGCTGCCCGAAGTCGCCCTGCCCGCCTACCGGGTGGTGACCACCTACTACCACGTCGCCCCGCGCTCCCCGCTGGGCGAGCCCACGCTGCTGGTGGAGACCCGGCGCCGCTTCCTCAACACCTGCGTGCTGAGCGACGTCGTACCCGAGTACGCGCCGCCCGGCCACGCGCTGATCGCCACCTCCGTGCTCGGCCACGACACCGAGGGCCGGGAGCGCCAGGTGCGCGCGGCGCTCGGCGAGGGCTACGGCACCGGCACCGAGTCCTGGGACCTGCTGACGGTCCGTACGATCGAGGACGCGCTGCCCGCCATGGCCCCGCCGCAGCCGCTCAGCCGGACGACCCGAGTGGCGGCGGGCCGGTACGTGTGCGGCGACCACCGGGCCACCGGCTCGGTACAGGGAGCGATGGCCTCGGGGGCGCGTGCGGCGCGGGAGGTGCTGCGCGATCTGAGCGGGGCGCGGTGAGGTGCTGTGTGGTGACGCGGGCGTGCCAGTGGTGACGTGCCATGTGGTGACGTGCCACGTGCAGGGACGGACGGGACGGAGGACGACCGCGCGGTGAGGAGCGGGCCGCTGACAGGCCGTCAGGTCATCGCGCGTCGTCGCCGGGATCACGCTCGTCGCGCTCGTCGCGCTGATCGCGCTGACCGCGCGGCGGACCCGTTGCCGGTCCACCGGGCAGCCGGTCCGTCACCATGCCGAGCGCCTCGTGCAGCCCGCGCGGACGCATCAGTCCCGGCTCGGTACGGACGCCCCAGCCGGGGCCGCTGAGCAGGACCCGGCAGTGCGTCCGGGCACCGCGCACCCCCCACCGGGCGGCCGCTGTATGACGGGCCAGCGGCAGGTCGGCGGTGGACCGGGACTGGGACCACAACACCACGGCGGCGGGCCCGGTGCGCCGTACGGTGGCCAGCAACGCCTCGGCCGGGACCGCGCCGCCCAGCATCAGCGCCGGCAGACCGCGCTCCGCCAGCACGGCGCTCAACGCCTCCAGCGGCAGGGTGTGCTGTTCGCCGGGGAGGCAGGACAGCAGCACGGGCGGGGTGTCCGCCGCCCGGCACCGCAGGGTCGAGCCGACGTAGGAGTGGCGCAGGGCCGCGGAGATGTGCCAGGACAGCAGGTGTTCGACCTCCACGTAACGGTCCCCGGTCGACTCCCACTTGCGCCCCACCGCGCGCAGCGTGGGTGTCAGCACCGCCTCCCAGGCGCCGATCAGGCCGTGCGCGGCGATGGCGGCGGCGACCTGCTCCTGCACGGCCGGCGAGTCCATCCTCACGGCGGCGCGCGCCAGGCCCCGGCACTCCCGGCGGACGTCGCCGAGCGGCAGACCGCTGCCCGAGTGGGAGGCGCGGACCGGCGGTGCGGGCGGTTCGCGGCGGACCACGGACCGCTCCAGCCCTTCGAACGCGGACCCGGCCGCGTACGCGGATGTCGCCACCGGCGCCGGTGAGGAGCCGGTGGCGGTGGCCCGGCTCGCGGCGTGCTCCCGTGCGGCGCGGGCCGCCTCGGCCGGGGGCACGCCCGCGGCGGTGAGCCGGCACATCTCCTGCATCATCGCCACGTCGTCGGGGGTCCAGCGCCGGTGGCGTCCCTCGGCGCGGGTGGCCGGTCCGAGTCCGTAGCGACGGTCCCAGGAGCGCAGGGTGGTGGGGGAGACGCCGAGTTTGCGGGCGAGGAAACCGGTCGTCACTCCCACCTCGGGGGAGGAGTCCAGCGCCCGGGACCGGTACCGGTCAGGGCCGGTCGGGGGCGCGACGGGGTCGGCGGGCAATCGGGGCATACCCCTACTTCGCCGCGAGGCGGGGCGACGGATGCGGCGGGCGCTGATCACCAGCCGTCCCGATCACCAGCCGCTCCCCGGCCCCGCCCCCGTTCACGCGCCCGGCGGTGCGGCTCCCGTCTGCTGGAGGCAGCGGCCCAGTTCGTGCAGTCCTCGCCGGGCATGGCTCTTCACCGTGCCGAGCGGCCAGCCGGTCACCCGGGAGATCTGCGTCTGGGTCAGATCGTCGTAGTAGGCGAGCCGGATGACCCTGCGCTGGGCCTCGGGCAGTGCGGCGATCGCCTGGCCGATGAGCACGCGGTCGAGCACCACCTGGGGCTCGGACGGCTGCCGTCGCGCGTCGAGCATCAGCACCGACCCGGCGGCGGCCACCAGTTCACCGCGGCGCGTGCGGGCGGACAGCGCGTCGGCCACCTTGCGGCGGGTGATGCCCATCAGCCAGGCGGACAGCGAGCCGCGCTCCGGATGGAAGCCGGCGCGGCCGCGCCAGGCGGCTATGAAGACGATCTGGGTGACGTCCTCGGCCTCCCCGGCGTCGCCGAGGCTGCGGCGGGCGACCGTGTGGACCAGTGAGCCCCATGCCCGGTACACGTCGGCCAGGGCGCCCTCGTCCCCGGCGACGAAGCGGGCGGCCAGTTCCTCGGCGGCACGGGCCTCCTCGGTCGGCCGGGCCGGCGCGGTCGGCGCGCCGCTGGGCTCGGTGCGGACTGTCTGCCGTGCGGCCATGTCGACCACTCCCGGTTCGAGCGAACGTGTGTCCGCGCGAGGCGCGGTTTCGGCGACCGCCGTGGGGCGCGTCGTCCTGTTCACCGTCGCTCGAATCGATGCAGTGGAACAACTTGCATCGACCTTGCATCGTTACTGGGAAATGGTGGCGCGTTACAGCGCCCGTGCGATGAGGAGGGCCACGTCGTCGTGGTCGTCCGGGTGGCGCAGGCCGTAGAGGAGGAGATCGCAGGTCTCCTCCAGGGACCGGTCGGGCTCGTCCAGGAAACCGAGGAGAGCGGCGAGACGGTCGTCGATGGCATGCTGCCGGGTCTCGACGAGGCCGTCGGTGTACAGGACGAGCAGATCCCCGGGACCGAGTTCGGTCGTGGTGCTCTCGAACGAGACACCGCCTACGCCGAGCGGCGCCCCGGCCGGCAGGTCGAGCAGGACGGGGGCGCGGCCGGCGCGGACCAGGGCGGGCGGCATGTGCCCCGCGTTGGCGATCCGGCACTGCCGGGTGTGCGGGTCGAAGACGGCGTAGAGGCAGGTGACGATGTAGTGCTCCAGATCGCAGGTGATCTTGTCCAGGTGCTGGAGCACCTCGCGCGGTTCGAGGTCCAGGTCCGCGTAGGCGCAGGTGGCGGTGCGCAGCCGGCCCATGGTGGCGGCGGCGTCGATGCCGTTGCCCATGACGTCGCCGACGACCAGGGCGGTCTTGTCGCCGGTGAGCGGGATGACGTCGTACCAGTCGCCGCCGACCTCGCTGGTGGCCTGCGCGGGCTGGTAGCGGGAGGCGAGTTCCAGGCCGTCGTGGTGCGGCGGGTGGTCGGGCAGCAGGCTGCGCTGGAGGGTGAGGGCGGTGTTGCGCACGCTCTGGAACCAGCGGGCGTTGTCGATGGCCACCGCGGCCCGGCTGGCCAGCTCGCCGGCCAGGATGACGTCGTCCTCGTCGAACGGAGCGGGATTGCGGGTGCGTTTGAGGTCGAGGGCGCCGAGCACCTCGCCGTGCGCGATCAGCGGCACGGCCAGGTACGAGTGGACGCCGGCGCGCGCCAGGAGCGCGGAGGCCTCGGCGTCCCGGGCGATCCTCGGCAGATCGCGTTCCTCGACGTGCCGCACCAGCACCGGCCGGCCGGTGTGGACGCACAGGGTGACCAGCCGGTCGCCCTCGTAGGAGGCGAGGTCGCCGGGGGAGTCGGCGGCGCGCAGTGCCGGGGTGGGATGGGCGGCCTTGAGGGCGAGCGCGCGGAAGAGTTCCGGGCCGTTGTCGGGTGAGCGCATACGGCGGCAGGCGAGGGCGGAGTCGAGTACGTCGACGGCGACGATGTCGGCGAGTTCGGGGCTGGCGATCTCGGCCAGCTCGCGGGCGGTGTGCTCGACCTCCAGGGTGGTGCCGACCCGGGTGGAGGCCTCGGCGATGAGCGCGAGGCGCCGCCGGGCCCGGTCGGCCTCGGCCGCCACGCGGTGCCGTTCGGTGACGTCGACGACCGAGGTGGCCGCGCCGAGCACCCGCCCGCCGGGGTCCTCCAGGCGGTAGAAGGAGAGCGACCAGGCCCGCTCGTGCTCGGGGTCGTTGCGGGGCCGGCCCACGTGGTACTGGTCGAGCAGCGGGGTGCCGGTGGTGAGCACCTGGCGCAGCGCGGACTCGATGGTGTCGACGTCGGGGAAGGGCAGGGTGTCGCGCAGATGGCGGCCGATGTGTTCCTCGGCGGGAATGCCGTCGATGCGCTCCAGAGCCGGGTTGACCAGCAGATACCGCAGTTCGGGGTCCATGAGGGCGAGACCGATCGGGGACTGGTTGATCAGCCGCTCGCACAGCGCCAGGTCGGTCTCGACGCGCTGGAGGAGGGTGTGGTCGGCCGCCAGGCCCAGGGCGTAGACGTCGCCGAGGTCGTCGAGGAGCCGCATGTTGCGGAACTCCATCAGGCGCATGGTGCCGTCCTTGTGCCGGATGGGGAAGGCGCCTGCCCAGCTCCGCCCGGTCTCCAGCACCTCCGCGAACAGTTTGACGACCGCTTGCATGTGCTCCGGGTGGATGATCATCCGGGCCGCGGGTCTGCCGAGCACCTCGTCCGCGGTGTAGCCGAAGAGATCCTCGGCCTGCGGGGTCCAGAAAACGATGCGCCCCTCGGCGTCGAGGACCAGTGCGGCCACACTGAGCACATCCAGCAGACTGGTCTGCCGGGGCGGCTCGGAGTTGTACGCGGCACCGTCGGGCGGGAAGGTTTCGGCTGTCATCCCTGAGCCTCCTGACCGGCCGGCGGCTCGCGCCGGCCTCGCCGGCGGCGCCGTACGGCTGTGACCACCGACCCTTCCATGCTGCCTCCGCCACCCGGCGGCGGCCAGGCCCGGCCGCCGCCGCCCGCCTGCCGGCACGCCGCTCGGTCGGCTCCCGGCACGCCGCTCGGCCGCCTGCCGGCACGCCGCTCGCGCCGCTCGGTCGGCGCTCCGGCGGGCCCCGCGCCGTGCGGGCCGTGTGGATCGGGGCCGTACGGATCAGGCGGGCCGTAGGGGTCAGGCGGGCCGTACGGATCAGGCGGGCCGTAGGGGTCAGGCGGGCCGTACGGACCGCTCGCACAGTGCGGGCCGTGCGGATCCGGCGGACTAGCAGGAACATGGTCGTGTGAAGGACGGGACCCATGGATTCAGTGCGAAGGGCTTCTGACCCGCCCGCCTCCGCGGCGCCGCGCGATCTCCTCGACGCGTCCACCGACGCGGCCGCCGTGCTGTCCGCCCGGGGCGCCGTGGTCGGCTGGACCCGGGGTGCCGAGGAACTGCTCGGCCACTCCGCCTCCGAGGTCGTCGGCGGCTCCGCCGCGCGGCTGGTGGCGATGCCCGGCGATCCCGTGCGGGTGAGCAGGATCGCCGAACGGTGCCGGCAGGGCATGGGATGGAACGGCCAGATCCCCGTGCGGCACCGGGACGGCCGCTGCGTCGAGGTGGACCTGCGGGTGTCCGCGTCCTTCCGGATCGGCGACGAGGAGTGCTTCCTGGTGTCGGCGCGGGAGCGGGACCGGCAGTGGAGCGGCGTGGGCCGGTCCGTCCTCGACGGGTTCCTGACCCGCTCGCCCGTCGGCATGGCGGTGATGGACCGGCAACTGCGCTACGTATGGCTGAACGACACCCTGGAGCGGCTGGGCGGGGTGCCCCGTGAGCAGCGGCTCGGGCGCCGGCTGAGCGAACTGCTGCCCGGCCTCCAGACGGACGCCATCGAAGGGCTGATGCGCAAGGTCGTGGAGACCGGCGTGCCCGTCAGCGACTACGAGTACGTGGGCTGGAGCTGGGCCGACCCGCACCGCCAGCACGCCTACTCCACCTCGTTCTTCCCGCTGGTGAACGAGGACGACGAGGTCACCGGTGTCTGCTACATGGTCCTGGACGTCACCGAGCGGTGGAACACCCGCCAGCTGCTGTCGCTGGTCAACGAGGCCGGGACCTGCATCGGACGGACCCTGGACGTGATGCGCACCGCGCAGGAGGTCGCCGAGTTCTCCGTGCCCCGCTTCGCCGACTTCGTCGTCGTCGACCTCCTGGAGCCGGTGCTGAGCACCGCGGGGCACGGCACGTGGCTGACCGACGCGGGACCGGCGTCCGCGGCGCCGGTGATGCGCCGCGCCGGGATGAGCTCGGTGCGGGAGGGCTGCCCGGAGGCCGTGGCGCGGATCGGGGACCGGGTGGAGTTCTTCCTGCCCCTGCCACAGGACACGCGCATGCTCCTCAGCGGCGAGCCGGTGCTGATACCGGTGCTCGACCCCTATGACGAACCGTGGGCCACCGAACAGCCCGAGCGGGCGGCCCGCATGCGTGAGTTCGGACTGCACTCGCTCATCTCCGTGCCGATGCGCGCCCGCAACACCGTCCTCGGGCTGACCACCTTCGTGCGGTCGCTCAACCCCGCCTCCTTCCAGCCCGACGACGTCCTGGTGGCCCGCGAACTCGTCGCACGGGCGGCGCTCTGCGTCGACAACGCCCGCCGCTACACCCGCGAGCACACGGCGGCGGTCACCCTCCAGCGCAGCCTGCTGCCCCACGCGCTCAGCGGCGGCACCGCACTGGAGGTGGCCTCCCACTACCTGCCCGCGGACGCGACGGGCGGGGTCGGCGGCGACTGGTTCGACGTGATCCCGCTGTCCGGCGCCCGCGTGGGCCTCGTGGTCGGCGACGTGGTCGGCCACGGCATCACCGCGGCGGCCGCCATGGGCCGGCTGCGCACCGCGGTCCAGACCCTCGCCGACATGGAGATGCCGCCCGACGACCTGCTGGCCCATCTCGACGACCTGGTGCTCCGGCTGAGCGAGGAGAAGAGCACCGACGAGGCGGCCGACAGCGCGGCCTCCTTCCTCGGTGCGACCTGCCTGTACGCCGTCTACGACCCGGTCGGCGGGCGCTGTGTCATGGCCCGCGCCGGTCACCCGCCGCCCGTCGTCGTCACACCGGACGGCCGTGTCGACTTCCCCGCGCCGCCCGCCGGACCTCCGCTCGGCCTGGGAGGCATCGGCTTCGAGACCGGTGAGATCGAACTGCCCGCGAACAGCCTGCTCGGTCTCTACACCGACGGCCTGATCGTGGGCGCCGACCGCGACATGGAACAGGGCATGGCCCGCCTCGGCGAGATCCTCGCGCGGACCGGAGCCGATCTCGACCTGCTGTGCGAGTCCGCGGTGCGCCGGCTCGTACCCGTGCCCCGGTCCGACGACATCGCCCTCCTGCTGGCACGCACCCATGTCCTGGGCGACGACGAGGTCGTGTCGTGGGACGTGCCCGCGGAGCCCGCCGCCGTCGGTGAGGTGCGCGCCCTGGCGGCCCGCCAGGTGGCGGCCTGGGGCTTCGAGGAGCTGGCCATGACGACGGAACTCCTCGTCAGCGAACTCGTCACCAACGCCATCCGCTACGCCGAACCGCCCATCCGCCTACGACTGCTCCGCGACGTCCGCCTGACCTGCGAGGTCTTCGACGGCAGCAGCACCGCCCCACGGCTGCGGCACGCCCGCAGCACGGACGAGGGCGGCCGGGGCCTCTTCCTGGTGGCCCAGCTCGCCCACCGCTGGGGAGCCCGCTACACCCCCGAGGGAAAGATCATCTGGGCGGAGCAGGAGATCCCGTGAGCGGGGTGGCCGGTGTCACGCCGCGAGGGCGACCCGGTCCCAGAACCAGTACAGGCTGACGGCCACCACGGGCGCGGTCAGCACCGGCAGCGCCCAGCGGTGCGCGGGCGTCCGGCGGACCAGCGCCAGCAGCGGGTACACCACGGCGACGACGCCCAACTGAGCCGCCTCGACACCCACGTTGAAGCTGAGCAGCGACAGCAGCAGCTCCCAGGACCAGCCCTCGTCGATGCCGAGCGCACCGGCGAAGCCGAGTCCATGGACGAGCCCGAACACGAACACGACCGCTACCGTCAGCCACCGGCGGCCGGTGTCCTCGCGGTTCCGCGGCAGCACACCGGCCACGGCCACGACGGCGATGGAGGCCGCGATCACCGGCTCCACCACCGCGCCCGGCACGGTCACCACACCCGTCGCCGCGAGCAGGAAGGTCACGCTGTGCGCGGCGGTGAAGGCGGTCACCGTCAGCACCACGTCGCGCAGCCGCCGGGCGGCGATCAGCAGCGACAGCAGGAACAGGACATGGTCCAGGCCGAACAGCAGATGCTCCCCGCCGAGCACGAAGAACTCCGCCATCTGCCGGGCCTCCTGATGCCCACCGGTCTCCAGGGTGGGTTCGGCGACGGTCAGCACCTGGGAGCCGCGGTGTCCGCCGAGGTCGTAGTGGACGATCGTGCGGGTGCCGTGCACGAAGGTCTCGGCGTCGGGGAACAGCGCGCTGGAGACGGTGTACGTGCCGCCGCCGTCCCCCGTGCCCGGACAGTCGTAGCCGATCGTGAGGACGGCGTACGACCGGGAGCCACGGGCGCGGACGTCGGCGTCACCGGTGCCGCGGCGGGGGGTGCAGGGCGTGCCGTCGAGGGTGACGGCGAACCGGTCGGTGACGTAGTCGTGCACCGCTTCCGCGTTGGCCGCGAGCTGGCGCAACTGCTCGGCGCGCCCCTTCGCGTCGTAGGCCTCGGCGTACAGCCAGGCCGACTTCATCAGCAGGTCGTACTCGAGGTCGAGGGTCGCCCGGACGTCGTCGCCGGTGCCGGTGACCTCGGCGTACGCGGTGGAGGTGGCGTCGTGCGCGGCGGCCGGTGACGACAGGGCGAGCGGGGAGAGCAGCAGAGCGGCGAGCGCGGTAAGGAGCGCGGCGCACCACCTCGGCACCCGGGCGGGCAGCAGGGACATGGAGGGCTCTCGGTCGGGAGGACGGGGGAGAGGCTTCGAGGACGGCCGACGGCCCGCCGCCCCGGTCGGGGAACCGGGGCGGCGGGCACGGTGTGCCGGTCGTGCGACGTTGCAGTCGTGCAGTCGTGCAGTCGTGCAGTCGTGCAGTCGTGCAGTCGTGCGGTGGTGCGACGTTGCAGTCGTGCGGTGGTGCGGTGGTTCAGGCGGGTGTCGCCCGCGCTGTCACCGTCCGGTGGACGCGAACCACTCGTAGCCGGGTGTGTCCGGGTCCAAGGTGCCGGGCCGGCCGTGGGCGTCCTTGGTGACGAAGACGCTCGGCTCCGAGGCGGTCACCCCGCCGCCCGCCGAGCGCGCGGTGACGAACCACGCGTGCGTCGAGCCGGGCCGGAGGCCCTTCCACGTCACCGAGGCGACCTCGCCGGAGCCGACCGTGGTGCGGCCGATGACGGCCACGGAGTTGTAGAGCGCCAGCGAGTCGGTCTCCAGGGTGGTGGTGCGGGTGTCGAGGTCGACCGGCAGGATCATGTTGTCCTCGGTACCGTCGTAGCGGTGGTCTGTGTCGTACTCGGTGGCGCCGAACTCGTCGAGCAGCGGCGAGTAGGTGTCGACGATCAGCTCGGAGCGGTCCACGTCGAACTGGAGCATCCTGAAGAAGCTGGCGCCGAACCGGAGTCGGTCGTCGGGCTGGTAGCCGCCGATCTCGGTGAGTCCGAGGCGGTCCGCCGACACCGTGTAGAACTGGTAGTCCGCGAGCAGTTCGACCACGTCGTGCTCGATCTCGCCGACCCTCGGCTTCACGTTGGTGCCCACGCCGTGCTCATGACCGGCGAGGATCAGGAACACGTTCGGGTTGTCCTGGACCACTGTCTTGTACAGCATCGACCCGTCGGGTGCGGAGAATCCGGCGCCGCGTCCGTCGGGGCTGCCGCTCGGCGCGAGGTAGTCGTGCGAGAGCAGGATGCCGTTGCGGTCGGGGAAGCGCTCGAACACCGAGTCGGCCCACTCGGCCTCCTCGCGTGTCACCCCGTACGACAGGCCGACCACCACGAAGTCCGTACCGCCCGCGGAGAACAGGTCGTAGTGGTTCTGGTTGTCTCCCTCGCGCCACGGCCCGCCGTACTCGGCGTGCTCCCAGCCCTCGGACAGCGCCGCGTAACGGTCCGGCCCGTAGTACTGGTTGTAGAGCGCGTCGGGGCCGTTCTCGGTGCCGGACTGGTTGTCGTGGTTGCCGGCGATGACACCGTTCGGCACGCCCGCCTCGTCCAGGATCCGCTGCTGCGCGGAGGACAGCTCCATCTCGCCCACGATCTGCTGCCGGGTGGCCTCGTCGGCGGGCTTGCGGATGTTGTTCTCGATGATGTCGCCGGTGTGCGCGACATAGGCGATCTTCCGCTCGTCCTTGTGGTCGGCGACCCAGCGGGTGATGTCGCCGTACGCCTTCGCCCAGACCGCTCGTTCGGCGGCGGTCTCCTGCTCCACCGCGCCCTCGGTGAGGTACTGCGTGTCGGTGAAGTGGACCATCGAGAAGTCGTAGGAGCCGGGGTCGGCGAAGGAGTCCGGGTCCCCGGCGTCGATGTCGTCGGCGAACGGGTCCTCACCGGTCACCATGACGTGGACCTGCTGGCGGTCGATGTAGCCGCGGTCCAGGACCGTGGTCAGCACCGTCTCGCCCTCGGCGGCGCCGCGGGCGCTGGTGACGACGTCCCACTGGTCGGTGCGCTTGTTCCACACCCGCAGCGAGGCCAGCCGCTCGGGGTCGATGACACCCTCCCAGCGCAGCACCGGCGCGTCGACATGACCCTTCACCTGGACATCGAAGCGCTGGAAGGTGACATCGGCGGAGGCGGGCGCGGCGAGCGTCCGGCCGTCGGCGGGGGCCAGACCGGCGGCCTTGACCTTCTTCTCGCCCTTCACCTTGAGCGTGGTCGGGACGGCCGTGGCCGTGCCCTGGTACACCTGGCCCGGGGTGAGGATCTCGGCCTCGGAGAACGTGGCGGTCACCTTGCCGCCGTCGGGCTCGGCGACCTTCGCCGACAGCCGGACGTCGCGGCCGGCGTCGGTGGTGCCGGACGCGGGCGTCAACTGGGCGGGGGTGTCGGGGATGCCGGCGGAGGTGAACTCGATCCGGCGGGTACCGGTGTTGCCGAGACCGTCGGTGGCGGTCACGGACAAGGTGTGCGGACCGGCGGACAGGCCCGGACCGACCGGTGTGCCGGCCTCCACCGCCTTGCCGTCGAGCTCGATGTCCGGGCCGCTCACCACCCCGGACGGGTCCTCCGTGCGCACGCCGAGCACGACCGAGGCGGTGAGCCGCTGACCGGGCTCGGGTGTGCTGCTCGCCACCGCGGGCGCCGAGTTGTCGGTGACCAGGACACGGGTCGCGGTCCGGCCGGACGTCGACGTGGCGGCCAGCGTGTGCCGGCCGTCCGCGATCTTCGTGGTGTCGAGGTCGGCGCGGACGCCCTCGGCCTCACCGGTCACGAAGAACTCCAGGTCGACCTCGGTCAGCGGGTTCACGTTGTCCCCGCAGTTGCCGTCGCCGAAGCTGTAGGAGCCCTTGACCATGCGCGGCTCGGCGGTGGCACCGGCGGACGTCAGCGTGATCCCGGACAGCGCGAAGTCGTCCCGGTTGTCGCCGCAGGAGCCGGCCAGGGTGCCGGTGACGACGTCGAGGGTGTTCCAGCCGGGCACCAGCCACTCGTTGGGGAAGGTCAGGTCGACGTGCTGACTGACGTAGTCCGTCTCCAGCTCGACCGGCCGGCCGTTCACCAGGACGTGGTTCTGGTAGCGCGCCTCGATCGAGTTGCCGCCCACGGTGAAGCCGAGGGTGGCGGTGCCGGAGCCGAGGGTGTCGGTGACCGCGACGGCCGGTGCGTCGATCGTGTAGCGCAGTTCGGCCTCGGGCAGCCGGTTCCCGTCGTTGCCGCAGGCGCCGTCGCCCATCGCGTAGGAGTCGGCGATGTCCTTGCCGGTGACCGTGGCGCCGTCGAGCGCGAGGGTGAGGCGGGCGAGGTCGAAGTCGTCGCGGTTGTTGCCGCAGCTCTCCTTGTACGGGCCGGCCACCACCTCGATGGTGTTGTCGCCGGGCACCAGATACCGCGCGGGCACCGCGATGTCGACCCGCTGGCTCACCCAGGTGCCGCCCAGGTCGATCCGCTTGCCGTTGACCAGCAGATGACTGTCGTACTTGTCGTCCAGCGAGTTCGCGCCGACATCGAAGGAGAACGTGGCCGCGCCGTTGCCCAACTGCGGCAGCGTGACCGGCTTCTCGCCGTCCACGGTCAGTGCGTCCACCTCGCCGTCGGAGCCCACCGGGAAACCGGCGAACACCGGCTGCGGTCCCTTCACCAGCGTGCCGTCCTGCGGCAGCAGCCGGGGCGCGCCCGCCGGGGCGTTGTTCACCGTCACCTTGTTGGTGACGGTCTTGCCCGACCTGGTGGTCGCCGTGAGGGTGTGCTCGCCGTTGGACAGTTTCGTGGTGTCCAGATCGGTCCGCAGACCGGTGGTGCCCTGCGGCTCCCCGAGGACGAAGAAGCTCAGCGTCGCCTCTGTCAGCAGCGAGGGGTTGGAGCCGCAGCTGCCGTCGCCGAAGGAGTACGTGTACGCGTTCTCCTCGCCGTCCGCGACCTCGCCGAGCAGGGACAGCTCGATGTCGGACAGCACGAAGTCGTCGTAGTTGGTGCCGCACGAGGACTCGACCGTGCCGGCGAGGATCTCGATCGTGTTCTCGCCCTTCACCAGGTACTGGTTGGGGATCTCGATCGTCGCCCGCTGGTTGACCAGGTCACCGAGGTCGACCCGGTACTCGCCGTTGACCCGGATGTGGTTGCGGTAGCGGGCCTCGGTCGAGTTCGACCCGACATCGAAGCTGAGCCGGGACACGCCGACGGTCCGCTCCGCGGCGACGCTCTTCCCGTCGACCGCGAGCCGGGTCACGGAGTCACCGGCGAGCGTCGGCGTCGCCTCGACCGGGCGCGTCCCCTCCAGGTAGGTGCCGTCCGCGGGAGTGAGCGTCGGCAGACTGGTGGCTCCGGCCGCGTCGCCCCGTTCCTGGTCGTCGCCGGCCGCGTAGGCCTCGGTGATGTTCCCGCCGACCAGGAGCAGCGCCGCGAGGGCCGCCCCGACGAGCCTGCGCCCGCCTCCTGTGCCACGTATGCCACCTGTGACACCAGTGGCACCGCCGCCACCTTCGCCACCTGTGCCACCTGGCCGTCTTCGCCGCGCTGCTGGCCGCATGGGCAGCCGTCCTTCCCGAGTCGTCGCCGTGATGAGGGCACGTGCCGGAACACGGAACGACATGCCCATGGCAGATCTCGGGCAACCGGTGTGAACGCAGGTGAATCACACGTGAACGATGGGCTGCGCGGGGGGAGTTGGCGGCGTACGTGGCCAATCGGGTCGCGGACGTGCGTACTTGGTGCCATGCGGCCGGCGGCTGCGGGGCGGGCGCGGGCGCACGAGTAAGGCGCCTGACGCGGGTCTCGCCCGGCAGGCGCCTTGCTCGGTCTCAGTGACTCAGTGCTTCAGTGTGTCCTTCGCCTTCCGCCCGGTCTGCTTGGCATCGCCCTTGACCTGCTCCGCGCGACCCTTCATCTCCAGGCTCTCGTTGCCCGTGGCCCTGCCCATGGTCTCCTTGACCTTGCCCTTGACGGTCTGCCCGGTGTTCTTGGCTTTCTTCCCGCCGGCCATGTGACGCCTCCCGGTCGGTACGACGGCGCGGCAGCACGACCGCGACCGCGCGGTGATCTCTCACTCATGCGATTTCCCCCGATTACGTAAATTACGCACGAAATGCCGCGAAAGTCGCCGCGAGCGATCGATGCCGGTCAGGGCGGCGGCAGCAGTGGGCCTAGCGGGCCGAGGTCGAGATTGAGGTCCTCCATGGTGAGGTCGTACCGCTCGCACAGCTCGGTCATCCGGTCGTGCAGGATCATCAGCGTCAGCCCCAGCCGCTCCTCCTGGTCCTCCGAGAGGTCGCCCTTGTCGACCCGGTGCAGGGCCTGCCGTTCCATGAGCTGCCGCAGCAGTTCGACGATGGTGAGGACCAGCCGCACCAGATCGCGCTCGACCGTCTCCGGGTCCGCGTGGAGACGCCGGGCGGCACTCTGGGGCCGCTCGGCGAGAGGAGCCACGTCGTCGGCGCGGGCCGGGAGCAGCGACAGCGCTCGGCGCGCCGCCTCGGCCACCTCCCGGCGGCGATCGGCGTTCGCGGAGCCGGAGCCGGAGCCGGAGCCGGAGCCGGAGCCGGAGCCGGAGCCGAAGCCGGTGCCGGTGCCGGAGTCGGAGCCGTGGCCGCGTGGGTCAGGCCGGTCCGTCTGGCCGCTCACCGTGGTGGTCCTCCCGCTCGGGGGCGCTCTCCTGCGGCAGCACGCTGAGAGCCCACTGTTCTCCTTCGACGGCGACGATGACAGCGCGCAGGGAGACCCGCACCAGATCGATGTCGGCGATGGACAGGACGAGGTCGCCGGTCAGGACCACGCCTCCGCTCAGCAGCCGGTCCAGCAGATCGATCAGCGCCACCTGCCGCTGGGCCAGTGGGGTCTCCTCCCGCCGTGCGCTCACCGCCGCCACCCGCTCACCGGTCGTCGGCCCCGGCGGGTGCCGGGAGCACCGCGAAGGAGTACGGCGCCCAGGGCCCCGTGATCTCCACGCGTACGCCCTCCAGCCCCGCGGCCGACCGCCGCACGCGCTCCTGGAACTCTTCGGCCCGCTCCAACGGCACCAGGTAGGCGTCGTTGGCCACGTTCTCGCCCGGTACCCCTTCCACGTCGGCCAGCCGGCCCTGCTGGGGACGGTGACGTGCGCGGTCCAGGGCCAGCGCGCCCGCCTCGGCGTCGATCCGCCGTACCGCTTCGGTGGCGGCCGCCCAGGTGACCTCACGCGACGAACGCTCCCGGCGCCGGCTCCGCAGATAGGACCGGCCGGGATCGAGCGCTTCCACCGCATCGCCCCGCACCGCGGTCTCTGCCGGCGCGACGGGCGGCTGGGCGTAGACCTTCACCCCCCACTCCACCGCCCCGGTCAACCGCTCCAGGGCCGCCGTGAACGCCTCCTCGCCGCGCCGCAGCACCTCGCGGACGCGGTCGTCGTCGAGATAGACGGTCGCCAGACGCAGCGGAAGCACCGTGGTGTGCGCGGCGACGGCCTCGACGACGGCGTGGTGCGCGCGGGCCACACCTTCGAGCCAGTCCAGGTCCTCCAGGTGCGCCTTGAGCGCCGTCTCGCCGAAGTCGGCCTCGGCCACGGAGCTGACGACGGCGGCGACCCGGCCGGCGGACACCGAACGCACGGCTCCGCCGGCCACCCCGCTCACTCCGCTCACGGTGGCCGACCAGGGCGGATCCGGCGGGTCGGAGGCGCGCACCACGGCGTAGGCGTAGCTCAGCTGCGGTTCCATGGCGTCAGCTCCGCGGTTCCTCGTCCGAATCCTCCGCGGGCGGCCGCCGCTTCCGCGGCCTCGGCTCGCCGGACGCCGTACGCCGCTTCGGCTCAGGAGCCGACTCGGCGGGGCGCCGCCGCTTGGCCGGAGCGCTCTCCGGCAGCTCCGACCGCGAGCGCTCGCTGGAGAGCGCCCGCAGCTCCGCGACCTCCTCCCGCAGCCGCCGGTTCTCGTCCTCCAGCACTTCATGGGTGCCGGCCCGTGAGGACAGGTCCGGGTCGTGCTCCCACCAGTCGATCCCGATCTCCCTGGCCTTGTCGACCGAGGCGACCAGCAGCCGGAGCTTGATGGTGAGGAGTTCGATGTCGAGGAGGTTGATCCGGATGTCACCGACGATGACGATGCCCTTGTCGAGGACCCGCTCCAGGATGTCGGCGAGGTTGGCGCCCTGCGTCTGGCCGTACGGGGTCAGCCCCCGGCCGGGCGAGGAACCGGATTCGGATGGGGTCACGGCGAGATCGACCTCGTTCCGTTGCGCTCAGCGCTCAGCGCTCGACGCTCAGCGCTTGCGGGAGCGGCGGCGGGCGGGGGCAGGCTCCTCGTCGTCCGCGGTGTCCGCGGCGTCCTCGGTGTCCTCCTCCTCGTCCTCCTCCTGCTCTTCGTCGTCGTAGCGGTCCTCGGGGGCGGCCTCGTCGTCCTCGTACTCGTCCTCGTCCGTGTCGGCCTCGTCCTCGTCGGTGTCGGCCTCACCCTCGTCCTCGTCCTCGTACTCGTCCTCCGCCTGGTCCTCGTCGGCCGCGCCCTCCTGGTCCGTGCCTTCCTGGTCCGTGCCTTCCTGGTCCGTGCCTTCCTGTTCCGTGTCCTCCTGGTCCGCGCCCTCCTTGTCCTTGGGCTCCTCGCCCTCTTCGCGGGCTTCCTTCTCGGGTTCCTCCTCGTCCGGGCCGCGGGTGACCTTGGCCTCGTGGATCTCGCCGCGCCAGCTGCCGGTCGCCTCGCCGCGCATCATGACGAACGTCCGGAACGCCTTGAGGTCCAGCCGGGCGCGCCGGCCCTGGGCACGCCAGATGTTGCCCGTCTTCTCGACGAGCCCCTTGGGGAAGTACTGGAGGACGAGGAGCACCTTGGTCAGGTTGTCCCCGAGCGGGTGGAAGGTGACCACGCCCTTGGTGGTGCCCTTGGCCCCCTCGGACGTCCAGGCGATCTTCTTGTCCGGTACCTGCTCGGTGACGGTCGCCTCGAAGGCGCGGGTCGCCTTGGCGATCTTCACCTCCCAGTGGGTGGACGTGTCGTCCTTCCGGTCCACGTTGATGACGCCCTTGGCGAACCGGCTGAACTCCTGGAACTGGGTCCACTGGTCGTAGGCGACACGCACCGGGACGCCGACGTCGACGTCCTCGATGATCGCCATGCTCTTGGGTCCGCCGCTGGTTCCGCCGTGCGCCTTAAACGAGCGCTTCGCGGCACCCTTCACCGTGTCCTTCAGCGTGTCCTTCGCGTGCGAGGCGGTGCCCGACAGCCGTGAGGTGATCGCCGAGCTGAGCGCCGAGGCACCCAGGCGGCCGGTCAGGCTCTTGCCGCCCTTGCCCATGGCGTGCGCCAGGGCGCCGGGCCCGAGATGGGCGGCGCCGAGTTTGCCGGCGGCCGACCCCATCCGCTCGCCCACACCGGAGACCATCTTCTCGACCTTGGCCTCCACATAGCCTTGCAGCTCCTCCGCCAGCCGGCTGCCCGCGGGACTCTGCAACACCTGCTCACGCGTCTTCGACGCCGCGTCGCGGACCGCCGCCGAACCGCGTCCCGTGGCCTTGTCGTCAGCCATCTTCCGCCCTCCTCGAACGCTTCGACCCCGCGGGGGAAGCCTTGAGCGCCGACGACGCCAGTGACGCCGAGGTGCCCTGTGCTGCCGCCGTGCGCTTCCCGGGCGACTTCGCCTTCTTGAGCGCCTGCTCGGCGGACCGGCCGGAGGAAGTCGCGCGGCGCGGCGAGGCCTTGCGCTTCCCGCCGTCCCGGCTCGTCTCCGCTTCCTTGCCGCGGCGCCCCGTCCTGGTGTCCTCGCCGGTCTTGGTCTCCTCGTCCGCCTCGCTCTCCTCGTCGGCCTCGGCCTCGGTGTCGGTGTCGGTGTCGGGCTCGGCCTCCTCGTCGGCCTCGGTCTCCTCCTCCGTGCTCTCGGCGCTCTCCGGACGGTCCTCGTCCTCCCCTTCGTCCTCGGGGGCGCCTTCGCGCATGCGCACGGTGCGGTCGTGCAGGGCGTCGGCCAGGCGGTCGGCCTTGGCGGTCAGCACCGTCGTCGCGGCCGCCTTTCCGGCGTTGACCAGCTCGCCGCGTACCTGGTCGTTGACGTTGCTCACCAAGGGCGAGGAGGCGAGGGACTTCGCCAGTTGCCCGGGGTTGACCCGCTTTCCCGCGAGTGCCATGGCGAGCCCGACGGCGAACTTGCCCTTCTTCGTACGGCCCAGCAGATAGCCGCCGACCAGGGCTGTGCCGATCTTGGCGTTGGTCATCATGCCGTTCTCTCCTCGCCCGCCGGTCCGCTCCGCACCCTCGAGCGGGGCTGGGGAGCCGGCCGGCTCACTGTCCGCCGGTCCCGGCGTTGTTCAGCTGGTAGGCCCGGATCTCCTCGAGGCGAGCCAGCAACTGATCCTCCCGCCGGGAGAACTCTTCCTCTTCGATGTCGCCCGCGTCGCGGGCCCGTTGCAGCTTCACCAACTCCTCCTGCACGGGGGCAGGGTCGTAGTACTCCTGCTCGGCGGCCTGGACGACCTTGCCGAGCACCCAGCCGATGCCCCGGAGCGGAGCGGCGGGAAGCGCGACGATCTCTACGAGCAGTCCCACGATGCCTCCCTGCACAATGCCGACCTGCCGAAGGCCCTCAGGCGAAGCTGTACGGCGGCAGCGGACCCCGCACGCGGAGCTCGGTGCCCTCCGTCCAGCCCTCCGTCAGTTCCTCGGCGGCCTTGGTGAACTCCTCACCTCGGTCCTTGTCGACCAGGTAGGAAGCGCTGATGAAGTACTGCTGGGACGGTTCCGAGAGGCGCTCGGCGGCGGCGTGCGGCCGCAGCGCCACGGCGACGGTCTCGGCCAGGGCGGCCTGCCGTGCCTGCACCTCCTCGGCCAGCAGTTGGCCGAGTTCCAGCCGTTCCTCGTAGGTGCCACCGCCACCCCGGGTCGCCTCGTTCAACCGCCGGACGGGCTCGGACTCGGTGGCGATCTGCCGGAGCAGGGCCTCCTCGTCCTGGATTCCCTTCACGTTGAACTCCACCCGGTCGGTCAGCTCGTCCAGGCGCTGGGCGAACTGCTCGGCGCTCTCACCGATGACCGTGCGGACCGCGTCCTCGTCCGGGGCGAGGAATCCGAAGCCCAGGGGCAGGATGACGCCGTCGGCGTAGAGCCGTTCCTGTACGTCGTAGTGGGCCTGGAGTGCTTCGCGCTTCATGGAGAGCTGTTCCGGCGCCTCGCTGACGACGGCGCAGAGTGAACCCTCGCGTACCGGCCTGACCTCCGAGACCTCACCGATGCCCTGCATGCCGTCCAGGTCGAGCGGATGCGAGGCTTTGGTGATGGCGTAGACGTAGAGTGCCATCGCTAGTCCCTGTCCTCCTGCGCCGCCCGCCGCGACCGGCCGCCCTCGCCATGGGCGGTGTCCTTGCGGCGAGGCCTCTTCTCCCGTTCCTCCTCGCGTCCGCCGGTGAAGGAGTCGGTGAACGCCTCGACGGCTCCGGTCAGGGCTCCTTTGCTCTTGCCCTTGGCGCCGCTCTCGACGGTGTCGGACACGATGTCCGTCAGTTGTGTGGGGGCCTTGCGGCCGCTCTCCAGGTCGAGGCGGTTGCACGCCTCGGCGAAGCGGAGATAGGTGTCCACGCTGGCCACCACGACCCGCGCGTCGATCTTGGCGATCTCGATTCCGACCAGGCTCACCCGGACGAACGCGTCGATGACCAGGCCCCGGTCCAGGACCAGCTCCAGCACGTCGTAAAGATTTCCCGAGCCTCCGCCCGAGGCGGGCGCGCCACCGCCCTGTGGCATCACCGTCACGATCTTGTTCCCTTCGAAGAAGGGGCGGACGCCAGCCTCACGGGCGGACGCCGTCCTGCTAGCGGTCGCTACGGTCGATCTGGGCGCGCGTGTAGCGCTTCCTGCGCTCGTATCCCAGCAGTTCACCGCCGGGACCGAGCACGACCTCGTAACTGGCCATCACACTGCTGGTCTCGGGAACCCGCTCCAGCTCCATGACCTCGACCTTCGCCGTCCAGCCGTTCTCGTTGGGCTGGAGCGAGGACACGGACTCGGGGCGCCTGCCCAGCATCTCGGCGAGCTGATCGCTCGCGCGGCGCATGGCCTGCGTGGCCGAGACCCGCTTCGGCGCCGGCTCGTCCTCCGCCTCGTCGTCGTACTCGTCCTCGGTGTCGTCGGCCTCGGGGTCTTCCGACTCTTCCGACTCTTCCGGCTCGAGGTCTTCGGCCTCGTCAGGCTCGTCGTTCAGCTCAGGGTCGTCACGCGTGGCGATTCACCCCTTCAGTCCGATAAGGCGCGATTCCTCCGCTATTCCACCGTATCCCGAGGGGTCATCTTTGGCCATGAACAGTGATCGCCCGAGCTGGACCACTACGCACGGCGGGCACATGATCACGCGACGTCAGGGCGCGTGCGTGCGCATCACCTGTTCAGGGCATGTGCCCGGACGTAGCGCAACTGGCTTGATGGGACCGGGCGTCGGCGCACACGGCACCGCCCGCGTCCGGACGACGGCGTACGAGGACAAGGGGACCAGAGATGGTGACTGACCGGAACGGCCACGCCCTGTACCAGGGCACCGCGGAGGGCGTGGCCCACCTGGACCGGGCGATGGAGGCGCTGCTGTTCTTCGACCCCGCGGTGACCCCGGCCCTCGACGCCGCCCTCACGGCCGACCCCGGCTCGCCCGTCGCCCGGGCGTTCGCCGCCTACCTGGGTGTGCTCGGCACCGAGGCGTCGGACGCCGCCGCCGCCCGGCTGCGCTTCGAGGCCTTCGCCGCCGGTCTGGATCACTCGGCGCTGCCCCCGCGCGAGCGGATGCACACGGCCGCCGCCGCGGCGCTGCTCGCGGGCGATCTGCGCGAGGCGGCGAGCATCCTGGAGGAGGCGGCCCTGGCGCATCCCCGGGACACCCTCGCCCTCTTCGTCGGCCACCAGCTCGACTTCCTCACCGGTGACGCCGTGCGCCTGCGCGACAGGATCGGCGGCGCCCTGTCCGCGTGGGACCCGGCGGACCCCCACCACGGACCGCTCCTCGGGATGTACGCCTTCGGCCTGGAGGAGTCGGGACACTACCGCCGCGCCGAGGAGGCGGGCCTGGCGGCGGTCCGGCAGAACCCGAGGGACGTCTGGGCGATCCACGCCGTGGTGCACACCCGCGAGATGGAGGGCCGCTTCGCCGAGGGCGTCGCCTTCCTCGACGCGCGGACCGACGACTGGACCGGCGACAACTTCCTCACCGTGCACAACTGGTGGCACTACGCGCTGTTCGCCCTGGAAGCCGGCGACCACGACACCGCGCTGCGCGTCTACGACGCCGCCCTGCACAACGAGGCGTCCCCCGGCCTCGCCATGGAACTCCTGGACGCGGCGGCCCTGTTGTGGCGCTTCCACCTCGCCGGTATCGAGCAGGCCGACCGCTGGGACGCGCTGGCCGACGCCTGGGCCGCGCGCGAGGACCCGCCGTTCTACGTCTTCAACGACGTGCACGCCGTCATGGCGTACGCCGGAGCCGGGCGGCTCGCGCAGGCGGAGCGCCTCATCGCCGACCGGCGGCGCTGGCTGGCCCGGGCCGACGCGCGCGTCCTCACCAACCACGCGATGACCGCCGAGATCGGCCTGCCCGTCTGCGCGGCCCTTGTGGCCCAAGCGCGAGCGGACCACGCCGCCGTCGTGGAACTGCTGTGGCCGCTGCGGCGCCGGCTCCACGAGTACGGCGGGAGTCACGCCCAGCGCGACGCCGTGCAGAAGACCCTCCTGGAGTCCGCGCTGGCCGCCGGCCGGTACGACCTGGCCCGTGCCCTGATCAGCGAGCGGACCGCGGTGCGCCCGCAGAGCCCGTACAACTGGCTCGCCCAGGCCCGCCTCGCCGACGCCCTGGGTGAGGCCGCGCGGGCCGCCGTGGCCCGAGAGCGCGCCGGACGGCTGGGATGGGGCCGGGCACGGGAGACCGCCGCCCGTACCTGACCGTGTCCGTGTCGCGCGGCGCGCGGACCGGTCAGCAGGCGGTGGTGAGCGCGCCGCGCGCGACGGTCCGCGCGGCCGGCCGCTTCCCCGTCAGCCGCGGGAAGGACCGGGCGGCGAGCAGGAACCCGAGGGTCGTCAGGACGAACGGCCAGGTGAACGCGCGGCCCCCGGACGGGGCGAGCAGCGCGGCGACGGCCGGTGTCAGCGCGGTCGCCGTCGCCGCGCCCAGCAGCGCGTACAGCAGCGTGGCGGGGGTCGCCGCCAGGAACACCCCGCACAGCGCGAGCGCGACCAGGACCGCGTTGCAGCCCATCGTGCCGTCCGCGATCCGCGCGGCCGGCGCCCCGAGCGCCCAGGCGGTCAGCACGCCCGTCGCGCTGCCGCAGCAGACCACCAGCCCCGCCCGGACTCCGGCGAGGAAGACCCCGGCGAGGAGCAGCGCGCCCAGGTGCCACTGATCGAGGAAGAAGACCTGGGAGACGTTGCGGAAGAACGCCTGCCCCACCTCGGCCGGGCTGAGGGCGGTGGTGCCGGAGGCGGCGCGGGGGAGGGCCGCGAGGGTGTCGCCGTGCGGCCGGATCCGCTGGAACGCGGGCGCCGCGACGATCACCGCGCTCGCCAGCAGGCAGTACGGCAGGGTGAGTGCGGGCAGGTCCCACACGCCCAGCATCCGGGTCAGCGCCGCCGTGATCACCGTGATCACGACGCAAGCCGCGGCGGCGAGCAGTGCCGTGGACAGGCGGCCCGCTCCGAGGAACAGCGCGCAGCACAGGGCGATCAGGCAGGAGTTGAAGCCTTCGAGCCCCGGCTCCACCCGGTCCCTCGCCACCCCCAGCCACCGCGCGGTGCCGGTGCCCAGCGCGGCGCCTCCCAGGGCGTACACGCCGTACCGCCAGTCGGCGGCGAACAGCGCCAGACAGACGACCGAGCCCGCCCAGGCGTTGCCCAGGAACATCACCTGCCCGGTGCCGCGCAGCACCTGCCGCCCGAAACGCGGACCGCTCCACCCGACATCCCCGGACCGTCGCACGCCCCGCCCCCTCGCCAGACGCGTATCAGTGACACCGACCGCTCTTTGAGATTCCGCTATGTGGAAGTAAGTTTCCGTTTTATGGTAGCAGTCGCCGGAGGTGGTGGCAGGGGCGGATCGGCCATCGCATCGGCGCGCGGCCGAAAGACGCCGACGGTACGGTTGACCTGTGGTCGGACACTGACCGGCTCAGGCTTCGCCGACGGCCGAAGCGAGCTTTCCGCCTGTTCTCTCACCTAGGAGACGAACATGCCTTCCGTCACCATCCTCAGACCAGGGAGCAGGGGAGTCGACGAGGCGTCGGGACAGTTCCGGTGGACGTTCAACGCCGAAGTCGACGGACGCGTCGGGCTCATCTCGGTCTTCTCCGCGTCCCCCGTCCCCGAGAGCACCGCTGCCGAGAACGCGAAGATGTTCCTCGAGGCCGATCCCCGCAACCTCGGCGGCATCGTCTCCACCTGAGTGTTTTCGGCGATCGATTTCGGCTGGTAAACGATCGTTGAAAGGCGCAAGCGAAGCGTAGGGTGGCAGCGCGCCAGATCGCGAACCGGAGTTCCCAGGGAGCAGCTTGGTGGAGGCGTCCACTCGACTCGCCCACACGCCGAGGCGATTAGCCCCCCTCGTCGAGGCGGTGGCGGTGCTGCCCGGGAAGGGGAGCGCCGGCCGGTGAGCACCCGAGCGATCAGTCACCTGCCCTACGCCCTCCCCACCGTCCTGCTGCTGGCCGGGCTCGGAGCCAAGCTCCCCACCTTCCTGCGGTCCTGGCGCAACCCCGATGTGCGCGCGACCTGGTTCGTGCTGCTGTGGGCCTCGGGAGTCTTCCTGTCCGTGGCACCGTCGAGCATCCACCGGATCAACGCGGTGACAGGCGTGCCGAACATCGCGGCTCCCTGGATCTACTCGCTGCTCGCCGGGTTCTGCGGCGCCTGCCTCGCCATGATCATCACCTGGCGGGAAGAGCCGTCCGACCGGCGGCGCCGGCGGATCCGCTGGGTGTGGCTGATCCACGCGGGCATCATCACCGCCCTGTGGGTCACCTTCCTCCTCGCCGAGGTGCCCGAGGAGCGGATCTACGACCTGGACACCTACTACGCCACCACACCCTGGATGCGCGAGCACATCCTGCTCTACCTGCTGGAGTACCTGACCTCCACGGTCGTCTCGGCCTGGATGATCTGGACGTGGATCTCCCAGGTCGGCGCCCGCTGGCTGAAGACCGGGCTGGTCTTCCTCCAGGCCGGGTACGCCTTCGGAGTCGTCTTCGCCGTCGCCAAGCTGACCGCCGTCGGAGCCCGCTGGACGGGCCGGGACTGGGACACACTCAGCGTCGACGTCGCCCCGCCCTTCGCGATCCTCGGCGCCACCCTCGTCGCCGTCGGCTTCCTGCTGCCGCTGGTCGGACCCTTCCTCCAGACGTGGCCGCGGGAGCAGAACTGCCACTGGGCCCTGCGGCCCCTGGCCCGGCTCATGGACGCCGTCGGGCCGTCGGCCGCCCGCGCTCGCGTCGGCCGCTTCGCCCCGCTGGACCTGCGCCTCATGCAACGCCGGCAGCACATCCACGACGGGCTGCTGCGCCTCGCCCCGTACGTCGACCACGACCTGTACCGGCGGGCCCACCAGGAGGCGGCGGCCCGCCACGGCACGGTGCGAGCCCGCGGCCTCGCCGGAGCCGTCACGATCCAGGCGGCCGTCGGCTCCTTCGGCGAGGGCGCCCGGCGCGAGAGCGCTCACCGCGAGGACGCCCGGCGCGACACCCGTGCACAGCCCCCACAGATCGGTACCGACATCACCGACCACATCGAGTCCATCTCCCGCGCCCTCCGCCACCCCCGCGCCGTCGAGGACCTCCGCCGACGGGTGTCGCCGCACCGCGCGGGCGGTGAGGACCCCGCGTCACGCGAACCCGGGTCATGTGCTCCCGAGTCACATGAGCCCGGGTCACGTCGTCCAGTCCGCCTGCCCCTGTCCGGAGGGAGCGACCGATGAGTTCCAAGGCGATGAAGGCACTCCTCGCCGCCCTGACCGCCGAAGCCGCCGGGAACATCGAGCGGCCGGCCGATCACCGAGTCGTCATGCGGGCCTTCTGCGCGGCCATGAGCGCCCGCGCCGGACGGCCCGTCCAACTCGTCTTCCGCGCCTTCCCGCAGGACATCCCCGTCTCCGGCCTGCGCCTGGACTGCGGTGACCGGTCCATCGTCGTCGTCGAGGAACGCGCGGTCCCCGAGTCCCAGCTCGTCATCCTCGGCCACGAACTGTGGCACGAGGAGCAGGGCGACGGCGGACACCACATCGCCGGCCTCACGGCCTCCGCGCGCTCCCTGGGCCCCGAGGAGTCACCCGACGCCGTACGCCGTGCCGCGGAACAGATCCTGGCCGCGCACGAGGTCCCCCGCGAGGCGCTGCTCACCCTCGCCGCCCGCGCCGACTCCGCCGACGAGCACGAAGTGGACGCCGAGACCTTCGGTCTGCTCTTCGGCCGCGAAGTACGCACCTGGGTGACCGGGCGCTACGCCCAGGGCCCGGTCAGCGCGAACACCGTCGAGGGACGCATCAACCTCACCCTCACCCACCGGGCCGGTGGCCTGCCGGGATGAACCGCCCGAAGCGAGGGTGCGCGCACCCGGCGAACGGATCCACCACCCGTCGCCCCACCGCGATCGTGATCGGCGCGAGCGCCACCGGGCTCTTCGCGGCGGCGGTGCTCGCCGAGTTCGCCGACGTCACCGTCGTCGAACGCGATGAGCTCCCGGACGCGCCGGAACCCCGCCGCGGCGTGCCGCAGTCCCGGCACGCCCACCTCGTGTGGAGCGGCGGCGTGAAGGCCTTCGACGAACTGCTGCCCGGCGTCGTCGACGAGATCGTCGACCGCGGCGCGCGGCTCGTGCCCGTCATGCGCGACATGGTCTCGCGCGCCCCCAACGAGGTGTGGTTCCGGCGCTTCACCGCCGGCCGCCACCACAGCCTCGTCTGCTCCCGGCCGCTCCTCGACGCCGCGCTCACCGCCCGCGTCCTCGGCGACGAGCGGATCACCCTCCTGCCGCGCACGCACGCACACGGACTGCTCGGCACCGCCACCCGCGTCACCGGCGTCCGGGTCGGGTCCGGCGACGGCGACGACGAACGCGACCTGCCTGCCGACCTGGTCGTCGACGCGTCCGGACGCGGCTCCCGGGCGCCCCAGTGGCTCGCCGCGCTGGGCCTGCCGCCGGTGACCGAGCGGGAGGTCGACGCCGGGGTCGCGTACGCCACCCGCCTCTACCGGGCGCCCGGCACCACGGCGGGCACCGGCTTCCCGATGGTCAACGTGCAGCCCAACCCCGCCGAGGCTCCGGGCCGCGGCGGCGTCATCCTGCCCGTCGAGGACGGCCGTTGGATCGTCACCCTGTCCGGCACCCGGGGCGGCGAACCCGGCGGTGACCCGGACGCCTTCATCGACTTCGCCCTCGGCCTCGGCGACCCCGTCATCGGAGAACTGCTCAAGACCGCCGAGCCGATCGGCGGCGTCGCCACCACCCGCAGCACCGCCAACCGGCGCCGCTACTACGAGAAGGCGGCCCACTGGCCCGACGGCTTCACCGTGCTCGGCGACGCCGTCGCCGGCTACAACCCCGTCTAC
Organism: Streptomyces sp. NPDC001532; assembly: GCF_040298625.1. Classification (NCBI taxonomy): domain Bacteria; kingdom Bacillati; phylum Actinomycetota; class Actinomycetes; order Kitasatosporales; family Streptomycetaceae; genus Streptomyces; species Streptomyces sp. NPDC001532. Next base: position 41,165 of record NZ_JBEPAL010000042.1, read on the forward strand.
GGCCATGGACTCACCGTCGCCGCACAGAGCGCCCTCGCCGTCCGCGCGGTGCTGAGGGCCACCGGCCTCACCGCGCCGGGCACGGCCCGCCGGCTCCAGCGCGCGGCCGCCCGTCCCGTCACCGCGGCCTGGGACCTGGCCGTCGGGCAGGACGCCTTCTATCCCGGCGCGACCGACACACCGCCCACCACCGTCGAACGGCTGCTCGCCGCCTACGTCGACCGCTGTGTGGTGACCGGTGCGAGCAACCCGCGCGCCCTCGCCGCCCTGCTGGACGTCATGAGCCTGGAGAGGCCCGCCCGTCGCCTCTTCTCACCCGACCTGCTTGTCCCCATGATCCTCGGCCCGAGAAAACCCCTCCTGCGATGCCCGCCCCTGACCGAACGGGAACGACGAGCCGCACTGGACTGACATGCCCGCCCCGCTGACCTGGCGGCCTCGGGCGGGCGCCGGCCGCTCGGATGCCGTCCGGGGCGGGACGTGGTGTGCTTCCTCGGTCTCTCGGACGCAGAAGATCTCCACCCCGCCGCCGGTGGGCACACACGCGTGGGCCACACAGCCGTCGAAGATCCCGGGTGTCTCCCGGAGCTTGGCACTGAAGGCGTCGTACTGGCAGCGGCTGCATGCCTTCGCCGAGAAGATGATGCCGGTCGCCGCCGCCCAGGGCTGGCCGATGAGCGAGGACCGCCCCTGGGTCGTGCGGGTGCACAACTACTGGGTTCCCGGCGTCGGAGGCCGGCCGGACGGCGCGGCGCGCGCACGCCGGGCACAGGACGCGCCCAGCCCTGCCGGTGCGCGTGCAGCGGCAGGGCGAGTGGTGCCGGTGGCCGCCGGGCGAGTGGTGCCGATGGGCCCGCCGGACGGTGACAGGACGGCTCGCGTCAGCTGTCGGCCTTCTCCTCCTCGGCCTGGGGCTTCGCCTCCTGCGCCGGGTCCGGCTCCGGTGCCTCCGAGGCGGTGTAGTAGACCGAGCTGCCCTGCTTGCTGCGCTGGGCCTGGTTCTTGGCGACGAGACCTTCGAGCGTGGTGCGGACGACGGTGCTCTTGATGGCGCGCTCGGGGTGGATCTCGGAGAGCGCGGTGGCGATCTCCGCCGCCGAGCGCGGCTCCTTCTGCTCGGTGAGGTGTCCGCGGACCAGTTCCACCAGCGTGGGCTGGGCCTGCTGGGCCGGTGACGCCTTCTTCGGTGCCTTCTTCGCGGCCGTCTTCCTCGCCGCGGCGGGCTTCGCCGATGCCTGCTTGGCCGATGCCTGCGTCGCCGCCGCGGGCTTCGCCGCGGGGGACTTGGCCGCCGCGGACTTGGCGGTGGCGGGCTTCGCCGTCGCGGGCTTCGCCGTGGCGGTGGTCTTCTTCGCCTTCGCCGTCCTGCCCGCGCCCGACGCGCTGCTGCTCCGCTTGCGCGGAGTGGGCACGGTGGGGGTCTCCGGCCCGGCGGTCTGCGGCGCGGGCAGCGAGGCGTTGCCGAGGGCCTGCTGCACACTCACCAGCAGTTCGTGGTCACGCTTGAGCGCGGTCAGCTGCTGCTGAAGAGCGTCGATCTCGGCGGTGAGGCGTTCCTGTTCCTTGGTATTGCGTTCCAGGTCGCTGGTCACCTGAGCGATGTACTGCGACGACAATTCGGTGGCGTGGACCGTGTTCTCGGACATGGTTGCCGACTCTCCTCGATTCGCGACCGTGACTCGGACGTCTCTGACGGCAGCCGCACACCATGAAGGCCATGCCCCGTCGACGGGCGGGGCGATGCGCAACTTCTGCAAAGGCTGCTGATGAAGAGATAGCACGGAAGAGCGGCGCCTGTGTCCATCTCGTACGGTTCCATGGGCCGTGGAGTGGTGATGGACATCATCTGACGAGTACTCAGTTGGCTTTGTCCGACGCGTAATTCACCGGCATCGAAGAGTTCTCGAGGAGTGTCGGAAATTCCCGTCCGACGGGGGAGTGCTGAGGGCGGGGTGACGCGTCAGCTCTGCGTTCCGCCCTGTTCAAGGGCCTCGTCGGTCATGTCGGTCACCTGTCGCGCCGGAGGGGTGTCCGCGTCCACCTCGGTGCCGAAGTCGGTGAACTCCAGGACCGTGCGCACCGTCGCCCGTCGCGGTGCGGACGAGGCCTTGGTGGAGGTGTCGTCCTTGGTGGTGGGTGTCGCCTTGACGGTCATGTCCACCTGTTGACGGCGGATGCGCCCCTGTTCGTCGAGCCACAGGTCCATCGGCAGTGTGGGGCCGAGCTGTTCGGCGAGGGTGTCGCCGTCGGGCAGCTTGGCGACATCGACCGTCACGCGGTACCGCGTGGTGTCGACCCCGTCGATCGTCGCGGTGCCCTTCTTCGTCACGTCCTTGTCGTCGATCGCCTTGGCGAAGGCGGCCGACTGGGCCGGATCACTCATGGATTGACTGCCGGCCCCCTGCTGGGCGGCGACCTTCTCCAGGTCGATCCTGATCCACGGCTTGCCGTCGGGTGCCTGCCCCTCGGGCAGCTTCTGATAGAGCACCTGGTCGATCACACGCTGCTCCATCCGCTGCCCCTGCGCGGTGACCGCCATGACACTGTCACCGTCCTCCAGATCGACGGTGCCCTCACCGTTCGCGGTCACCGACTCACCCCCGGCCGAGGACCGCACCTTCAGGGACACCCGCGCCGTGTCCTCCTCGGCCGTCCGGTCGTAGGCGGAGCGCACCGCCCGCGTGCCCTGCTCCTGGGTGTCGGCGGCGGGCGACTCCTTCGCGGCTCCGGCCGTGCCGTCGTCGTTCCCGCAGCCGGCCAGTACGGTGCCGGCGAGAACTCCGGCGACGGATAACGCCCCGATCCTCCTGCCGCGACTGCCTGACATGGCCATAACGATGCTCCTCTCAGCCGTTCCGGCGGCCGGATCGATGCGACCCGGGCCGTGTCCGATGCCCCAAGTGCCCGTGTATGGCGTGAACACACCTCATGCATGGGCCAGTTGGGAGATCCGCAGGTCGCCATGGGTGCGCCGGGTGACGGCCGCGGGCGACGACCAGCTTGGCGGCGGCCCGGCGGCGCGGTCCGGCCCGCGTGCGACGGCGGGGGTTTGACCTCGGACGAGGCGGTTAGGTTCGCCAGGAGTGCTTGGGAGTCAGGCGCTGTCCGCGGCCGGACTCTCCGTGCCGCAGGCGACCTCGGAGGGAGCACTCGTATGGACCAGCCGCCGCGGCACACGGCCGCAGCAGGCGACCCGGACACGCCGCCCGCCCTCGACGCCGGCCCGGTCCGTGAAGCGCCGCACCGGTCGTCCGAGGAGCTGGACCGGCGCAACCGCCTGCTCGCCCGGGAACGGGTGTCCCGCGCCCAGGAGGTGCTGCGCGGCCGGTACCGCATCGCCTCGCACGAGGAGGCGTTCGCACTGCTGAAGGGTGCCTCGCAGCAGTTCAACATCAAACTGCACACCCTGGCCGACGCGGTGGTGCGCACCCCCGCCCCCGACGCCGGCGCCGACACCTGGTTCCCCGGCCGGCCCCGCCACCGTGCACCGATGGTGCCCGGTCTGGCGGTGAACACCGGTGAGCCGGGCAGTCAGGGAGCCGTCCTCAAGGCGGCGCTCCAGCGGGTCCTGGCCATCACCCAGACGTCCATGGGCAACGTGCAGTTGATGGAGGGCGGACGGCTGCACATGACCCGGCACACCGGACTGAACAAGTACTTCACCGACTTCTTCACCTTCGTCGACGCGCCGACCACGGCCTGCTCGCAGGCGGCCGAGGAGCGGCGGCAGGTCACCGTGCGGGACGTGGCGACCGCGGACGTCTTCGACGAGCCGTCACGGCACGCGATCCTCCAGGCCGGCAGCAGGGCGGCACACAGCCTGCCGCTGGGGAGCCCGGCCGGCGCGGTGCTCGGCATGATCTCCTCCCACCACGACAGGCCGCTCCCGGGGTTCACACGGGCGCAGCTGGCGGCACTGGAACGCACCGGCGCGGACGTCGGCCGCTGGCTGTCCTGGCACCGCCACACCGTGGTGCGCGACGCCCTTGAGCATCTGCACCGCAGTGCGGGCGCACGCCCGGCAGCGCGCTGACGCCCCTGGCTCCGGTGCGTGTTCACGGCGCGACGGGGCACGCGCAAGCCACGGACCGCCCGGTCCGGCCCCCGCAGTCGAACCTGAGGAGCCCGTCATGATGATCGCCGGAATCATAGTGCTGTGCGTGGTGCTCGCCCTGCTCGCCTTCCTCCTGCCGCGGCTGTCCCGGCACCCGCAGAACGGTGCGCAACGCACTCTCGGTGCCGGATCCCGCGCCGGTTCCAAGGCGCCCGGCTTCCTTGGCCGGCTGCTCAGCAAGCCGTTCAGCTCCAGCTCCCGGGCCGTCGGCCGCAGCGGTTCGGCGGGCCGCCGGGCGCGGTGGCGGATGCCGTTCTGACCGGGCCTAGGGGGCGTCTCGCCGATCACGCCGGGCTCCCGGCGTCTGGCACCGCGCCTCGCCGCGTTGTCGTCGGTTGCCGTGGCTCCGCCATGCCGCCCTCCTCCGCCTTGCGATGCACGGCACCAGACGCCGCTCGCTGATCCGGCCTGATCGACGAGACACCCCCTAGGTGAGCCCGGCCACCAGTGCCGACACCGCCCGGTCCGTGGAGGCCGCCATGTCCACGCGGTCGGGCGCCAGCAGCCACTGCACCTGCAGGCCGTCCATCACGGCGATGATCGCGTTGGCGGTGTCCTCGACGGCCGTATCGCCTCGGACCTCGCCCAGCTCGCACGCCTCCCGCAGCGCCTCGGCGACCAGCGCGCGCAGACCCTCGTACCGTCCGCGGAAGTACTCCTGGGCGGGGTGCCCGTCGGTGACGCTCTCCGCGGACAGCACGGCGTACAGCCGCACGATGCCCTCGCGTTCGGCGTTGCGCGCCGCGGTGTCGACGAGGTGCCGCAGGAACGCGAGCCCGCGCGGGCGTTCGGTGCCCAGCTGTTCGATGTCGTCGTCGTCGCGCAGCTCCAGCACGCTGGTCAGCAGGTTGGCCTTGGAGCGGAAGTGGTGCAGCACGCCGGCCTGGGTGAGCCCGGCGCGGTCGGCGATCTCGGCGAGTGAGGCGTTGTTGTAGCCGCGGGCGGCGAAGGTGTCCATGGCGATGCGCAGGATGTCCCGCTGCCGCTGCTGCGCCTCCGGGCTGCGCGGTATGCGGGGCTTGGGCTTGCGGGCCGGTTTGCCGACCGACTGGTTGCTCACGCGCCACAGCTTAGGTGCGGCGGGTCGCCCCGCGTCGAGGTCAGGAGCCCGCGTCGCAGACGTGTGACCCAGACCACTTACTAAGTGTTTAGTAAGTGTGCTTTCATGTCGCCGTCACGTCGACGGAACGCCGTCGTCAAGGCTGGAAGGACTCCCATGTCCCCGCTCTCGCCCCCGACCGCCACCGCGGCCGCCACCGCTCCGGCCACCTCACCGCCGGCCGACGAGAGCCGCTGGGCCGCCCGGATCGGCGCCCTGGACCTGGAGTCGAAGGTGCGGCTGCTGACCGGCGCCTCGCTCTGGGAACTGCCGGCGGAGCCCCGCCTCGGACTGCATCCGGTGGTCACGTCCGACGGGCCGCAAGGCGTACGGGGCACGGGCGCGACGCCCGGCGAGAAGGGACTGCTGGCCCCCGCGCCCAGCGCGACCGGCGCCACCTGGGACCCGGAGCTGGCCGAGCGGCTCGGCGGGCTGTTCGCCGCGGAGGCCCGCCGCAAGGGCGTCGACGTGGTCCTCGCACCCCTGGTCAACCTCCAGCGCACCCCGGTCGCCGGCCGGCACTTCGAGTACCTGTCCGAGGACCCGCTGCTGACCGGCGCCCTCGGCACCGCACTCGTACGAGGCCTCCAGAACGCCAAAGTGGCCGCCTGCCTCAAGCACTACGTCGCCAACGACTCCGAGACGGACCGCACCCGCTACCGCTCACGGATCGACCCACGGACCCTCCGCGAGGTCTACCTCGCCCCGTTCGAGAGGGCCCTCGCCGACGCCTCCCCCTGGAGCGTCATGGGCGCCTACTCGGGCGTCGACGACGGCATCGAGTCGGCCCCGATGCTGGAACACCGCGGGCTGCTGCGCGGCGTGCTCAAGGGACAGTGGGCCTACGACGGAGCCGTGATCAGCGACTGGGCCGCCACCCGTTCCACCGCGGCCTCCGCCGACGCGGGCCTGGACCTCGTCATGCCCGGCCCCGAAGGCCCCTGGGGAGCGGCCCTCGTCGACGCGGTCCGCCGGGGCGAGGTGGACGAGCACGTCATCGACGACAAGGTGCTGCGCCTGATGCGCCTGGCCGCCCGCGTCGGCAAGCTCACCGAGCCCTGGGCCCCGGACGCACGGCCCCCGCGCCCCGCCGGCCCGCCCGCCCCCGGCCCGGTGGGCGAGGCGGACTTCGCGCTGCTGCGGGCGGTGGCCGCGCGCGGCACCGTGCTGCTGCGCGACGAGCCGCACCTGCTGCCCCTCGACACCGCCCGGCTGACCGGCCTCGCGCTGATCGGACCGAACGCCGTCCAGCCCTACCTCCAGGGCGGCGGCAGCGCCTACGTGCCCGCCGTCCGCACCGTCACCATCGAGGACGGACTGCGCGCCGCCCTGCCCGAGCACATCGCACTGAGCGTCCACCGCGGCGGATCCTCCCGGCGCCACGCCCCGTTCATCGACCCCGCGCACCTCCCCGACGGCATGCACGCGGTCTGCCTGGACCGGAACGGCGACACGCTCAGCTGCACCAGGCGCCACACCGGCGACTGGGGCGGCTTCGACGACCTCCCGGACGCCACCCACCGGGTCGTGCTCAGCGGCCGTGTCACCCTGTCCGAACCGGGCGCGCATCTGCTGGAGTTCGGCTGCGCCGGCCGTTTCACCGTGGCACTCGACGGCGAGACCATCCACTCGGGCGACGACGACCGCGGGGTCGAACTCGTCCTGGAGTCCAGCCACAGCCACCCCGTCACCCACCGCCGCACCGTGCCGGTCGGTGACACGCCCGTCCACCTGGACCTGCGGATCGACCTGCACGTCGTCGACGCCGACGGCTACGGCCGGTTCGTCGCCGCGCACGTGCGGCACCTGCCTCCGGGGCCGTCCGTGGACGACGAGATCGCCGAGGCCGTCGCCGCCGCGCGGGCCGCGGACGTCGCGGTGGTGGTCGTGGGGACGAACGAGGAGGTCGAGTCCGAGGGCTGGGACCGCCCGGACCTGGAACTGACCGAGCAGCAGCACCGGCTGGTGCGCCAGGTCGTCGCCGCCAACCCGCGCACCGTCGTCGTGGTCAACGCCGGCGCGCCCGTCCTGCTGCCGTGGGCCGCGCAGGTGCCGACCCTGCTGTGGGCGTGGCTGCCCGGGCAGGAGGCCGGCCACGCCCTCGCCGACGTACTGCTCGGCCACGCCGAACCGGCCGGCCGGCTGCCGTGGACGCTGCCGGCCCGCGCGGCGGACGTCCCGGTGCCCGACGCGCTGCCGTCGGACGGCGTCGTCGACTACACCGAGGCCCTGCACATCGGCCACCGCGGCTACGACCGCGCGGGGCTCGAACCGGCCTTCCCCTTCGGCCACGGACTGGGCTGGACCACCTGGTCCTACGACCACGCCGAGATCCACGAGACGTCCGTCTCCGCCCACCCGAGCCGCCCCGCCGGCGGAGACGGACCCCATCTCACCGTCACCCTCACCAACACCGGACCGCGAGCCGGACGGGAGGTCGTCCAGGTGTACCTGGACTCACCGGACGACGGCACCGACCGGCCCGTGCGCGTCCTGGCGGGCTTCACCAGCCTGCCGGTCCCGGCGGGCGCCACCGCCACGGCCACGGTGACCCTGCCCGCGCGCGTGTTCCAGACCTGGGACGAGCGGGCCGCCGTATGGCGCACCCGCACCGGCCGCCACCGGCTGCGCATCGGCCGCTCCAGCCGCGACCTGCGCCTCGACATCGCCGTGGACGTCGAGGCCGCAGCCCACGGCTCGGACGGAGCGCAGGGCGAAAGCGGAGCGCAGGGCGAGGGCGGCACCGCCGACGGCCGCATCACCGTACGTCCGGGAGACGCCGCCACCGGCCGCGAGTGACACCCAGGCCGTGAGGCCCGCGAGCACCACCCTTCGAGCCCCGGCCACGGGCCGCGCCCACGCGTGGGACAGGTGCGGCCCGGCCGGCGCACCACCCCGTCAGGTCATCGACGAAGGAGCCGCATCGTGTCGCACAGACGTCCCCTCCGCCCTCGATCGCGTGCCGCGGGCATCGCGCTCGCCCTGGCCGTCACCGGGTTCGGTCTCGGCCTCTCCTCGACCGGCACCGCGCAGGCCGCCGACCCGGTGGCACAGGTCTGGGTCACCACCCCGGACGGCGCCAGGAAGCTGACCCCCGAGGGCAGCGTGCCGTTCACCAGCACACCCCAGTCCATCGACATCCGCGTCGACGCGAGCAGCACCGGACAGCGGTTCACCGGCGCCGGAGCCTCCGTCACCGAGGCGTCCGCCCACCTGATCCGCGGACTGCCGCAAGGCACCCGCGACGCGCTGATGAACTCGCTGTTCTCCACCGCCGGGGACGGCATCGGCCTGAACTACCTGCGCCAGCCGCTCGGCAGCACCGACTTCGACACCGACACCGCCTTCTCCACCTACGAGGACACCCGCGGCTCCTTCTCCATCGACCGCGACCGGCCGGAGATCCTGCCCGTCCTCGAACAGGCCACCGCCATCAACCCGCGGATCCGCTTCATGGGCTCACCGTGGTCACCTCCCGCCTGGATGAAGACCGGCGGCTCCCTGGCTGGCGGCAGCCTCAAGAGCGAGCACTACCAGGACTACGCCGACTACCTGGTCAAGGCCGTCAAGGCGTACCGACAGGAGGGCATCGAGCTCACCGACCTGACCGTCCAGAACGAGCCCGAGTTCCCGACGACCTACCCCTCGATGTCCATGACCTCGGCCGAACAGGCCAGGTTCGTCAAAGTCCTCGACACCACCCTCACCGCCGCCGGCCTGCCCACCAACCTCCTGGCCTACGACCACAACTGGGACCACCCCGACTACCCGCTGGAGGTGTTCGCCGCCACCAGCGGCGTGGGCCGGCTCATAGGCGCCGCCTTCCACTGCTACGGCGGAGCCCCCGAGGCCCAGCAGCGGATCGCCGCCACCGGCAAGCGCGTCTTCTTCACCGAGTGCTCCGGCACCGACAGCGGCGACGGCACCGCCACGTTCGCCGACACCCTGCGCTGGCACGCCGAGAACCTCGTCGTCCGCAACATGCGCAACGGCGGCGAGACCGTCGTCAACTGGAACCTCGCCCTGGACCGGAACGGCGGCCCCCACCAAGGACACTGCCAGACCCGCTGCAACGGCATCGTCGAGATCGCGAACGGAACCGTCACCCGCGGCGCCGAGTACTACGTCCTCGGCCATGTGACCAAGTTCGTCAAGCCCGGCGCCACCCGCATCGGCTCCACCAGCCAGGGCGCCGGCGGCGTCCAGAACGTCGCCTTCCGCAACCCCGACGGCTCCCGGGCCGTCTACGCGGTCAACACCGCCGCCTCCGCACAGACCTTCTCGATCACCGACAGCGGCCGCTCGCTGCGTCACACCCTGCCCGCCGGAGCCGTGGCGACCTTCACCTGGCCCGACCCCCAGCCGCCCACCGGCAACGGCATCGACCCCGCCCGCTGGTACCGGGTCGCCAACACCACCAGCGGACGCTGCCTGGACGCGGCCGACTGGGGCACCGCCGACGGCACCCTCCTCCAGCAGTGGGCCTGCGGCACCGCACAGGCCAACCAGTCCTGGCAGTTCACCCCGACCGGCGACGGCCACTACCGCGTCGTCAACCAGCACAACTCCAGGGCCTGGGACGTCGACGGCGGCTCCGGCGCCACCGCCGACGGCACCAAGGTCCACCTGTGGGCCTACGTCGGCGGCACCAACCAGCAGTGGCGCCCGGAACCGGCCGCCGTCTCCGGCACGTACCGCTTCGTCGCCCGGCACAGCGGCAAGTGCCTCACCGTCGACGGCTCCTCCACCGCGGACGGCGCCAAGCTCTCCCAGCGCACCTGCGACGGATCAGGAGCACAGACCTTCCGCCTGAGCTGAGCCCCGCTGGAAGTCGTCGGTCGCCGGTTCCCAGACCGAGCAGTCGTGGGCGAAGAGCACCCGCCGCGGGTCGAAGTCGGCCAGCCGCTCCAGCCAGTGCGGGTAGGGCGGGAGCGGCTGGTCCTCACCTTCGAGCGTGGCGTGGCGGGCCAGTTGGGCGGAGGCGAACTGGGACGCGAAGTCGTGCGCCTGGCCGGCGAGCACCACACCGCCGTCGCTCCGCCGCAGGACGAGCGACTGGTGTCCGGCCGTGTGGCCCGGCGTCGGGACGATCCACACGCCCGGCCACACCTCGGCCTCGCCGGAGAGCTCTTCGTAGGTGGCGCCGGAGAAGTCGACGAGTTCGTCGACGGTGTGGCCGCCGCGGCGGGCGGTGGCCAGTTCGACGTCCTGGACCAGGATGGGCTTGCCCGCCATCAGCGGATTGCCGCCGCAGTGGTCGAAGTGCAGATGGCAGTTGACGACCAGCGAGATGTCGTCGGGGCTCACTCCGGCCGCCGCCAGGGCGTCCCGCAGCGGGCGGCGCCGGGGCCGGTAGTGGGCCTCGGTGTCCGGGTCCGCCTCGCCGATGCCGGTGTCGAAGAGGAGCAGGCCGCGGTCGTGCCGGACCAGGTGGGCCAGCACGGGCTCGACCCGCGGATGCGGCCCGCCCGTCTCCGCCGCGGGCCGGACGAAGTGTCCCAAGTCGAGGCGCCGTACGCCCGGTTCGTTGCCCATGACCACATCCTGGCAGGTCCTGCCGACCCGTCGGGGCATCGGCGGGCGAGGTACGTTCGGCGCATGGCGTACGGCACGAGACCCGAGCGGGGGTCCCGATGAGCGGCTGGTGGACCTACCTGGACGAGCGGACCCGCCAGGAGGTCGACGCCGAGGTGCTCGGCGACCGCCGCCTGATGGCGGTGAGAGCCGTGTGGGAGGCGCTGCACCCGCTGGGCCTGGGGCTGATCGACGCGGAGCGGGTGGTGCACACCCGCTACGAGGCACTGGGCGACCGCGTGCGGCGCAGGCCGCCCGACCCGCTCGACGTCGACTCGCTCGCGGCCCGGGCCGCCGCCCTTCCCGGCCGGGTGGCGGCGATCGAGGCCCTCTGGGACGGCGACACCGTCCACGGCTGGTTCGTGCTCCTGGTCGCCGTCCTCGACGGACCGGCCGAGGAGGGATGTCTGGCGACCGTCCGTCACCGCCCGGGCGCGACCGCGCAGGCCGCCGCCGCGGAGGCGGGACGGGCCCTGGCCGGCCGGCTCGGGGTGCCGTTCCACTTCGCTTCCCCCGACGTCCCCGACGACGAGGCCCCGCGCCGGCGAGAGGCCCGGCGGGCGGAGCCGCCCACGCCGATCAGAAGTCGACCGGCTCACGGATGAGCGGACACGTCATGCAGTGCCCGCCCCCGCGCCCGCGCCCCAGTTCCGCCCCGACGATGGTGACGACCTCCACGCCCGCGTTCCGCAGCAGCGCGTTGGTGTGGGTGTTGCGGTCGTAGGTGAACACCACGCCCGGTTCCACGGCGACGGCGTTGTTGCCGCTGTCCCACTGCTGGCGCTCGGAGGCGTACACGTCACCGCCGGTCTCGACGACCCGCAGCCGCGGCAGCCGCAGGGCCTTGGCGACCACGTCGGTGAACGGCCGTGAGCCCTCGTCGGTGATGTCGAGGCCGGGGGCCTTGTCGGAGGGCCGCAGGGAGAAGGCGTGGACGGCGTCCATGATGCGCGGGTAGAGCGTGACCAGGTCACGGTCGGCGAAGGTGAACACGGTGTCCAGGTGCATCGCCGAGCGCAGCTTCGGCATGCCGGCGACGATGACGTGCTCGGCGGCCCCCGCCGCGAAGAGGGCCGCCGCGACCTGGGTGATCGCCTGCCGGGAGGTGCGCTCGCTCATGCCCATCAGCACCACGCCGTTGCCGACCGGCATGATGTCCCCGCCCTCGAAGGTGGCCTCGCCCCAGTCCCGTTCGGGGTCGCCCCACCACACGGTGGCGTTCCTGAAGTCGGGGTGGAAGGTGTAGACGGCCTTCATCAGCAGGGTCTCGTCGTGCCGGGCGGGCCAGTACAGCGGGTTCAGGGTGACACCGCCGTAGAGCCAGCAGGTGGTGTCCCGGGTGTACAGCGTGTTCGGCAGCGGCGGCATCAGATACTCGCGGGCGCCGGTCGACTCCCGCGCCAGCGCGATGTAACCGGAGCGGAAGTCGTCGGGCAGATCGGCCACGGCCAGGCCACCGACGAGATGTTCGGCGAGGCGGCGTGGCTCCAGGGTCTCCAGGAAGGAACGGGTGTCGTCGATCAGGCCGAGGCCCACCTGATTGGCGGTGATCTTGCGGTCCAGCAGCCAGGCGCGGGCCTCGGGGATCGCCATGGTCTCGGCGAGCAGGTCGTGCAGCTCGACGACCTCGACACCCCGCTCGCGCAGCCGGCCCACGAAGTCGGCGTGGTCGCGCTGGGCGTTCTCCACCCACATGACGTCGTCGAAGAGCAGTTCGTCGGAGTTGGTCGGGGTGAGCCTGCGGTGCGCGAGGCCCGGCGCGCACACCAGCACCTTGTGCAGCCGGCCGACCTCGGAGTGGACCCCGTGCGAGGGCTTCGGTCCGTTGTCCCGCACTGTCATGTCGTGCCCTTTCTGACAACCGGTCGCGGTGGGACGTCACAGTTCGATCCAGCCCGCCGCCAGCGCGACGAGGCCCAGTACCGCCCCCGCGGCCGAGACGAGGAGGATGACCAGTTCGCGCCGGGAGAACAGGCGTCTGCCCAGCTCGCGGCGCGTCTTGACGAACAGGAAGGTGGCCGGGGCGTAGACGATGAAGGACACCAGGACGAACTTGGGTCCGGCCGCGTACAGCAGGAAGGCCGTGTACACGGTGGCCGCCACACCGACCACGAGTTCCCGGGTGCGCGGGTCCCGGCCCCGGTCGGCCGACCGCCGCCACCGCCAGGCCATCTTCGCGGCGAAGGCCGCCGCGAGCAGATACGGGATCAGGGACAGCACGCTGGTCAGGTTGAGCGCGAAGTTGAAGGCGTCGTCGGAGAACAGCGTCACGACGAGCACCAGTTGGGACAGCAGGGTCGTCATCAGCAGGGCCGGCAGCGGTACGTCGCCGGCAGTCGACCGGCGCAGGAAGCGCGGCATGTCGTCGTCCTTCGCGGCGACGAACAGCACCTCCGCGGCCATCAGGGTCCAGGCCAGATAGGCGCCCAGCACCGACACGATCAGGCCGACGCTCACGAAGACCTGACCCCAGGTGCCGACCGCGTGTTCCAGCACGCCCGCCATGGACGGCTGGCGCAGCTCGGCGATCTCGGCCATGGGCATGATGCCGTACGACACGATGGTCACCGAGGCGAAGACGGCGAAGACGCTGAGGAAGCCGAGGATCGTCGCCCGGCCCACGTCCTCGCGGCGCTTGGCGTGCCGTGAGTAGACGCTGGCACCCTCCACGCCGAGGAACACGAACACGGTGGCGAGCATGGTCCCGCGGATCTGGCTGAACAGCGAGCCGGCGTAGTCGGCGCCACCGAAGTTGTCGGCGAACACGGAGGCGTCGAAGTAGAACAGCGCGAGCACGATGAAGACGAGAATGGGCACGATCTTCGCGACCGTCACGATCCTGTTGATCGACGCGGCTTCCTTCACCCCGCGCAGGATCAGCCAGAAGAACCCCCACAGCCCGACCGAGGACAGTGCCGCCGCGAGCACCGTGTCCCCCTCACCGAGTGCGGGCGCCACCGACCCGATGGTCGACATGATCAGCACCCAGTACGTCACATTGCCGACGCAGGCGCTCGCCCAGTAGCCGAAGGCGGAGAAGAAGCCCAGGTACTCGCCGAAACCCGCCTTGGCGTAGGCGTACACACCGGCGTCCAGGTCGGGCCGGCGGATCGCCACCGTCTGGAAGACCAGGGCGAGCATCAGCATGCCGGTGCCCGCGATGACCCAGGCGACGAGCGCCCCCGCGACACCGGTCTCCTCCGCGAAGCGGCGGGGCAGCGAGAACACCCCGGCGCCCACCATGGAACCCACGACCATGGCGGTCAGGGTGGGGAACGTCAGTTTGGCGGTGCGGGACTCGGCGGGGGAGTCGTCCGTGGCCTCCGTACGGGTCATGCGTCACCTCACCTGTGCGGCTCGCCCGCCGGTCGTCGAACGGATCCAGGCCGTCGGAAGGAACGGCACCAGCCTTTGACGAACGGAACGCGCACCGCATCTTTTGTTACGGCTCTTCGGTGGCGCCCTCGGACGGGGCGGGCACGTTCCGGGGGCGCCTCCGGGGTCGCCTGCGGGGGACGCCTGGGATGCGGAGGCCGGGCCGGTGGCCGATGGTGGAGGCGAGCACCGGTGGTCCACGCCGGCCGGGCGAACGGGCACGGTGCGGAGCGGCCGCTCAGGAGCCCGCACACCACAGCGAGGGAAAGGACCTCACCGTATGGGATCCCGCGTGTCGACGGCGAAGAGGTCACCTCGGCGGCGCCGGGCCGCGACCTCTCTCGCCGGTGTCGTCCTGGCCGCCGTGAGCGCGGTCTCACTCGTCTCCTGCGGTGCGGACGACGACAGCGACAGCGGGGCCTCGTTCAGCCCCACCCCGACGGCGCCCGACACCGCGTCGTTCTCCGGCACTCCGCCGTCCGCCCTGGCGTCCGTCGGCGAGTCCGTCAAGGAGTCCGCCCGCGCCGCGGCCTCGGCCGCCGCCTCCTCCGCCTCCGCACGCGCCTCCGAGTTCGAGGCGTCGGTGTCCGCGGAGGTCGAGCGCGCCAACCAGGCCGCCGAGCGGGAACTGAAGGACGTCGACGGGCGGGGCAACGCCACCTCCGACGTGTCGCTCACCGGCAAGCCGAGGTCCGAGACGGGCGGTCTGCTCGCCGTCGTCGTCAGCATCACCAACCGCTCCGACGAGACCGCCTCCTACGCGGTCCAGGTCGACTTCCGCGATCCCGACGGGAACGTGGCCGAGACCCGGTACGTCGGCGCGGAGGACCTGGAGCCGGGGGAGCGGGCCCAGCCGCTCGCCATCAGCCGCAAGCCTCCCGAGCCACAGCTGACCGCCGAGATCGCCAAGGCACAGCAGTACTGACGCACAGCAGTACTGACGGGCAGAGGTACTGACGCGCGGTGGTACCTACGCCCGGCGCGGTCGTGTGCCGCGCCTCGGCCCCGGCCGCGAAACCGCCGGTTCCGGCCCTGCGCCCCCGCTCCCGTTCATGGCACCCTGGCCGCTATGGACACCGAGAGGGCGTCGCAGCCGTTGACGGTCGGGGTGGAGGAGGAGTACCTGCTGGTCGATCCGGTGACCCGGCAGGTGAGCCCACAGGCGCAGAAGGTGCTGGAACAGGCCGCCTCGGCCGGGCTGGGCGACCGGGTCGGACCCGAACTGACCGCCTATCAGGTCGAGGCGCGCACCGACCCGCACACCCGGATGGACGACCTCGGCGAACAGATCCGGTCGATGCGGGCCATCGTCGCCGGCGCCGCCGCCAGACAGGGCTTACGCATCATCTCCAGCGGCACCCCCGTCCTCGGCCAGTCACACCCCACGCCCCTCTCCGAGGGCGCCCGGTACGCGAACAGCGTGGCCGTCTTCCGCGCCCTGGACGACGAGCAGACCGCCTGCGCCTGCCACATCCACGTCGGTGTGGAGGACCGGCGGCTCGCCCTGCGCATCAGCAACCACCTGCGCCCCTGGATCCCGGCCCTCATCGCCCTGTCGGCCAACTCGCCTTACTGGGAGGGCCGGGACACCGGTTACGCCAGCTGGCGCACCATGACCACGGCGCGCTGGCCGGTCGCCGGACCGCCGCCGTACTTCGAGTCGCCCGCGCACTTCGACGAACTCGTCGGCCACCTCATCGAGACCGGGGCCGTCATGGACCGCGGTGGCCTCTACTGGGACATCAGGCCGTCGGACCATGTGCCGACCCTGGAGATCCGGGTGCCCGACGCCACGGCCGGAGCCGAGGAGACCGTCCTGCTGGCCGCGATCGTCAGGGCCATGGTCGCCACCGCCTGGCGGGCCGTCGACGCGGGTGAGGCGGCCCCGCGGCCGCGGCCGGAGGTGCTGCGCGCGGCCTGCTGGCGCGCGGCGCGCGATGGTCTGGCCGGGCGGAGCGTCGAGCTGCCCAGCAGCCGGCTGATCGCCGCGACGGCCCGCGTCGACCAGCTGCTGGCGTGGATCGGGCCGGCGCTGCGGCGCCACGGCGACCTGGAGTCGGTGTCCGCGGGCTGGTCGCGACTGCGGGCCGTCGGCGACGGCGCCGGACGCCAGCGCGGCGCCTACCGGCGCCGCTCGGGTCTGCCCGACGTCGTCGACCACCTGATCGCCTCGACCACGCCAGGAGACTCCTGACCGACGTACTGCCGTCGATGTGCCGTACCGACGTACTGCCGTCCATGTGCCGTACCGGCGTACTGCCGTCGATGTGCCGTCGACGTGCCGTCGATGTGCCGCCGGTGTCCGTCGGTCTGCGGGCGGTCGCCGTGGGGCTGCGGGCGGTCTGCCGTCAGTAGCGCAGCGCCGTTCCGACCTCCGCCTTCACCTCACCGGACAGGCTGCGCGTACTGCGTGCCGTGGCGGTGCCGGAGCCCTGGGCGGCCACGTCGGAGACGGTCACCACCACCGCGTCCAGGAGATTTCCGGACTGGTCCTTGAAGTCGACCTGCACGGCGAAGCTCTTCTGGGAGTCCGCGGTGTTCCGCGCGGTCACGGTGACGGTGGCGTGATCGTCCGTCACGCTCGTGCTCCCGAGGCGCACCTCGTCCTTGGCGTCCACACCGCCCTTGATCGAGTCGAGCTGGTCGCGGACCTCCGCGGTGGCCGAGGCCAGGGCCGCGGAACCTTCGGAGGCCAGGGAGGAGGCCGCGGCGGTGACCTCGCCGGCCGCGGACTCGGCCGCGGAGGCCGCCTTGCTCGCGGCGCTCGACCCGCCGCCGTCGCCGCCGTCCGAGCAGCCGCTCACCCCGACCGCCAGGACCGCCGCCAGCACGACGGCCGTCGCCCCGCGTGTCACCTGTCGTCCCATGCCGCTCCCTGCCCGCTCCGGTTGGCTGTCCTCCCAGTGAAGAACCGCCGGGCGGCACCCGCACTCCCAGGGCGGCCGGGACGCCGGTGATTCACACCAACGGCCCCGCACGGCGTGCGCGCCGGCCGGTCACCCGCACGGCGCAGGCCCTCTGGCCGGCCGGCCCGGCAGCGCGCCAAGGTAAAGCGGGCCGGGCGGACGGCGAACGGCCCGCCCACGGAGGTCACCGCGGACGCGCGTGCCGAAAGGATCGATCCCCATGCGGCGCTACCCACCCGTCGAGGACCACGGGATGATCGGAGACCTCCAGACGGTCGCCCTGGTCTCCGCCGAGGGAGTCGTCGACTGGTTCTGCGCCCCGAGGTTCGACTCGCCCAGCCTCTTCGCCGCACTCCTCGACCACGACCGCGGCGGCCACTTCGCCCTCACCGTCGACGGCCCGGACGTCACCACCCGCCAGCTGTACCTGGCGGACACCGCCGTGCTCATCACCCGCTTCCTCACCCCGGACGGCGTGGGCGAGGTCGTCGACTTCATGCCGTTCACCGACCCCGAGACGCCCACCGACCGGCACCGGCTCGTCCGTGTCATGCGGGCCACCCGCGGCCGGGTCCGCTTCACCCTCTCCTGCCGCCCCCGCTTCGACTACGGCCGCGCGGGCCACCGCCTCACCCTCCACGAGGGCACGGCCCACTTCGCCGGCCCCGGCACGGACGCCCACCTCCAGGCCCTCGGACCGGTGACGCTGGAGCCACGGGACGATGACGTCCACGCCGTGGTGGAGCTGCGGCAGGGACAGTTGGCGGCCACCTTGCTGACGGTGTGCGCGGCGGGCGGCGAGCCGCCCGCCCAGCCGACCCGCGAGAGCGTCCGCGCGGAGTTCGAGGCGACCTGCGCCTTCTGGCACGGCTGGATCCGCCGCAGCCGCTACCGGGGCCGCTGGCAGGAGACGGTCAACCGGTCGGCGATCACGCTCAAGCTCCTCACCTACGCCCCCACCGGCGCCCCCGTCGCGGCGGCGACCACCGGCCTGCCCGAGCGGATCGGCGGCGAACGCAACTGGGACTACCGCTACACGTGGGTGCGCGACGCCTCCCTGTCCGTCCACGCCCTCTTCGGCCTGGGCTTCACCGAGGAGGCACACGCCTTCCGCCGCTGGATGGGCGACCGGCTGCGGGCGGACGGCACGGTCACCGGCGAACCGCTCCAGATCATGTACCGAGTGGACGGCGACCCCGAGCTGCCCGAGGAGACCCTGCCCCATCTGGAGGGCTACCGCGGCTCCGCCCCCGTCCGGGTCGGCAACGGCGCCGCCGGCCAACTCCAGCTCGACATCTACGGCGAGGCCGTCCACGCCCTCACCCGCACCGACGACCTCGCCCACTTCGCCGCCTACGACGGCTGGCTCGCCCTGTCCGGTGTGCTCGACTGGCTCGTCGACCACTGGGACCGCCCGGACGAGGGCATCTGGGAGACCCGCGGCGGCCGGCAGGACTTCACCTACAGCCGCCTGATGTGCTGGGCGGCCTTCGACCGCGGCATCCGCGTGGCCCGCGAGACGGCCCGCCCCGCCGACCTTACGGCCTGGACCGCGGCCCGCGACACGATCCTCCGGCAGATCATGGAGCGCGGCTGGAGCGACCGGCGCAAGGCGTTCGTCCAGCACTACGGCGGCGACGTCCTGGACGCCTCCCTGCTGCTCATGCCGGCGGTCGGCTTCATCACCCCCCGCGACCCGCGCTGGCTCGCCACCCTCGACGCCATGGACACCGAACTGGTCTCCGACAGCCTGGTCTACCGCTACGACCCCGCCGCCTCGCCCGACGGCCTGCGCGGCAGCGAGGGCACCTTCTCGCTGTGCAGCTTCCTCTACGTCGACGCGCTCGCCCGCGCCGGGCGCACCGGGCAGGCCCGCTACGCCTTCGACAAGATGCTCACCTACGCCAACCACGTCGGCCTCTTCGCCGAGGAGATCGGCCCCACCGGCGAACAACTCGGCAACTTTCCGCAGGCGTTCACCCACCTCGCGCTGATCACGGCGGCCCTCGCGCTGGACGAGGAACTGGACAGGGACCGGCGCTGACGCGCCCGACGAGCGCGGCGACCACGAATTTCAGTCACGACCCTGTTGTGTGGCTGAAACCAGTGCAATGCTGTGACCAGCGGTGATCCTCGACCGAAGGCCGCCGCTCCGGCCCCGCCCCGGTGCACCGGCGTGGGCCGCGCCGTCCCTCCCGCCCTCCCCACGGGAGGGCCGACGGCTGCCCGCGTACCGACGGCCGGCCGCTGCCAGTCGTCGTGCTCAGCCCTCGGCCTCCTCCAGAGCGTGCCGGATCTCGTGGAGACGGGCGGCGAGCTCGGGAGCCGTCGCGTGCAGCAGCTCCAGATCCGAGCGGAGCTGGAGCAGTTGCGACCACATGACGGCACGGCCGTCCTCCAGGAGCTCCAGCGCCCGCTCCGGCCGTCCGGCGGACACCGCTGCGGCGGCCGCGTCGGCGGCCCACCAGCTGAGCTCGGCCAGCACGGTCTCCTGGCCGTCCCGGCTCAGTCCCCGCCAGGCGACCAGCGGCAGCAGGGCCGCGGCGGCCTCGGAGGCCGCGAGCGCGGACGGGAAGTCCCCGCGAGACAGCGCCAGCCGGGCCCACTGCTGGGCCGCTCGCAGCCGGGCCGTCGCCGGGCCGTCCGCGCCGACGGAGGCCTGGAGGTGGGTGCGGGCCGCCGTGTAGTCACCGTCGTCGGACGTCACGTCCAGCCGGACCACGTGGGCCATGGCGAGGTTGAACCAGGTCTGCGCGGTGGGTGCCCGCTCGGCGGCCCGCCGCAGCAGGCCGATCGCCTCGTCGAGGCCGTCCTGATCGCCGGCCGGCTCGGAGCGCCGCCGCAGCGCGCCGCCGAGGTTCGACAGCAGTACGGGGTGGTCCGGGTCCAGGGCGAGCGCCTGCCGGCAGTGCTCCACGGCCTCGTCGAGGTCCGCGACCCGGCCCGTGGACTCGTGTCGTTCCCGCAGCGCACTGCCGAGATGCGTGAGGCAGGCGATCAGCTCCCGCCGCACGTCGGACTGCTCGGGCTCGGGCCCGGACCGGGCGCCCCGCAGGTGACCGAGTTCCAGCCGGAACACCTCGATGGCGGTGTCGATGTCCGGGCCGGCGCCGGTCAGCCGGTGGCGCCGCAGCAGCGCGAGCGCGAAGCCGCTCAGGCCCTCCGCCGGAAGGGCACGCCGGTCGAACACGGCCAGCGCCTCCTCCAGGTCCGCGGCGTCCCCCCGCGCGTCGAAGCGCGACCCCAGCACCCCGCACAGCGCCACCCGGCACGGGAAGGTCCGCGGATCGTCCGCCGCGGTGCCGTCCAGCGCCGAACGCAGCAGCTCCGCGGCCTCGTCCAGCAGACCCGGATCGCCCCCGGCGAGGAAGCCCGCGTGGAGCTCGTTCGCCAGCGCCGCCGTCACCTCCAGGACGTCGAACGCCTCCGCGTACCGCGGATGACCGTGCCGGGTCAGTTCGAGGATCGCCCACATCCGTGAGAGCCCGTGGGCGGGGTCGTCGTCGCCGTCGCGGATCACCAGGGCCAGCAGCCCGGCGAGCAGTTCGACCAGCTCCTCGTGCCGTGCGGCGGCACTTCGCGCGTGACCGGCGGCGGGGCGGGGGGCGCTGCCGGCGGTGAGTGCGGTGAGGGCTTCGCGAGCCAGGTCCAGGGCCTCATAGGCGGTCGCCGGCTCCGGGCTCGCCCGGTACGCGGTGTGGAGCGCCAGGGCGAGGAACCGGGCGTTGTCGGAGCGGCTGGGATGACCGGGCGGCGTGCACCGCAGGGCGGCCCTCCGGTGCCGTACCAGCCGTTCGAGATCGTCCGCGCGTCCCCGCGCCTCGTACCGCACGGTGAACACCGCGGCGCACTCCGCGTGGATCTTCTGCGCGAAGATGTGCCCGTCGGGTACGGAGCTCGCCGCCTCCTCGGCCAGGGCGACGGCCTCGTCCAGGTCGTCGGCCGCGCCGGGACGCCTTAGGTGGCGGTGCAGCAGGCTGGTCGCGAGGTTGGCGAGCCTGGTCGGGCGGTGGAAGGCGTCCGGGAGTCCCGCCTCGACCGCGCGCCGCCCCCGCGCGATCGCCTCGTCCAGCATCGCGAGGTCCCCGCGCCGGCGCGAGCGACTCCGCAGCAGGACGGCGAGGTTGTTGCCGAGCCTGGCCGCGTCCTCGGGGTTCCGCGCCGCGCCGACGGCCGCGCGGAGCGCTGTGACGGCCTCGTCGAGCCGGGCGTCGACGCCCGCGTCACCGTCGTGGGAGCCACCGTCGTGGGGGCCACCGTCGTGGGGGCCACCGTCTTCGGCGGCACGGTCTTCGGCGGCACGGTCTTCGGCGTCCTGAAGGCGTAGCCGCAGAGCGTGCGCGTAGGTGGCCCAGCGGTCGCTGAGGTCGGGGTCGTCCGCACCGGTCAGCTCCAGGGCTGCCCGGGACTGTACGAGGGCCTCGTCCAGCGCCTGCGGGTCGCCGACGCGCTCGTACTGGAGCAGGAGGCCGCTCGCCAGCGAGGCCAGGTAGCCGGCCATCGCCGGATGACCGGGCGGCAGGGCCTCCGTGACATGGGTGAGCGAGGACACCGCCGACGCGATCTCCGTGGCGTCTCCCGACCTCTGCCCCCGTGCGAGCGCCCGGCGGGCCGCATCGCCCACGTCGGCCATGAGTTCGTCCAGGGCCGCTTCCCGAGGCTGGTCGAGCCATCGGGTCATCGAGTCGCCGACGGTCCGGCACAGCGACCGCAGGCCCGGTCCGTCCGGGTGCTCCGGCGGCAAGGCGTCGAGCACCGCCTCGGCGAGCGAGCGAGCCTCCACGGCATCCGTGCGGGAGGCGGTGCGCCAGGCGCGGAGCGACAGGAGCCGGGCGGCCAGTGCGGCGTAGGCAGGCCATTCGTAGTGCCCGGATGCGGTGACGGCGACCGCCTGCCGGCCCGCCACGACGGCCTCGCCGAGATCGGCGGACAGCCTGGTACGCCGGTAGCGGCGCAGCAGGAACAGCGCGAGGTTGTACCGGTGGCCGCCGGCCTCGGGATGCCTCGGCCCGGTCCGGACCGCCGCCCGGGCCAGCTCGATCGCCTCGTCCAGCTCTCCGGGATCGCCGGTGCGCCAGTAGAGCCGCGAGTGGACGGTCGCGAGATTGGCCTGGACACCGGCGAGGTCGTTGGCGTCCGAGGTCGGGGGCAGCGTCGAGGTGGGGGACGGGGCCGGGGCCGAGTCGGTGAGCGCGAGGGCGCGGTGCCCGGCCGCCGCGGCGGCTTCGAGGTCCGCGGTGTCCCCGGAGACGTCGAACCTCATGCTCAGAGTGGCGGTGAGATTCCCGAGGAGCGTGAGCAGCGGCCCACCGCCCCGTTCCACCATGGACACCGCCTCCTTGCCCACGGCCGCCGCCTCGTCGATGTCGGTGCGGTCCCGCAGGACGTCGAACCGGTGGGTGAGCGCGGCGGCGAGCACGCGGAGCGCCGCGCCACGGGAACGCGCCTCGGCGCCGGCCACCAGCACGGCGGACCGGGCGAGGTGCACCGCTTCGTCGAGGGCGACGCGGTCGGCGTGGTCGAGCAGGTCCTGCGCCAGGGTCAGGTACCAGTCGAGCGGGGCGCCGCGCGCGGACACGATGATCCGCCGTATCTCCGCCGGCACGTAGCGGGGATCGGCCCGGTACAGCTCGGTGAACCAGCGCACCGAGCGCTGCGCCTCGGCGGTGTCCTCGGTGAGATGGCCGTGCCGCCAGTGGAACTCCGCCAGCGCGGCCGCGGATTCGAGGAACAGCCGGCGCTCCCCGGCGGCCCGCACCTCGTGGGCGTACCGCGCGACGGCTTCCGCTTCCCGTACCGCCTCCGGGTCGAGGACGTGCCGCGGGTCGTCGTCGCTGTCGAAGGCACGCACACGGGCCCGCAACGCGCCGGGGAGGCGCGGCGCGTCCGGTTCGGGGTCGCTCATGGTTCCCTCGCCTTCGGTGGGAGGACGGGCCCGGGGCGCGATCACGGGGGCGGGCAGGCGGCAACCGGCCGGAGGGCCTGCACCTCGTCCAGCCGTACGGTCATCTCCCCGAGCGGAGTGGCCAGTTCGAGCGTTCCTCCGCCGGCCCGGATCACGGAACCGCACAGACTCCCGCTCGGCGTGACCACCGTGAGGCGCGGGCCCGTTCTGCCGGGGCCGTACCAGGTGATGCCGACCGCGGTCACCAGCAGCGTCGCGCAGCCCAGTGTGCAGGCGATGCCGATGCGCAGCGCCCGCGCCGCCGCCCCGGCCTCCCTGCGCTCGGCGATCGGATGCGGGGGCAGCTCACCGACCGGGAGGACGGCGGGACGGCCGTGGGCCGCGCGCAGCAGAAGAAGGGCTCCGGTGGCGCCCGCGAGCAGCGCACCGCCGAGCAGCGCGCCCGCCGCCACCGACCAGGCCGACGCCAACTGACCGACGTCGCTACGCCCTTTGACCAGTCCGAAGGCGCCGAGGCCCGCGAGCAGCACGCCGAGCCCGTTGCGCCACGCGGTCGCCGCCTCGCGGACGCGGGGCAGTTCGTCGCGCAGCAGCCGTTCCCGGTGCTGGGCGCGGAGCAGGTCGGCCGGCGTGGCGCGCGCCGGCCCCGGAGGGTCGTCGCTCACGGCCTGCCTCCCGTGAGGGGGTGCAGCCAGTAGGCCCCGCACCCGGCTCGCCCTTCGGGCCGGTTCTCGTGCGGGGTGACGCACGTACAGATCAACGGCTCCAGGCGGGGCACGTCCTCCGGTGTCCGGTAGTCACGGCCGGGGGAGAGGCGGCGGGAGAACACGTGCCTCGAGAACACCTCCCGCACCAGCGCGACTTCCATCAGGCAGCCGCAGCGCGGACACGGCCCGCTCAGCAGCACACCCTCCTCGTACGCCGCGCTCACGAAGCTGTGCGCGGCGGTCTCCGCGAAGCCCTGTTCAGTGCTCTCCCGGTACGGCAGCGCATGCCCGTCCGTGCCGAGCGCGCTGTCGTCACCCGCGTCGTCACTTCCGTCTCGACCCGCGTCGTCACCTCTGTCGTCACGTGCCACGAGATACCTCCAGGGGACCGTGTGCCGGGCCGCCGTCAGGGGCCGATGTGGACGAAGGGCACCCAGGAGCTCAGCGGGCCGGTGTCGCGCAGCCCGCGCACGGCCCGGTGGAGCGCCTGGGCCGACCGCTCGGGCACGAGACCCCCGCCGGGGGAGACCAGGGCGGCGTAGACATCGGCGACGACATCGGTGGCGGCCGTGTCGTACACCGACCACAGCGTGGCCAGCACATGCCGGTACCCGGTGAACCGCAGCGCCGCGGCCAGGCTCACCACCTCGTCGGCGAGGGCGATGCCGCCGGTCGCGGTCTTGCAGGCGGACAGGAACGCGAAGTCGGCGGGGTGTCCCCGGGCCGCGAGTTCGGTGACCGTGAGCCGGCCGTCGTGCAGCAGCAGCCCGCCATTGCCCGGATCGGTGACGTCCTGGTCGCCGTGACAGCTGAAGTGCACCCACCGGTGGTGCGGCAGTTCCGCCAGCACACGGGCCCGGGTCGCGTCGGCGCCGTGCAGCACGGTGATCATGTCGGTGGGCAGAAGCCGTTCGAGCAGGCCCCGTTCGGCGGTCACACCCGCGAGCTGCACCTGACCGGCCACCTCCGGAACGGAGACGAGCAGCAGCCCGTCGTTCCCGCCCCGCACCGGCCGGGTGCCTCCGCGCGGACCGGCACCCCCGGCGGCGACGAGCGCCCTCAGTGTCGGCGTGTAGGAGGAGACGACCCGGTCCAGCACCGAGCGCCCCGCCTCCGCCCCGTGGTGGCCCGCCGCGTGCAGCGGCAGAGTGGTGAACGGCCCGGTCGGGCACCACTTGAGGAGCGGCCAGTCGCCCTCGGCGGTGGGCCTACCGCGAAGACCTACCGCGTCCAGAACGGGCTCCGCCACCGCGTCCCACATCCACCGCGCCACCGCGGCCAGCCGGGCCTCCGTCGAACGGCGTACGTCATCGAGCCGGACGCGCGCCTCGTGGTACCGGCGGAACGCCTCGGCGGGAAGCTCACCCGCTTCGAACCCGGCCCTGAGGACGGCGAACTCCTCTATCGCCTCCTGCGTCTCCCGGACAGCCGCGAGGTGGGCATTGGCCTCGCTCACCGCCTCCTCGGCCGTCAGCCCCGGCAGCGGGACCAGCTCCACTCCGTCGGTGCGTACGACCAACGCGTCGCACCGGTACCGGCTGACGTTGAGGACCACCGCCGGTCCGTCGGCCAGGGCGGGCATGACGCTCGCCAACCGGGGTGGTCGCAGGAAGTCGGCGAAGCCGTCCAGCCGGCGCGCCCGCGCGACGACCTCGTCCCACTCCCGCGCCAGACGCAGCCGCCGGTCCTGCCGCCGGGGCCCCGAGGAACCGGCGCTTGTCACGACACTCCCGCGCGGCGCCAGGCCCGGTGACCTCGCCCGGCCGGACAGGACGACGACTCCACTGGCGCACAACGCTGGTACAAGGATCCATGCAGGTGCGGGAAACCGCGCATGTGACGGATTGTCGCCCGGAGCGGGGCGATCCGGCCACACTCGCGCGGCACGACGGACCACGGGTCACTGCCGGGTCCGGTGCGGAGGCCGAGGCAACGGAAGGAGGCCGGCCTACTTGCGTGCGGCCAGGCGACAGACCGCGTAACCGATCCCGAGAATGAGGTCGACGACAGCCCACAGGACGATGACGAGTCCGACACCGATGGCTGTGCCGACCGTCTCCGCGTCGTTGCAACTCTCCGCACCGAGCGCGTCGCAGTCCGACGGCTGCCCCGAACTGCCGCTCACCCCCGACACGATCCAGATCACGAAAAGAACCTGGATGGCCAGGAAGACCCACCAGAAGACGCGGCGTCTCCGTCTGGCGGGCGGCCGGGTCGCCGCTGCGCTGCCTGCGGACCGCGCCGTTCCTCCGGACGCGGGCCGCGGCCCCCAGTGCTCATGATCAGGGTGGTTCATGGCTGCCGCCCGCCGGGAGCATCGGTCGCGGATCTGCCGACGCCCGCACTCGCCGGCAGTACGGCCGCCCACAAGCCCAGTATCCGGCCACAGCCGACACGCCGCAGCCCGGCGCCGCGCCGACCCGACGCGCAGGCAGGGACAGGGCAGGTGCAGAGCAGGGCGGAGCAGTGCAGTGCAGTGCAGGGATCTCGAAGTCCCCGCCGCGCACCTCAGGAGGACTCCCGCACCACCAACTCCGTACGCAGCGTCAACTGCCGTGGCTCCGGGTCGGTCTCGGTGATCTCGTCGAGCAGGATCCGGGCCATGGTGCGGCCCAGTTCCTCGACCGGTTGCCGGACCGTGGTCAGTGGCGGGTTGGTGTGGCGGGCGAGTACGGAGTCCTCGAAACCGACGACGGCGACATCGCCCGGCACCTGCCGTCCCTGGCGGCGCAGTTCACTGAGCGCGCTGACGGCCATCAGGTCGGACGCGGCGAACACGGCGTCCAGATCCGGCGCACGTTCAAGAAGCGAACGCATCGCCCGACGTCCGCCGTCCTCCGTGAAGTCGCCCACCTCGACGAGGGATTCGTCGGCCGGGACGCCCGCCTCCTCGTGGGCGGCGCGCCACCCGGCGAGCCGGCTGCGGCCGACGTCCATGTCGAGCGCGCCGGTGATGGTGGCGACCCGGCGCCGGCCGCCGGCCAGCAGATGGCGGACGGCGGCGGCGGCGCCCCCGGCGTTGTCGGAGGTGACGTAGCTCAGCCGCTCGCTCTCGTCGCGGCGGCCGGCCAGTACCGTCGGCAGGCCCATCTCCTCCAGCATGCCGGGCAGTTGGTCGTGGGCGTGGACCGAGACCAGCAGCACCCCGTCGACGCGGCGGGTCGCCACCGACGCCGTCAGCTGGTCGCGTTCGGACTGGTCACGGACGAGCATCAGCTGGAGCTGGGTGCGGGTCTCGGAGAGCGCGCCGCTGACGCCGCGGATCAGGGCGGCGAAGAAGGGCTCCGAGCCGAGCCGGCTCTCCGACTCGGGGATCACCAGCGCCACCGCGTTGGTGCGGTTGGTGACCAGTCCGCGGGCGACCGAGTTGGGGACGTAGTCGAGCTCCTTGATCGCGGCCAGGACCCTGGCGCGCGCGTCGGCGCTGACGAGTTCGGAGCCGTTGATGACACGGGACACCGTGGTCCGCCCCACCCCGGCGTGGGCGGCGACTGTCTTGATCGTGGGACGGCGGTTCCCTGTCATGTGCTCCTCCCGGCAGCAGTCGCGGCGGCCCGGACCGCGGACGTGACCAGCGGCAATTGTGGCAGACGCGGTGCCGGGGACAGCACCCCCACCGGGGTCACGAACCGAACACCGGAACCGGCGCCCCGTGGCCAATTGTTTTCAAGTTATTGACATGGCCGACCCCTGCCACGAGTCTTCCATCCATCGGTGGGCACGTTCCCACCCCTCGGTGGGAACGTGCCCACCGACAAAACGCCCACCACCGCAGTCGTCGCGGAACCCGCTGCTCCGGCGCAGTCGGCGCCGTCGCTTGGAGGAAGAAACATGGCAATCGTTCGAAGGTCATCGCGGACCGGAGCGCTCGCGGCCGTCGCCGCCGTCGGCGCGCTCGCGCTCGTCGTCGGTTGCGGCGGCGGTGACGACTCCGTCACGGGCGGTGGCAAGAAGGACGGCAAGGTCACCATCACCATGGGCATGTACGGGGTGATGGGCTTCAAGGAGACCGGCCTTCTGGAGCAGTACGAGAAGGAGAACCCGAACGTCGACATCAAGGCCGAGATAGCCGGCGACGAGCAGACGTACTACACCGCGCTCCAGACCCGGCTCGCCGCCGGCAAGGGCCTGAAGGACATCCAGGGCATCGAGATCGGCCGGGCCAAGGAGATCGTCGACACCCAGGCCGACAAGTTCGCGGACTTCGCCGGAGTGCAGGGCACCGACCACTTCCTGCCGTGGAAGCAGTCCCAGATCACCACCGAGGACGGCAAGGTGCTGGGCCTCGGCACCGACATCGGCCCGATGGCGGTCTGCTACCGCAAGGACTACTTCGAGAAGGCCGGTCTGCCCACCGACCGCGAGGAGGTCGCCAAGCTGTGGGAGGGCGACTGGAAGAAGTACGTCGAGGTCGGCCGCACCTTCAAGAAGGACTTCAAGGGCGGTGACGTGGCCTACATGGACGCGGCCAGCGGCCTGTTCAACGCCATGGTCTACGGCTACCCGGAGCAGTACTACAACGAGCAGGGCGACCTGATCTACGACAAGAACCCGGCCGTCAAGGAGGCCTGGAACCTCGCCGCGGACGCCGCCGAGGACGGCCTGACCGCCAAGCTCCGCCAGTTCCAGCCCGGCTGGGACCCCGGCCTGGCCAACGGCACCTTCGCCACGGCCGTCTGTCCGGCCTGGATGCTCGGCCACATCGGTGAGAAGGCCGGCGAGGCGAACAAGGGCAAGTGGGATGTCGCCAAGGCCCCCAAGGGCGCCAACTGGGGCGGCTCCTTCCTCGGCGTGGTCGAGCAGAGCCCGGTGAAGGAGGAGGCGAAGAAGCTCGTCGCCTGGCTGACCGCGCCGGAGCAGCAGGCCCACATCTTCGAGAAGCAGGGCAGCGTCCCGTCCTCCCAGCAGGCGCTGGAGAGCCCCGAGGTCAAGAAGGTCACCTCGGAGTACTTCGACAACGCCCCGATCGGTGAGATCTTCGGCGCGGCCGCCCAGGAGATCCCGGACAAGCAGGTCCTGGGCCGCAAGGACGGCACGATCAAGGACACCTTCTCCCAGGGCCTGACGCTGATCGAGCAGCAGGGCACCTCACGCGACGAGGCCTGGGACACCACCGCGGAGCGCATCGAGAAGGCGGTCGGCTGACCGTATCCCGCACCGGCCGCCCGGGCCGCCCGTCCGCGACGACGGCGGCCCGGGCCCCGGCCCACTCATCCGCTCTCAGGAAGGAAGTCCGGTGGCCACCTCCACCACCAAGGCCCAGGCCGGCGAGGCCCGTCGGGGTCCGTCCCCGACCGCAGGCGGCGAAGGCGCCGGCCGGCGACGCGGCGCGCTGCTGCACCGCCTCGACGTCAAGGGCGCCCCCTACGCCTTCGTCGCACCGTTCTTCGTCGTGTTCGCCGCGTTCAGCTTCTACCCCCTCGTCTACACCTCCTGGATCTCCCTGCACCGGGTGGAGCTCGCCACCCTGGACGTCATGGAGTGGGTGGCCTTCGACAACTACGTCGAGCTGTGGAACGACGACCGCTTCTGGAACGCACTGGCCAACACCATCACGATCGGCGTCATCTCCACGGTGCCGCAGCTGCTGATGGCCCTCGGCCTGGCGCACCTGCTCAACTACCGGATGCGCGGCTCGCTGTTCTTCCGGGTCGCCTCGCTCGTGCCGTACGCCACCTCGGTCGGCGCCGCCGCCCTGGTCTTCACCATGCTCTTCGAGCGCGACTTCGGCATGATCAACTGGGCGCTCGGCACGGTCGGCCTGGACCCGGTGAACTGGGAGGCCGACAAATGGCCTGCCCAGGCCGCGATCTCCACCATCGTCATCTGGCGCTGGACCGGCTACAACGCGCTGCTCTACCTCGCCGCCATGCAGGCCATCCCCGCCGACCGCTACGAGGCCGCGGCCATCGACGGCGCCTCCCGGTGGAAGCAGTTCACCCATG
The DNA here is from genome assembly GCF_040298625.1 of Streptomyces sp. NPDC001532. NCBI lineage: Bacteria > Bacillati > Actinomycetota > Actinomycetes > Kitasatosporales > Streptomycetaceae > Streptomyces > Streptomyces sp. NPDC001532. Next base: position 70,790 of record NZ_JBEPAL010000042.1, read on the forward strand.
TCACCGTGCCCGGGATCCGCTCCACCATCGTCTTCACCATCGTGCTCTCCACCATCGGCGCGACCCAGCTCTTCGGTGAGCCGCTGATCTTCGGCCAGGGCCCCAACGGCGTCACCGGCGGCGCCGACAACCAGTACCAGACCCTGGGCCTGCTGCTGTACGAGGAGGGCTGGAAGAACTACCAGATGGGCCGCTCGGCGACGGTCGCCTGGGCGATGTTCCTGCTGCTCGTCCTCGTCTTCGTGGCGCAGCGCCTGTTCAAGCGCCTGCGCGCCCGTACGTCCTGACCAGGAGTCGTCATGACCACAGAAAGCCTCCCGGTCCGGACGGACGCGCCGGCCCGCACCCTCGCTCCGAAGACCACCGCCCGCGGCGGCCGCCGGCTGCTCCGCCAGGGAGCCGGCCGCCAGCACCACGCGGGGCCGCTCTCCTATGTCCTGCTCGCGATCACCGCGATCGTGTCGATCTTCCCGCTGTACTGGACGATGGTGGCGGCCTCGACCGACAACACCCGCGTCAGCCAGACACCGCCGCCGTTCCTGCCCGGACCGAACCTGTTCAGCAACCTCGCCCGCGCCTGGGACGAGGCGGCCATGGGCAAGGCCATGATCAACAGCACGATCGTGGCCGGTGTGATCGCCCTGTCCACGGTGATGTTCGCGACCCTCGCCGGCTTCGCCTTCGCCAAGCTGCGCTTCAAGGGCCGCAACGTCCTGCTCATGCTGGTGATCGGCACCATGATGGTGCCGCCGCAGCTCGGTGTCGTACCGCTCTTCATGATGATGTCCGAGCTGGGCTGGTCGCAGCAGCTGCCCGCCGTCATCTTCCCCACCCTGGTGAGCGCCGTCGGCGTCTTCTTCATGCGGCAGTACCTCTCGGAGGCGCTGCCCGACGAACTGGTCGAGGCCGGCCGGGTGGACGGCGCGCACTCGCTGCGGATCTTCTGGAGCATCGTGCTGCCCGTCGCGCGGCCCGCGATGGCGGTCCTCTTCATGATCACGTTTGTGCACGCCTGGAACGACTTCTTCTGGCCGTTCGTGGTGCTCGACATGACCAACCCGACCGTCCCCGTCGCCCTCACCCAGCTCAGCGCCGGATACGTCCGCGACCAGTCCCTGATCATGGCGGGCGCACTCCTCGGCACACTCCCGCTGCTGGCGATGTTCATCGTCTTCGGCCGGCAGATCGTCAGCGGCATCATGGCCGGCGCGGTGAAGGGCTGACCCGCCCCACGAGCCACCCCCATCACCCACCCTCTCCGACCGGCCCCAACCGACCCCGCCCCGACCGACCCCGCCCCAACCGACCCCGCCCCGACCGACCCCGCCGCAACCGACCCTGCCTCAACCGAGCCCTCCCCGACCGACCCGGCCTCAACCGAGCCCGCCCCGACCGATCCCGCCCCTCCGCCTCACCCCACTCTCGAAAGGACATACGTGGTCACCGCAGCACAGCAGCAGACCGCGTCCGCCCCGGACGCCGCCCGCACCTTCCCGAAGGGCTTCCTCTGGGGCACCGCGACCGCCTCCTACCAGATCGAGGGGGCCGCCACCGAGGACGGCCGCACCCCGTCCATCTGGGACACCTACGCCCGCACCCCGGGCCGGGTCCGCAACGGCGACACCGGTGACATCGCCACCGACCACTACCACCGCTGGCGCGAGGATGTCGCCCTCATGGCCGAACTCGGCGTCGGCGCCTACCGTTTCTCGCTCGCCTGGCCGCGCATCCAGCCCACCGGCCGCGGCCCCGCCGTGCAGAAGGGACTCGACTTCTACCGGCGCCTCGTCGACGAACTGCTCGACAAGGGCATCCAGCCCGTCGCCACCCTCTACCACTGGGACCTGCCCCAGGAGCTGGAGGACGCCGGCGGCTGGCCCGAGCGCGCCACCGCCGAGCGGTTCGCCGAGTACGCGGCCCTGGCCGCCGACGCCCTCGGCGACCGGGTGCGCACCTGGACCACCCTCAACGAACCCTGGTGCAGCGCCTTCCTCGGCTACGGCTCCGGAGTGCACGCCCCCGGCCGCACCGACCCGGTCGCCGCGCTGCGCGCCGCCCACCACCTCAACCTCGGTCATGGCCTTGCCGTCCAGGCGGTGCGCGACCGGGTCCGCGCCGACGCCCAGTGCTCGGTCACCCTCAACATCCACCACGTACGCCCCCTCACCGCGACCGAGGCCGACACCGACGCCGCCCGCCGCATCGACGCACTGGCCAACCGCGTCTTCACCGGCCCGATGCTGCGCGGCGCCTACCCGGAGGATCTCCTCAAGGACACCGTGACGCTGACCGACTGGTCCTTCGTGCGCGACGGCGACCTGGAGACGGCCCACCAGCCGCTGGACTTCCTCGGCGTCAACTACTACTCGCCCACCCTCGTCTCCCGGGCCGACGGCACCGGCACCCACACCTCCGACGGCCACGGCAGAAGCGAGTTCAGCCCGTGGCCCGGCGCCGACGAGGTCGCCTTCCACCAGTCCCCGGGCGAGACCACCGCCATGGGCTGGGCCATCGACGCGACCGGTCTGTACGAGCTGCTGCGCCGGCTGTCCTCCGACTTCCCGGAGCTGCCGCTGGTCATCACCGAGAACGGCGCGGCGTTCGACGACTACGCCGACCCCGAGGGCAACGTCAACGACCCGGCCCGGATCGCCTATGTGCGCGACCACCTGGCCGCCGTCCACGACGCGCTGCGCGACGGCTCCGACGTACGCGGGTACTTCCTGTGGTCGCTGCTGGACAACTTCGAGTGGGCGCACGGCTACAGCAAGCGCTTCGGCGCCGTCTACGTGGACTACCCGACCGGCAGGCGCATCCCCAAGGCCAGCGCCCGCTGGTACTCCCGGGTGGCCCGCACCGGCGTCCTGCCCGGCGCCTGACCCCGGCCCGGTGCGGCACCCACCGTCCGCCCCGCACGGGTGCCGCACCGCGGCCCGTCCTCCGGCCCGGATCACCGGACCGGAGGACGGGCTCGGCGCGTTCACCGGCCCGGGGGCCCGCCGGCTCCGGATCGGCCGGCGGACGGTCATTCCCCGGGGTAGCGCACCCCGATCCGTTCGCGCACCGCGTCCAGGGTGTCCATCACCGCGAGGGTGTGCGCCGGCGGGATCAGCGGCGACGCCGTCAGCCCGGCCCGCAGACAGCGCATGACCTCCCGCGCCTGGTGGCCGTAGCCGTTGCCCTCCTGCGGTGGGGCGGTCACGGTCCGCGGTTCGTGTCCGTCCCGGTGCAGGACGAAGGAGCGGGGGTTGTAGAACTCGGCCGGTATCTCGATGCGGCCCGTGGTGCCGTACACCGCCGCCCGGCGCTCGTCCACGGCGAGCAGCGAGCACGACAGGACCGCCAAGGCACCGTCGGCGTAGCCGAGCAGGATGCCCGTCTGCTCGTCGACACCCTGCGGCGACAGGGTCGCGTGGGCGGTGACGGTGTCGGGAGCGCCGAGGACGAGCTGGGCGAAGGAGACCGGGTAGGTGCCCAGGTCCAGCAGCGCGCCGCCGCCGGCCGCGGGGTCCCACAACCGGTGCTCCGGGGGAGCGGTCACCCGTCCTCCGAAGTCGGCGTGCAGGGCGCGGACCTGGCCGATGGCGCCGTCGGCCACGAGTTCCGCGATGCGGAGCACGGTGGGATTGAGGCACGTCCACATCGCCTCCATGATGAACAGGTCCTGCTTCTCGGCCAGTTCGGTCAGCTGCCGGGCCTGCCGGCCGCTGAGCGCGAACGGCTTCTCGCACAGCACCGGCTTGCCGGCCTCCAGACAGGCCGTCGCCGCCGCGACGTGCTGGGCGTGCGGGGTGGCCACGTACACGACGTCCACCTCGGGATCGGCGGCCAGCTCCCGCCAGCTGCCGTGGGCGCGGGGGATGCCGAACCGCGTCGCGAACCGCTGCGCGGACTCGGCCGACCGGGACCCGACGGCGGTGACCCGCGCGTCCGGCAAGCGCAGCAGGTCCTCGGTGAAGGCGGCGGCCATGCCTCCGGTCGCCAGGACGCCCCAACGGACGGGGTCTTCGGTCACGTGCTTCTCCTGTTCGGCGGTGGTCGTCGGGACACCCCGCACTCTATGGGCACGTTCCCACCGCGTGGGCGGGGCGTCCGGGATCCGGTCCGACGCGACCGCCGCACGCCTCTTAGGATCAGCACATTGGGGGAGTGGCGAACGGGGTGTCCGGGCGCCGGAGCAGCAGGGGGACGACAGCCGATGGACAACGCGACCGAGGTGTTCCAGCCGCTTCAGGCGGACGACCCGCACACGGTGGCCGGTTACCGCCTCGCCGCCCGGATCGGCGCCGGCGGCATGGGCCGGGTCTACCTGTCGCACACCCAGGGCGGCCGGCCCGTGGCGATCAAGGTGGTGCGGCCGGAGCTCGCCGACGCCCCGGACTTCCGTCGCCGGTTCCGCCGCGAGATCGAGGCGGCCCAGCGGGTCCGCGGCGCGTACACCGCCGAGCTGATCGACGCCGACGCCGACGGCGTACCGCCCTGGCTCGCCACGCTCTACGTGCCCGGACCCTCCCTCGCCGAGGCCGTCACCCGGCACGGACCGCTGCCGGTGCCCGCGGTGCTGTGGCTGATGGCGGGCGTGGCCGAGGCACTTCAGGCCATCCACGCGGCGGGCATCGTGCACCGGGACCTGAAGCCGTCGAACGTGCTGCTGGCCGCGGACGGGCCGCGAGTGATCGACTTCGGTATCTCGCTCGCCGCCGACCTCACCGCTCACACCGCGACGGGCTCCGCCGTCGGCACACCGTCCTTCATGGCGCCCGAGCAGGCGTCCACCGGTGACGTGACCCCGGCGACCGACGTCTTCGCACTCGGTCAGACGGCGGCGTTCGCGGCACTGGGCAGACCGCTGTACGGGGAGGGCTCCTCGGTCGGCATCCTGTACCGGATCGTGCACTCCGAGCCCGAGCTGTCCCTCCTGCCCGAGCAGCTCCGGCCGTTGATGGCACGGTGCCTGGCCGCCGACCCCGCGAAGCGCGCCACCCCGGCCGAGGTCGTCGAGTGGTGCCGTCAGCGGCTGGGCCGGGACGCCGACGCGGGCGGCGGACCGGCCGTCTGGCGGGAGTACACCGGCTCCGAGCCGGCGATCCCCGCCCAGCTGCCCGACCCCACCCCGGTCCACACGCTGCCGCTGATCGCGCGACCGCACCCGGCACGGCCGGACGGTCGCCGGGCCCGCCGCAGCCGCGTCGCCCTGATCTCGGCGGCCACGGTGACGGCGGGCGCGCTGCTGTTGACAGGCCTGATGTGGAAGGCCAGGGAGTCCGACGACCGGGGCGGCGACCGGAGCGCGGCGGCATCCTCGACGCCCGGCCCCGAGGGGACCGCCCGCTCGTCGGCGTCGTCACCGGCGGGGCGTGCCGGGGCCGGTGCGGAGGGATCGGGAGGCGAGAGCCGGGCGTCGGGCACCGGCGGCGAGCAGCCGGACGCGTCGAGCCCTTCCTCGGCCGCGCACGAGACGCCGCGCGCCGTCGGCTACCCCCTCACCTGGCTGGACGAGAAGAACTCACTCGACATCAAGGAGCCGGTGGGGCGAGAGGACCGCAAGGGGGACATCCGCTTCGTCTGCGACTCGGACAGCTGCGCCCTGGAGAGCGACACCAGCGTGCTGAACGTGGTGTACGGCGACCCGGGAGGCGGCCTCGACGCGTGTCGCATCGCTCTTGACGGTGCCGACAGCCACGAGCTGCCGCTGGCCGCGGTGGCGGCGGGCAGCGAGATCTGCGTCGAGCACCCGTCCGGCGACATCGCCCTGCTCGTGGTCCAGGTGAAGTCGACCGCGCTGCCGGACAGCGGGGTGAGCTTCCTGTACGCGGACATGACGGTGTGGCGGGGAGCGGGGAAGGCGTCCTCGTAGACCGTGCGCGCGAAGCGGCCGGCGCCGACACGTGCCGCTGGTCGGCCACCTGTTCAAACGGACCTGTGCGAGGATGCCACGGTGCTGGACGAGATCGACGCGGTGGACTGGGATTCCGTGCCCGGCCCTCCTCACCGGTACGAACCGGAACGCGCCGCCCGCGGCATGCGCGCCCTGGCCGAGGCGGCGAACCCGGTGCAGGCGGCGAAGGCCGGCTCGCTGCTCGGCGGCGGTGGGATCGTCCACGGCCACAGTGCCGCGGTGTTCCCGGCCGCCGCGGTCGCGGCCCCACTGCTTCTGGACATCGCCCAGCGCGGTCGCCAGGCGGCCAGGGACACCGCGTTGGGGCTGCTCGCCGAGGCCCTGTCGTGCTATCCGCACGCCGGGTACACGCGGATGGTGGCTCCTGACGGCACCGCCGTGCCCCTCTGCTGCGTGATCGCCCACCATCTGCGAGCACGCACCGATCTCCTGTTCGGGCTGGGGAAGCGGGGCAAGGCTCTGCTGGCCGACGCGGCCGCGCACTGGCGCTTCGAGATCCGCGAGTGCGTCGCCGACGGCGACGACACGGCAGCCTTCGGCGTGCTGGCCGGCCGTCTCCCCGACGGCGTGCACGCGGCGGAGATGCAGGTCGCCGGTGCCGTCACCGAGCTGAGCGGGGTCACCGTCGAATACCCGCCCGCGGAGGGCTCCGTCGAAGCGTGTCTGCGGGTGAGAGCCCGGCAGCCGGGCGAACTGCCGCCGGGTGCGGTGCTGTTCCCGGCGGAGTGCACGGACAGCGTCCACTGACCGGCGCCGACCCGGCACCGGCGTGGGCCCGGCACCGGCGCCGACC